>JAESRW010000031.1 GCA_016764395.1 Flavobacteriales bacterium
CGGCAAAGTAAGAAAGGATACCACAGCCTATGAATTTGCAACAATAGAACAAGGCCTGGGGATGTTGGCCGGGGTGACATCCATTCCCGATAAGGAAGACAAGAAAAAAACAGCGGTCAAAGAATTCGAGATCCACATGCAGCGTATTTTTGAGCTTTTGAAGGCGGAGCAAAAAATCAATAAAACAGGTTTCTATTGGAATTTTCTGGTGCCCTTTTTCATCGAGCTGGCCGAAGAAAAGCACGTAAAGGCCTTTGTGTACGACATTAATTCCCAAATTAATAAGAGCAAGAAGGTTGAGAAGTGGCTCAAGAGGCACAAGAAGAAAAGGACAGCGTACATTGACTGGGTTAACAGTTATCCATTTAAAAAATGAGAAGCTTCGTGCTGATTGTCATCCTTTGTATTGGGCTCGGCATCCTGATTGGTTGGTATGAAAATGAGAACTGCAGTAAAACAACATCCTCGGAATTACATGAAGAGAAAGTAAGAAACGGAGCTGTAACACTGTCAAAGTCCTTGCGTGAGGAAATGGCTATGGAAAAAGTTGACTGTGAAATTCAGATCATTTGGAATCAAAAAACATTGAACTGGAAAAATTGATTAACGAATATCTCGACTAAAAAATTAACTCCCATGAAAATGGAAGTTCCAATGAATCAACGCATAGCCCACATATCCCTGGTCGTAAAAGACTATGATGAAGCCATCGAATTCTACACGCAAAAGTTGGATTTTAGACTTATTGAGGACACGCCACTAAGTGATCAAAAGCGCTGGGTACTGATTGCGCCTCCTGGGGCAACGGAATGTAGTTTATTGCTCGCCAAAGCGGCAGATGACGAACAACTCTCAAGAGCAGGAAATCAAACTGGCGGACGCGTTTTTCTTTTCCTTTTTACCGATGATTTCTGGAGAGATTATCACAAAATGGTAGCGAGAAAAATTCACTTCGTGAGGAAACCGAAAGAAGAAGAATATGGAACCGTGGCGGTTTTTGAAGATTTATATGGCAATCTTTGGGATCTGTTGGAGCCGAATATCCGAAACAAGGGTTTAACGGATGCTTAAAACTTAGTACACGGAACCATAAAGTTCTGTTTCTTTCCGCTTCGCTTGTACTCCGCCTTCGCAAATTCATAAATAAGTGAGATCTCGTGAGATCCCTGAGAAGCAAGCCCCAATTTCGAGATGGTCGCATCATAACTATAACCCACATGGAAGTAGTTATGGAGCTGTAATCCTAGCATGACCACCAAGGCATCGTTATTTGAATAGCCTGGCTTAAACGCTTTGAACCCTGGAATCCCCCTGTACCACAAACCGGCTAACACGATCTTATATTTATAGTAACCTCCTAAGTCAATCTGATCCCAATCTTGCTGTCCCTTATAGATTGCAACCATCGTAATAGCCCGTTCGGGATTTCCTTTTGTGTCATTTGCTATTACATATCGATAACCTCCCTGTATGGTATATTTAATAGGTGTACGGGTATCCTGTTGCAAAAATGATTCATTGGGTTGGTTCAAATGATCCAATGAAAACCCTGCCCAATAATCATTGGTAAACAGAATTGCTCCGGTCCCGAAGTCGAAGTACCTCCTGGAAGTGTTGTCAAATATTTCAACGGTGTAGAACGGATCACCCCTTATAATTTGGTCAGCGAATTTAAGCGCGAAGAAGTTTAATTCTCGATTCACATATGAAGCCCTTACCCCTGCCCTAATTCCGACAGCTCTCGAAATATGAAACACATATGAATACAAAGCTCCAATACTATTAATGCTCAAGGCTCCACTGCCAGCCTGATCATTTAAAAACATGATGCCTACTCCGCTATTGTACTTTCGCAAGAAATGATCATAGGAGACCGAAGAAGAAGTGAATGCACCAGGCACCTTGAGCCATTGCTTACGGTAATTGGCGGCTACCCGGCTCTGTTCCGTATTGCCTGTAAAGGCTGGGTTCAAATACATCGGCGCCGCGTAAAATTGAGAGAACTGGACATCCTGAGCCTTTCCAAATAGAGGCAACATGACAACAATGGCAATTAGATATGGCAACTTGTTCAAGCTCATCTTTAGCGCCTGGATTTTAATTTGGTTGTCAGATCTATTGATTTGTTGATCAAACTGAAACCCGAGTCATAATCAAAGTACCAATACCGTTCAAATGACTCATATCCAGGAACCTCAACGAGCATCCTATACTTCTTTCCAGGGGGTACAACAATTAAGTACTTACCCGTGGATGAATTGGAACGATAGATGCCAAGGAGTTTATTGGTTTCTACATCCCTGAGGGTGATCATCGCTCCAAACGGCATCAAAGTCGAATCATTTTCTGCGATACTCACAATCCCCTTAATGATCGTAAGCTTTCCCACATCATCCGTGAGGTGAACAATGTAAATATCTTGCTCTCCATATCCACCTTTCCTGCTTGAAGAAAGGTACCCTCGTTTTCCATCAGCAGACAGTACGAAGTACAAGTCATCGTCTGCTGTATTTATTGGATACCCTAAATTTTGCACCTCGCTCCAGGTTCCATCAAGATTCTTGGTGGCTTTAAAAATATCATACCCCCCCATAGACTCCTTTCCTTTACTGCTAAAATAGAGCGTCTGATTGTCCGGATGAATAAATGGAGCATCCTGGTCATAGCCCGAATTGATTGATGGGCCCAAATTCTTGGGCAAACCCCACTCCCCATTCGGCAAACGCCTCACACTGTAAATATCCTTTCCACCCAAGCCACCTGGCCGGTCAGAAGAGAAGTACAACTCAGCCATGTCTGGTGAATAACTGGCGCTTGGTTCAATATGCTGTGTATTAATTCCATCAGGGAATTTGGTAGGTTTCTGCCAAGTGTCACCATCGAGTAACGACCAGTATAGATCTCCTCCTGTTCCAGCCTCATTGGTCTTGTAGGTAATCAGTGTAAATCCATCTGCTGAGAGCCCCACGCTGGCATCATGATTCTCCGTATTAATATTGGATCCGACCAACTCAGCATTCGACCAAACGTTCTTGCTTTGAGTTGTGATATATACATCTTCAAAATAACGTCCATATGGGTCAATTTTCCCTCCTGTGCTCCCGGGCCGTCTGGAAGTGAACATCATGGAAGACTCGTCCATGGAAATGACAGGTACATACTCTGAGTATTTTGAGTTGACCGATTCGCCCATATTCTCAATGGTCACTTCCATGGGTGCATCCATCATATTTTTTGCGGTGGCGCAGGATTGAATATARTCAGCCATACTCTCCTTATGCACCCTTTGTTTAACTTTCAACTCATCGTACTTGTGATAGTACTCCTTGGCTTTGTTGAAGTCCTCCTGCAAGTGATACCATTTGGCTACATAATAGTACGCTTCTTGATATCCAGCTTCACCAGCTTTAAGGAAAAATGTAGATGCGGCATTCTGATCGGCTATCGTCATTAATATACACACGCCYGTCTTGTAGTTGAGATCAGGGGATTCCGWAGTATTAACCARTATTTTTTCATAAATAKTCAGCGCACCTTTATAATCTCCATATCCAAAATAATAGTCCGCCTCTTTTTTAAGTACTTTATCTTCCTTACTCAACTTTTGCTGTGCACTGACCGTAGACACAGTTACCAAAGCACATATTATCAATGTAATCCTTCTCATTTTATAATTTATATTTCTCACCTTACCAAAGTAATATCCCCTATCTCTTTAAACTCTGAGCCATCTATATACCGCAGTTCAATTTTCCAGACGTAAACGTCCTGCTGACTCAGTTTCCCACGGTAATAACCATCCCAACCCACGGCAATGTCAAATGACTCAAAAACCATTTCACCCCACCTGTTAAAGATCATCATGTGAAAATCTTCAACAAACCTGGTGATGGGATAGAATACATTATTATCCAGSGTACCGGGAATATAGAATCCTCCATTTGCACCAGTTGGATCAGGTGTGAATCCACTGGGCACCTCAATTTCAAAACTGGTGTTAATGCGAATGATCAAKGTACTGGTGTCCGTACATCCAAAGTTGTTGATGACCGCATGTGACACTAAATAAGTGCCAGAATCAGCGTACAAATGGGTGGGGTGAACCAAGGAAGAATTGACCTGATCCCCAAAATCCCAGAACCAACTTACCAGCGTATCCAGCAAACTACTTGATTTTGATTTGCTGGTGAATGATATCAATGGACTGACGGTATTGGTAACAAGTGGATCTGCAAAAGCCCCTGCAATGGGTGACCTTAAGATGGTGAGCGGATCAAATACCAGGGAGTCAGTCACACATACATCTGGCCCTATCACCGTCAAATCAAGGATATTCWAACCAATGGTTGCGTAAACGTGCGATGCGCTCGTGTCACTGGTGGTGTCGATAACCCCATCACCAAAATTCCACACGTATGAATAAGTACTGTCCCCTCCCTCCACAATAAAGACATCCAACCCAATGCTGTCACCCAAGCACAAGGTATCGCTTGAAACAGCCACCTTAATCAACTTAAAGACAAAAATTTGAACACTGTCTTGCAAATTGCAGTTATTGGCATCTGTTACCGTCAATTGATACGTGGTAGTAGTATCTGGAGTCAATGGCTTCCAGGCTTGCCCCGAACCCAGTCCATTGTCCCAGTCATAGGTTAAAGGTGGCGTACCACCGATTGCAGTTGCCTGTACTGAATCCTTTCCATATTTGCAGATGGAGCCGTCACCTACATTAATGGTAATATCAATTTTAGACGGTTGGGACAACCATAGACTGTCTGTAATTTGGCACCCAATGGAATCAGTAACCTGATATAAGTGGGTCCCCGACCACAGCGAGTCAGCTGTTACACCGGTATCTCCAACACTTAACCATAAGATCTCGTAAGGTGGTATTCCTCCGATTATACTGATCAATGCTTCACCAGTCGTATCTCCAAAACATAAAATGCTGGTGGTATCGACAATTAGTGAAAATAGCAGCGGCGGTTCCGTAATGGTAAACGTGATACTTGAAGTACATGAGAAAGAGTCTAAGACAACAACAGTATAGTTGCCGGCCGACAAGCTGTCTATCATGGTATCTGTCTGAATCGGCGTGGTGTTCCAGAGGTATGTATAGGGTTGTGTGCCTCCGCTAGTTGTGGAAACGGCCACTCCATCGCTACCACCGAAACAGGTTACGTTGTTCTGACTGGCATCGATCACCGTAAGGAGTACAGGTTCTGTGATTACTACGGAATCCTTCGCAGTACACCCGAGAGAATCAGTGATGGTAACGGTAAATGTGTCCACGTTGAGGTTGGTTGCCAAAGCAGAAGACTGTACGCTTGGATCATTCCAAAGGTAGGTATAAGATCCGCTACCACCAGTGCCTATTGCCTCGGCAGTACCGTCGCCTAGCCCATTACAAGTGACCATAGTGCTGTCGAATATTGTGGCGATAAGCGCAGGTGGCTCAGATATGAGCGTGCTATCAGAAGCCGTGCATCCATTTGAATCAATAACTGAGAACAAATAAGTGCCTGCTACCAGCCCCGTACTCTGGATGGTGGTTTGAGCCGAATCGTCTGACCATAAATAAGTATATGGCGCTGTCCCGCCCAATGCCAATCCAGTTGCAGCACCGCTGTTGCCTCCTCCACATGCAACATCCGTGACAACAGGAATGCTTGCCCGAAGTATATTTATTGTGTCAATTTCAACCGTAATCACAAGCGAATCGTATTTGTTACAACCCAAGGTACTGGACACCCCAAGCACAACCAAGTAGGTACCAGTATCATTGTATACGTTAAATGGATTGGGAAAGGTATCTGTATTTCCATCTCCAAAATCCCAACTCCATGAAGTGAGCGAAGTAAAGGGAGATTCCACCGATGATGCGTCAAAGAAGTATACTGTATCCAATCCACACAGTGTGGTATAGAGCAATGTTGTACTGCTGGCAAAGAGGGCTACTGGATTGTCAATCAAGATTGAGTCAGGGTCAGGAGGTTGGGCCGTCTGCTGACAACCTATTGAGTCAATTAGAATGAGCGCCGGGTGTGGTGTCCCTTCGTTCAAATAGATATGCGAGGCGGAACTTCCTGAAACTGAATCAATCACGCCATCTCCAAAGTCCCAAACATAGTTGGAGGTGTTGGTGGCATTGGCCTGAAAGGATACCGCTAAAGGCACACAGCCAGAATCAGGTATGAAAGAGAAGGTACCAAAAGGGCCACCAATTTGAATGAGATCCGGTAATATTAGTGTGTCTACACATCCCGTAGCATTGGCAACTGCAAGCATAACGTCAAGTGTATCTGGAAATGAGTAGGTGTGAATAGGATTTTCACTTGCGGAAGTTGAGCCATCTCCAAAATCCCAAAACCAGGAAACAACATCTGACGATGATGAATCCTGAAAGGAAACGACCAGGGGTGGGCAGCTTGTATTAAGGGTATCAACGACGATGCCTGCCGTAGATGATGGGGAGACATCTACAATATTCACGGCAGTGCTGTCACAACCATTAGAATCAGTTACAATGAGCGTGAGGGCATAGAAACCCGTATCCGCGTAGCCATGCAGTGGATTGGCGATTGAGGCGGTATCACCATCTCCAAAATCCCACAGATAGCTTATTCCCTGGCCCAGAGAGCTATTCTGAATCGCAAGGTCCTGACCGATACAAATAGGGGTATCAAACGTATAAATTGGTGAAGGACGCGTAGTAGAGATGAGACTGGAGAAGGTAATGGAGTCAGTACATCCATTTGAATCCGCTACCGTAAGTTGAATAGAGAAGGTTCCAGCATTGGTATAAACGTGTACAGGATTCTGAGTGGTATCTACTGGAGAACCATCCCCAAAATCCCAGCTCCATGAATCCGGCTGCAAGCTCCCCACAGTTGAATCAGTAAAGGAGACAACCAGTGGCGCACAGCCGTTTGTTACGTCCGACGAAAAGTTGGGATAGATACCATGGCTGGAAACAGCCTGCGGTTTGATCATGGTATCAACACAACCATAGAAATCTGTGATCACCAACATTACATCAAAAGTTCCGGTGTCATTGTATAGATAGGTTGGAGAGAAATTGGCGTTATTCACCACTGGTGCTGACCCATCTCCAAAAGTCCAGCTGTTAGCCGTTATTGCTGGGGTATGCAAATAAGTTGAGGTATTGGTAAAAGTAGCAAAGAAGCTAAAACAACCAATAGAATCCAACGGCACGAAATCCGCCTGTAAATCAGGAATAACCACAGCAGCAAAACCAGAGTCCACACAGCCATTCGCATTGGTAATAACAAGCTTAACGGTATAATTTCCAGGAGCAGTATAGGTATGTGTCGTATTCGTATCGGTAGATGTAAAACCATCTCCAAAATCCCAAAGCCACGTATCGGCACCTATTGAGAAATCATCGAAGCTAGCTAAATGAGGTACTGTACAACCGATTGCAGGACTAACTATAAATACGGTTTTAGGCGGAACAATGACCAAGCTGTGCTGCACCGTGTCATTACACCCATTGTGCCCGGCAATGAGCGTCACGATCACGGTACCCGTATCCGTAAAAGCATGGGAAGGATTTTGCTCAACGGAAGTTAAACCCGTACTATCACCAAAGAACCAAAGCCAGTTATTGATGGAATCCGTTGACAAATCGGTAAACTGTACCGATTGATTGGCACAGGCGACTGTATCGGACATAGAGAACTCTACCAGCACGGGCATCACCCCTACAGGCACATCAACATTCACGGTATCTGTACAGCCCCAATTCGTTCCGATTATTAATTGCACGTTGTAGATCCCAGATGAATCAAAGGTGTGAACGGGATTGTTTGACGATGAGGTGTTACTCCCACCAGAAAATGGATCATCAAAATTCCATGACCATGAATTTACCGTACTCACCGGACTTAAGCTACTATCAGCAAAATTCACGGTAAGGGGCATGCATCCGCCAAATTCTGGGACGATGGCAAATAAAGCGGTTGGGGACAATATCACAATTGAATCTGGTGTGTCACTTAACCTAAAAGTATCTCTACACCCTAAGCCATCAGTTACGACTAGMAAAGGGTTATAAAYTCCATCACTGGTATACGAATGTGAAGGGTTTGGCAAACTAGAASCAGGTGATCCATCATCAAAATCCCAGGTATAAGTCAACGGTGYTGTTCCAGAAATCGTGCTGGCGAAATTCACCARTAGWGGAGTTTCACAATTTTGAGTRGTRTCCACGACAAAGCTGGCCATAGGTTTGTCAAAAATGACGGCTTGGGTRACGGAGTCAACACATCCAAAGGCGTTCTCAGCTATCAGYGTGACATTGTATGTTCCGGCACTATCGTAAAAGTAAAGAGGATTTTGATTCGTTGATCCATTTCCGTCACCAAAATYCCAGTCCCASGAGACYGGAGCCGGYGCTGTTGAATCATTRAATWGCARCACAAAGTTCGGGCAGYTCGAYARCGTATCAATTACAAAGTCTGCTTGAAAGTCAACTATATTGACAAARTCRAYRTACACYGTKGTATCAGRGCATCCYAAMGAATCGGATACWATCAARGTCACATCATAGCTCCCAGCATTGGTATATAAATGGCTAGGATTGGGGGACGAGCTTGTTGGGCTTCCATCCCCGAAGTCCCACAACCAATTTTCGATYGGTGCAGTGCCGGGTAAAGACGCATCATTGAATGATACGGTAAGCGGAAATACGCATGTATCTATAGGGCTGCCAGACAGTGCTGCTGTTCCGGCCGAACCGATGCTAATATAATTGGGCTCAAATACCGTGTGTTGACATCCATTGTTGTCGGTTACTGTAAGACTCACGTTAAAACCGCCTGGTAACACATACGTATGGGTGGGATTCTGAACTGTTGAGACATTACCATCTCCAAAATCCCATAACCAGCCATTTACCACACCTGTACCTGGTATCGATTGGTCGAAGAACTGAACTGTAAGCGGATTGCAGCCGAAAGTAGTACTAGAGGAAAGCGCGGCAACAGGGCTTTGAAAAACGGTAATATAGGCCGTTTTAGTCTCTGTCCCACTACCACTTCCATTGGTAGCTGTTAATGTAACTGTATAGGTTCCAGGCAACGTGTATACCGCCGACGGGTTCTGCAAGGAAGAGTTATTTGAATTGCCAAAATCCCAATTCCATTGTGTGGGACCGTTGGTGGATAAGTCAGAAAAAGTTATTGTAATCGGGCTGCAACCGGACGTTAAATTAGCGCTAAAATCTGCTATTGGAGCTTGCGCATACGTAGTTGTACTTAGACTTAGCACAAAGCAAACCCCAAGTAATGCTCTTACTCTATTTAGTATGCTTCTTCCCATCTGCTAACACCCCACATCCTCATCACAACATTAACAACCAAATATATACGATAACAAGCGGATAAAGTTATGACAAATGAAGGTCATTTCCTTCACAAAACAAGGCAAATAATTGTGAAGTAATTTATTTTTAATTAGAGATTATTCTTTTTACTTTTCCCCGCTCATTAGCCTCAAAAATTTGTTTTCCACACTCACTCACTTATGAAATCGCAATTATTTTCGACACAGAGTGTCGATATCAAAACTTCTCTATTGCCTTACTTTCTTTGTTGTTGCCTGGCACTTTTTGGCATTTCAGCAAAAGCTCAAGTTCAATTTAGCGTCGACGTTAGTAACGGTTGTGCCCCGTTAACGGTCAATGCCACCAATCAATCTCACACTTTTTGGGACACCACGAACGCGACATTCTATTGGTTTGATCAATCATTCAATCCTTTGCCCACGGACAGCACCTATGATTTCTCCTTTACTTATACCAACCCCGGTAATTATGAAATGAGGCTCAGAGGTTATGATTCTCTTATGGCATTTATAGGGGAGTATAACATGAACATAACAGTGGGAGGTGCAGGGCCTTTTCAGCCTGCTGATAGCTCCTCCTTYTGCCCCGGTTCATCCGTTACTTTCAGTTATAACAACATGTACAATAGTCTGGAATGGGATTATGGTGATGGATYCCCATCAGAATTCTGGAACTACACACAACACACCTACAGTGACACGGGTACCTTCACAGTACGKCTCGTAGTGAATGATATGTGTGGCAATGACACGATCTACCAAACCGTATTTATCGATAGTAGCGCCTTACCTGTACCAWATCCAAATGCCAATGTAATGAATGTTTGTGTAGGAGATCCAGTTAGTTTTAATGCTGGCGGCCTGCAGAACTCTTATGATTGGAGATTTGATGATGGAGACTCATCAACTCAAGAGAATCCATTCCACGCATATTTGGACACGGGCAATTACACAGTGTTGCTTACCGTTACCAACATTTGTGGGCAACAAGGGGTTGACTCTATTAGCCTGAGGGTGGATACCGGATTGTTCCCAAATGCATGGTTCGGATCGGCGCCTAGTAGCTGCCCCAATCAGTTGGTAAATTTCAGTGCACAGGAACCCGGATCTTATGTCTGGGACTTTGGAAATGGGATGACGGATACCGTTCAAAATCCGAGTACCTATTTCGCAGACACTGGCACCTATGTGGTCCGATTAATCTTAACCAACGGTTGTGGCAATGTCGATACAAATATTCAAAACATTATTGTCGCCTTCGATTCATTGGGAGGCATGGGCTCCGCTCAATTCCAATTTGCAGGATACAATATGTATCAGGTTGATACCGACACGGTGTGTATTGGTGACCCAGTAGCCTTGAGAAACAACTCTTGGAACGGAACCCAGGTTACCTACAAGTGGTTATATGGAGATGGAGACTCTTCGCTTCTACAAAACCCATTACCACATACTTATTCCGCAGCTGGCAACTTTGAAGTTCAACTCATTCGCTCCAGCGGATGCGGGAGCGTTGACACCGCTCGAAAGTGGGTGGTTGTTCAAACGGCCGCCTCCCCAGACGCTGATCTTCAATGGACACCAATGAGTACTTGTCCAGGTGATGTGGTGCTCTTTTTTGACAATAACTCGAACGATGAAATTGATAATCTTTATAACTATTACATATGGTATGGAGATGGCGATTCCAGTGGCATACTACCCACTAACAATGGTTTGGACTTTGTTTTGGATACCCACAGTTATGCTAATGTTGGTGATTATGAGATTATTTTTACGGTCACGAATGCCTGTGGAGTAACAGACACCCTTCGTGATACCGTTTTCGTGAATAACCCGAATACAATGCCTTTCTACTTTAACGGCAACTCCAGCAGCGACTACGGCAGTATTTGCCCAGGAGACACCGTTGAATTCTGGGTAGCCACCGGGAATCAAGTCGGATGGGATTACGGTGATGGCAGCCCCATCGACTCAACCGGTTATCATGTGTACAGTGCTACCGGTAACTACTATGTGACTGGTTTTATCCTAAATGGCTGTGGAACGGTTGATACAGTATTGGATACTGCCTATATTGACATGAACRATATACCTGGTGGACAAGCAGGTGTCAATGACAATTTTGGTTGCATAGGCGACACCCTATGGTTTGAACGAATAAACTCGGGAAGCGGTGACGATGATGGACCTCAAAATGAGCAATTCGTTTGGGCTTTTGGTGATGGAGACTCTGCGTTTACCGAGGATGCATTTCATGTGTATACCACAGGAGGAGTGTATATGGTAAATTACGCCATAACAAATGGATGTGGCTCAAGCATGAGTAGCGTTACACTCATTATTGATGAACCCAGTATAGATGCATCCGCTTTGACGATTACCAATGCGAGTTGTGGAGCCTCAGATGGTGAAGTGAAAAGCCTGGCCATTGTCAGTCCGGGCCAAGTCACTTACTCATGGACGAATGCTTCTCAGGTCCAAATGGGAACCAGCTTAAATCTCCTAGGTGTTTCTGCTGGCGTGTATACGTTGACAGTAACCAATCAAAACGGGTGTACCAGTACATCTGGCCCTCATTCAGTTGTGGAAACCGGAGCACCTCTGGCACCAACTGCTCCGTCACCAGCGGCCTATTGCATGGGCGATGTAATCGCTGATCTTACAGCAACTGGAACTGGCGGCACCTTGTCGTGGTATGCGGATGCTGCACTTTCCACAGTAATTATAACAGGAAGCCCATTTGCTTCAGGAGCGAGTACTGATTCCACATTCTATGTAACAGAAACGGTTGCGGGATGTGAAAGTCCGGCTACAGCAGTTGTAATTACAGTTAATCCCACCTATCTCCTTACGGATCCTGCAATTACATTATGTGCAGGAGACAGCATCTTGATATATGGAACCATTGAATCATTACCGGGTACTTATTTCGACACCTTGGTTTCTGTTAATGGATGCGATAGCATTCGCTCTACGATATTGAACGTGAACCCTGCTGCAACCGTTGATGCAGGACCAGATGGCAGTAGTTGTGAGGGCTCCACACCAGCACCCTTAACTGGAACCATGGGAGGAAGCGCCTTGACCGTTACCTGGACAACAACAGGAAGTGGGTCATTCGACAATCCCAGCCTTTTGGCCCCGGTTTACTCTGCGTCCTTTGCCGATGTAACTGCTGGATCAGTTTCATTGATCATCACCTCAAATGACCCCGATGGAGTTGGGCCCTGTGCAGCGGCAACAGACACAATGGTTCTCACACTCCTGGCCCTGGATAGCATAACGGCTACGGAGACCATTTGTAATGGCGACAGCATCTTGCTTGGCGGCTTATTTCAATCAACAGCCGGGGCTTACGTCGATACTTTCCCTGGATCTGACGGATGTGACAGTATCGTAACCACAACCCTGGTGGTCAACCCAACTTATACAACCTCGGCAACCGCTTCAATCTGTAGTGGAGACAGCATCCTATTGGGAGGCAGTTATCAACTATCTGCGGGTTCCTACATGGATACGCTCACTACATTAGCTGGATGCGATAGCGTAATTACAACTGCGCTGACGGTAAATCCAACGTATGCTACACCTGTTGCTGCCTCTATTTGTGATGGCGACAGTTTGCTGCTCGGCGGTACTTATCAAATAACATCAGGCACATATATGGATACGCTGGCTTCGGTGGATGGTTGCGATAGTGTAATCACCACTACATTGACTGTGAATCCCACTTTTGCAACAACCGAGACCGCTGCAATATGTTCTGGGGACAGCATTCTACTTGGCGGTGCTTTCCGAATGACTGCGGGCACCTATATGGATACGCTATCCTCCACCGCTGGATGTGACAGCATTCTATCCACCACACTCACCGTAAACCCTGTGTACAACATGACTCCGAGTACCAGTATTTGCACTGGTGACAGTATTTTGCTCGGTGGCATATTTCAAACCACAGCTGGAACTTATACTGACTCGCTTACCTCAGTTGACGGTTGTGACAGTACAATCACGACAACTTTGACCGTAGTGACTACCATCATCTCGTCGGTTAGCCTTGCTATTTGTGACGGAGACAGCGTATTGGCAGGGGGAGCTTATCAAACCACTGCAGGTGCTTATGTTGATTCCATGATCGCATCAGGGGGATGCGATTCTGTCGTAACGACCAACCTAAGTGTGAACTTGAATGCAGCTACGACTGATTCTATTGCAATATGTTCAGGAGACAGTATATTGTTAGGAGGTGCTTATCAAATGATAGCAGGCGTGTATGTAGACTCGTTCAATACAACTGCTGGATGCGACAGCATTGTGAGTACATCGCTCACTATCCTTTCAACCTCGGGTTCCTCAGCCACTGCTTCTATTTGTATCGGCGATAGTATCCTATTAGGCGGTTTTTATCAAAYGTCTGCAGGAACCTATATCGACACATTCACTGGTTCCAATGGATGTGATAGCACAGTTACAACGGTATTGAGCATTGATTTACTTCCCGTTATTTCGGTATCGCCCTCCCCTGGAATTGTTTGCACCTTTGGTGACACCGTTCTGTTCACCGCGCTCGGAGCGGCAACCTATACGTGGTCACCTGCTACAGGACTTGACACAACGGGAGGATCAACCGTAATGGCATCTCCAGGATCGGCAACGACCTATACAGTTACAGGARCAAGTTCTGCGGGATGCATTGATTCCACAACAGTTGACCTACAATTAAGTATCGCGGCTGTAGTGGCAAGTTTCGTGAGTGACACCACAACTTGTGTTGGGGCAACCGTGGCGTTCACGAATACCTCGTCCAATGCCCTGTCCTTTGCGTGGACCTTCCCCGGAGGGACAACGGCTGATACGACATTGCAAGATCCAATGGTTACGTATGGCACAGCTGGATCATATGATGTCACACTGACGGCATTTGGATGTGGCTCAGACAGTACCATCAACTTGACCAACTACATCCTTGTTGCACCAGGTGATTCAGTCAATGCAGCTGCAACCATCTGTTCAAACGATAGTATTTTATTGGGAGGTTCTTATCAAAATACAGCAGGGGTATATATGGATATCTTATCAGCGTTGAGTGGATGTGACAGTATCGTCACCACAACATTATCCGTTGACCCTGCCGCCTCAGCAGGTGTTTCTGCATCGATTGACATTTGTGCGTCGGCTTTTACGTATGACCTTTCTTCAGGCCTYGGTGGCAGTCCTGATGGTGGTGGCACCTGGATAGATGATGATGGCCAGGGGACATTGCTGTTTGGGTTTATCAGCCCAGCCTTAGGAGCCGAAGGAACCTTTAATTTTACCTATGTGGTTTCAGGAGGCGGTACCTGTTCTGATGATTCAGCAACAGTTACATTAACCATACACCCTGCACCATCTGCAGGAAACGGTGGAACGCTATCCGCATGTTCTCTTTCAACTTCTCTTGATATTGAGTTGGGACTTGGAGGAACACCTGATTCAGGCGGCACCTGGATGGACGATGATACTTCTGGTGCATTAACTGGAACTATCTTCAACCCTTCAATCGCAGGTATTGGTACCTTTAACTTCACTTATGCTGTTCCTGCTAACGCAGGCTGCCCAGCAGATGCAGCCACGGTAACAGTTACGGTAATCGGTGCAGCTGAGGCCGGGATCGATGGTGCCTTAACCGCTTGTGCAGGTGATATAGCTACGCAGAATTTAAGCGACGGATTGGGAGGAACGCCTGATGCCGGTGGTTCATGGAGCGACGACAACGGTTCAGGAGGTATTATTTTCGGCGATTTATGGAGCCCAGCCTTAGTGGCTGCCGGTACCTATAATTTCACTTACCTGGTTACCGCTTCTGGTTGCCCAAGTGATTCGGCGGTGGTTACCATTACCGTAGCTGATGCTCCAGATGCAGGCTCCAGTGCGACCCTGTTGACTTGTGATTCTAATGCAACAGTTGATGTAGCCACAGGCTTAGGAGGAACACCGGACCCGGGCGGGGTATGGAGCGATGACGATGGTACCGGTGCATTGACTGGAACTGTAGTGGATCTCTCGGGCCTTGCCAATGGAATGTATGATTTCACTTACACGGTTTCCAGCCCTCCCTGCGCCGATGCAACAGCAACGGTCACCATTGAACTGAGTACTTGTATTGGAATTGACGAGCATCAACTCAATTCTATCGGCTTGTATCCGAATCCATCTGAAGGCATGTTCGTGATTGAACTGGAGAACTCCTGGAAGGATGCTCAAATACAGGTTTATAATACTACGGGAGAATTGATCGCTATTATGACTGCTGCAAGCCAAAGCAAAATGGAGATTGATCTAACGGAGCATCCAAATGGATTGTACTATATCAAGGTAATCTCTGAAGATAAGGTGGTTACCACGAAAGTCTCGATTTTGAGATAGGCAGAGACCGATTAACCAAATTGAGCGCTTAGTCTCGTATGCTGCACATCACATATGTGCAGGATACGAGACTATTTTTTTGCCAAAGTCGGAGTAGGCATGTTATACTGGGTCACATTCATTTTGTGGGGACTAAGCAAAAAGGTTATGCATTCTGAAGAGGAAAAAGGACGTATCGGATACACCTCTTAAATTGGCTCTGAAGAGCTTTATTTTAGCATTAAAGGATTCTGCATTAGCATTAGTGTTTCTGTTGTTGAAGAAATTAAGAATATTATCCAGATTGTATTTAACAGAGTTGGCCACGGTATAAAACTCTTTTATATCTAGCTCCATAGACTTGTTGATCCATCCGCTAAATTTTTCTTTAGCCCTGATGAGATTATTGTTCTCATAGATATTTCTAAACTCCATTGTGTGCTCATAAGCTTGCTTGAGAATGGGATATTGTCTGAATAATACCCTCACTCTAAGCTTTTGATTGGGTGTCCATCTGGAAGGTTTCTTTGCCAGGATATATCTGGAGCGGGCCAATAATTGTTTGGGAGTATCCCCATTTTTAAGTACAATGGGAGCATATTTAGTTCCTTGGTTTTTAGCCCGTTCAATGGCTTGATTTTCCTTGTCTAATTCCTCCCATCTGAGTTTAACTCTCACATGTTGCAGCGCATCTACGGCTAATTTCACAACGTGAAATCTATCGGTAACCAAGCTGGCACAAGGGAAGCTGATCTTGACTGCTGATTCCATATTTTTAGCCATATCAAGTGTTATTTCTTTTACCCTTTTTCTCGATTCTAAGGGTATACGGTTTAGAACCTTTACAATTTCACTAGACATGGTTCCTCTGATAGATGCTACCAGTGTGCCTTTCTTGCCTCTACCATTCTTATTGGTTACAAAAGTGTAGAGTTCTCCTTGTGATAAGGATACTTCATCAATACTCAGGTGCTCTCCTATATTGTCAGGGAATAACATAAAATGCTCTGCATGGTGCTTTTGATCCCATTGATTGAAGCCACTACTATATCTCTTGTATTGACGCCTAAGCTTTGTTGCTTTCACATTGTAATAACTGGCTATATTACTGATCGTATCTTCCCGGGTATCGACCTGTTTCTTTTAAAAAATCCGAAAGTTCCTGTGTTAATCTTGAACCCTCGGCTATAAATGAATAATCACTGCCAATCTCTTTCATGGTCTCCTTGTGACGCCATCTGCGTCTTTTTATCACCAGATAAACAGCCTTACCACGTATGGGGAAATCCTGGATCCGTGATGGCTTAGCAAAACCTTTTGATTCATATGATGTCCTCATATAACCTTTTGGGAGTTCGTTCTTCTCTTCCAAATGGATCTCTATCATATTATCATCCCTGTCAGGATCTTCTAATTCATTAATTGATACAACCCTAAAGTGATCCAATAAATCCTTCGGTAAAAAGTGACCTCCCATATCTAATTCCATCTTCAGTTTTTCCCCGAAGATAGGCTACTCCCCACAAAATTGACGTGACCCCATACTTTTTAGTTCTTGAGCATGTATTGATTCTGCAGATAACCCGTTATTACTAATGTGATTGTTATTCGCGTCAGATCGTTAATGCACTGAAACCAAAGAAATCAGTTGGTTGAAAAGCTAGATTGGATCAATATCTTTGCAGCGCTACACAGAATGCGATTTGACGGAAGAGCTAGTTGAAGAAATAATAGAGATTACAGAACATGAAATTCCATGGAAACATTAAGGAGTCTTTGCTCCTCGCTACAATAGACAAGCAAAATTCTCAGGTGCTCAATGAAAAGCTTGAGCGCAGTTTGATGGTATTGTGGTTTGAGTCTGGAACCAATGAAGTGCTGATAGATGATGAA
>JAESRW010000202.1 GCA_016764395.1 Flavobacteriales bacterium
AGCTCGCCTACGCTCCTCATTGCATTCGGAGCTTCGCAACTCTGAGCTATTATTTGGCTTCATTGGCGGATCTTATCCGCCGCACCTTGCCGGCACTTTTTAACCAAAGATGCATCTCAATACCTAAAGAGCTCGCCTATGCTCCTCATTGCATTCGGAGCTTCGCTACCTTGATCAATTGTTTGGATTCATTGGCGGATCTTATCCGCCGTAGCTCGCCGGCACTTTTTAACCAAACATGCATCTCAATACCTAAAGAGCTCGCCTACGCTCCTCATTGCATTCGGAGCTTCGCAACTCTGAGCTATTATTTGGCTTCATTGGCGGATCTTATCCGCCGTAGCTCGCCGGCACTTTTTAACCAAACATGCATCCGAATACCTAAAGAGCTCGCCTACGCTCCTCATTTCATTCGGAGCTTCGGCGAGCGAAGGCGGAGAGAGCGGGATTCGAACCCGCGGTACAGTTACCCGTACGCCAGTTTAGCAAACTGGTCCTTTCGGCCACTCAGGCACCTCTCCGGTAATCATTCAAAAAGACAAAGAACTCAGGTGTCTGCTTCTAAAATATTGAATTAGAAAGATTCACCAGCCGTCGCACCTTCAGGAGCCAAGGAGGGTGAGACACCACTCCAAAAACGGATGACAAAGTTAATAATTCAATTTTCTTGGACAAGTTGAAGATAGGCGAATTACCATTGGTTTGAGTCAAGGGACATTTTTCTACGACTTGATCAGAGGAGTTTCAGTTTTTTTCAGTTGGAAAGTTTCCAAGAGCTTCCCCCTACCCTATCTCTAGATACCCCTTCCTCACCTTCGATCGAATCAATTTCTCCATTTCTCCTTGTGCAACTTCAGGTGTGTCAAATGTTTTGAGCTGCACCTGTCCCTTCGTTCCTATGCGCCCGTAACGTACCCCCACATTAACCCCCTCCATCGCTACTTCCCAAAACTTAAAAGATCGATCGTCAGAGAATTCGTAATAGGTAGAGGCCGCGTAATTAAACGCAGGATTGGTAACGTAGTTCTCATCCCGTGTTTTGGATAGTGATTGTATCTCACCCTTGGTTTTGGTTTTTCGGACCTTTTTATTGGGTGCAGGTTTTTCAATATTTACTTTTCCTCTGCTCTTGTTTTTACCTTGTGTTGGTTCTGCTTCTTTTCCTTCAATCGGTGGTGGTTCAGGGTTAGGAGCCTGCTCCGATAAAACCCCTACCACGTCTAATTTCTCCACCGCTTCCTTATCCGATGTATGTTCCTCCTGCTCCTCCTCCAACGCCGCTTCAGATCCATTGGCTGGCGCGACTTCTGACCCGTTTGAGGCTACTATCTCTGCTTCTTTTGGGAGCGCAGGTACCAATGTCTCCGTTTTTGGAATAGGCGGTTCTATAAGCAGCTCCTCTGATTCTTCAATAGGGTCCTCCTTCACTTTTTCGCCCAAGAGCCGGCGAATGCGGTTGAATACAACCTCTTCATTTTCATACCAGTCTTTGCTGTATACCTGAATCATCTTCCATCCAAAGGCCCTGAGGATGGAAGGACGCAAATAATATTGCTCAAGAATATCCTTGTTCTGATAGTGTGCACTGTCATCAATCAAGATTCCCAATTGGTAATTGCGCTTATTATCTTTAGCAACTACCCCTAAATTGCATTTAAAATAGGACTGTCCTATACCCAACTCAACCTGGTACCCTTCACTGGTGAGGCGCTTTGCAAGGGCACGTGTGATAACGTCTACTACTTTTGAATCACCCGCTTGAACCTGGTTTTTCGACAGACTTTTGAGCGTCAGGTTTGCGGAGGTACTGTTTCCCCTGGAAACCAACTCGGCGTATTGTAAGAACTTCCTGAAATAATTGGCGCCCTCGTTGTACTCATTCTTGATATCGTAATGACGAATAGATGAAACAATGGCCATGTGTTTTTTGGCTCGAGAGAAGATGACGTTCAGCCTTTTTTCGCCTCCATTTCGGTTGATCGGGCCGAAATTCATGCGCATCTTGCCCGTGTCATTGTACCCATAACACACACTCATAATGATCAGATCCCGTTCGTCGCCCTGTATGTTCTCGAGGTTCTTGACAATCAATCCGACGAATTGGTCATCCTCCACCCGCTCGTATTCCTTTTCTAAGGCCAGTTGAAAGGCCTCATCTGTTTGGGCCAGGTTCGTCAGGGCATTCTCAATTTCTATCTGCTGTTCTTTGGAGAAGGCAACAATGCCGATGCTGTAACCCTTTTTCTCCTTCATTAATAGGTCACGCACTAGATTGGCAATGTACTGGGCCTCGCCTTTGTTGGTGCGATCTTCATAAATGCTCTTCTCTAGTTTATGAAAGCTGATACTGCGATTGAACAGTGCCGACACCACTGACTGAGCATCTAAGTTCTCGATAAGGATGTCGTCCAGCTTCCCAGTGTTAATGGTATTATCAGGGATCGTAAGTAGCTGATTGCCATAAAAAGCAGCATTGGAAAAGCCAATTAACGCTTCGTGCCTGCTGCGATAGTGCCACCCGAGCAACCGGGAGCTTAAATTGCTCGCTGCCTGAGATAGCAGACTATCGGCATCCAGTTCTACCTCTTCGTGCTCTTCCTCCTCCTGGTCCAGGTCGTCGTTATCCACAGCTTTGGACGAGAAGAAATTAGTGGGTGGCATTTGCATTTCATCCCCTACAATAATTGCTTGCCGAGCCCTGAAAATAGAGGGGATACCCTCCTCCAGCGTGATCTGGCTGGCCTCATCAAAAATAACCACATCAAATTCGTTGGAATTGATGGGCAATGTGTCACACACACTCAAAGGACTCATGAGCCAAACGGGCTTCAGGTCCTTAATAACCTGTCCACTTTCGGTCGAAACGAGTTCTCGAATGGGCTTATAGCGCATGACTTTATTGAACTCATGTTCCAACTTCTTGCGGCCCGCATTGTATGATTTCTTGAATTTTTTCTGATCTGCAGCAAGCGTGGAGGCCGATTGAGATGAAATATTGACATGGTCAACAAATTTCTCCCTGACCTTGCCTTTCACAATTTTTGCATTGAGATCAAAGAGCTGTTCGTAAATACCCTCAATTTTGGTGAGTCGCTGTTCAATCAAACGGCCCTCTATTTTCGCCAGATTCCGATTGGTCCTGTAAATAGCGTGCAGTGATTTCCTTCCGAAAGCAGCTTCAGCCTCCACTTCGTTCATCGGAACCGTTTTTACAGCATGAACAAATTCTGGAGAGGTCGTTAACAATTCCTGCATGGCCGGCAGGATATCAGGTAGGATGCCCAGGCTGGCGCGAAGTCCGGTCAGGTTTTTTTTCAATGCAGATGGGGAGTAATTTCCCGCGGCCCGAACCAACGGCTCCAAATCAGCCACTAAGTTGTCAAGTACGTCCGATAAATGTAGAAGGCTGAGGGTAAAGTCTGATCCTTCCTTATGGTTGATCAAATAGTCCAGTCGCTTAGCTTCAGGCGCTTTCAAAAGTTGGCCCAGCGTGTCAAGCGCTTCGCGGGTTGCCGTAAACTCTTTGATGTTGAGCTTCCGGGCTTTTTCCAATTCATATTCCCGCAATGCTTCGCTGGCTTCATACTCCTCCTTGAGATCCACGAGTACTTGTTTCAGGCTTGGTTTAACAGCATGCTTCGAAAAATCATAGCGCTCCGTGATCGACTTTTTCACGGCTCTAAAGTCACTGTTCAAAAAAGAGAAAATGGAGCTCTCATGTTTATCAATCAGCTCCAAAGCGTTTTTTAAATCTGTCTCTGTCAGCTTTTCCTTCCAGTTGACCGTGTCCTTTTTTTCTTTCTGGAGCTTTTTCTTTTTGGCATGTATTTCATCCATCGAAGCAATGAACTCCGCGTACTTTACGGATTGAGGATTCAGTAATTCAAAATTGTTCGCATGCGTAAATGGCTCTAGATGCCTGGCGTGCTCAACGATTGCGGTTAGTGCGCCAAGGGTTGATTTGTACTCATCTTCAATATTAATCTTACCAATCGCCTCAATTAATTGATTCAATTGTTGATCCACTTTCTGTAACAAGTGGTTTATTCGATTTACCGGATTGTCTGCATTGATAATGTCGTCACTGATGGTACTGGCTGGGTGGAGGGCAAAACGCTGATCCTCTCCTAACTCTTTCAAAATATTGGTCAACTCCACTAAGTGGTCTCCACTCTCTAGCCATTGCCCATATTCTGGAAGCAATTCCATTTGTTCGTCGGATAACGTTATGTGGTGCTCTTTGAGCTCAATGAGGCGTTTGATAAGCTCATGGAAGGGAATTTTTATGGATTCGTGGGCCTGCTCCATGCTTTGGGAATAGCGCCTCAAAACGGACAATTCCTGMTCTAACTCCGTWATGAGTTCCTTTCGTTTTTCCGTGAGTAATGGGAGGTCATCTCCACCGGCCAAAAAGCGATCATAGGATTCTTTAAGATCCATCACAAAGCTCTTTTTATCGGCTTGTGAATCGTGGATTCGGCAGCAAAGTTCGTCCAGTCCCTGTTGCTTCAAGCGATAATATACAACATCGATAGCCGCTCTCTTTTCGCAAATGAACAGTACCTTTTTGTCCCTGGCAATATAGTCACTGATCAAATTTGTGATCGTCTGAGACTTCCCCGTTCCAGGAGGTCCCTGAATGATGAAGCTCTCTCCCTGTCCCGCAAAAGAGATGGCTTTGGTTTGGGTGGGATCAGAAGCAACCACATGGTATTGATCAGACAGTGGGGGCGTTTCGTTGTCTTCAGGGGGTAAAGATTTAGGCTCCAGTGAAAAAATATCGTCAAATACAGGGTTTTTCACTTCGCCAGTGAGCAGGTGATTGTAATCGCCGACCAGGGACATTTTACGGTAGTCGAAATTACCAAGGGTGATATTGCACAGATCGACCTCCCAGTTGTATGGGGATGTTTCATCCAGCCCATCTTCGAGTTGATAAAATTCTCGTTTTTTGGTTTTGGGTTCCACTACGTGATCAAGCCGTGCGTCTTCATCCAATAGATATTTCAATCCACTTGTTGTGCGCTTGACTTTAGACTTAAATATTTCCAGCCCCAGCGGTTTGAACTGGTCTATTGAATAGGAATAGGCCATGCTTTTAAAGGTGGAAGTCTCTCGCCCACGTAGCTTTCGCTGAAAGAGGTTGTAGGTTCTCTTCGCAAGCGCATGGATCAATTTTATTTTGGGCTTTTCCACCAAATCGATGGTGATGCCGGCTTTGCTTTGGGATATTTGCTTTTTTAAGTTTTCGTAAAATTCGGGTATGGTTACTTCGTCCAAATGAATTGCGTCAGGGAGGGTGATGCCGTACAACTCCTTCAGATAATGTACCAATATGGGGTTCACTTCGGCAGTAGCTGTTGTAGGCGTTAAAACAAACTGATCTTTAACACCTTTCTTCTTGGTCAATTCAGCGGGGATGAGGAGTAAAGGGGAGTTGATGCGCTCTTCCTTGTTCTCCTTTAAATTGTGCCACCTTAAAAATGCCACTACCATGCGAAGTTGGTTGAAGCCTAACTCATTTCTTGTTTTTATGGCCTGTGACCTGATTTTACTCAGCGTGTTGGCTGCATAAGCCTTATCCGTGAAAGGAATGAACTTCGATAAAGGAATGGGCTTCGTTTGGGTGACAAAGGTGGCAATATTCTCATTCCACAAAAAAAGACTGTCGGAACGGATGTTTTTATAGTCGAGGACAATAGGAACGGAGCTCACCGTGAGGTTGATAAATTTCAGGTTCTCCTTAAAATGCAGCAATTTGTTACGCTTTGAGAGATCAAACAACCGGTTCTTCAATTTGTCCAAAATGTAATTTCTTCTGGTGGAGATCTCCTGGGTCTCGAAACCCGCAATTTTGGAAAGATCCAATTCATTCTCTGGATCATAGTTTTTGTAATTTTCTAATTGGAGGATGATGTGGTCCAAATCACGGGCCCTTTGCGAACGGTTCAGTTCGGTCATGTCTGTGATCAGCTGCGCTATTACCGGATGAATGGAGGAATTGTAAACATAAATATCTTCCCTGTAATCAACAAAGGTTTTGAATTCATCCTTGTTGGAAAAGTCCAGTCCAAAAGAAATCCCGGCCAGATACAATCCCAGGGAATAAATATCCGTCAATGCATCGTGATGGCCAATTTCAACCTCATAATTGGAATAACCCGGCAAATAAACGGGACGAATAATTTTTTTGGACGTGTCATCTTGCAAGTCTAAATTAGTCACAGAGCCCGTCATGTCCTCAACTTCTGTCACCTGGTCCTCCTCTCCAGTTATCTCGAAAGCCGACTCATAATTGGCGTTGATATGGTCCAATTTCTTAGGATTGCTTTTAGGTGCAAGGCTAAGCTCAGGGGGCAAATGGATGGCGAATTCCTCCACCACTAACTTATCGGGTTGTGTTAACTGTGCTACCTTCCCGTCTTCGTGAATGGACCTAACTTGATTGAATAAAGGGACAATGGCCGCAATGATGTCTTCCATCATAAACCCACCACGGTCTATTCCATCTTGTAAAAAATCCTTGTATGATCGTTTCTTCTCCATTCCCGGGGTACGTCTGTCGAGCATCCCAAATTTAGCAATTTGGCTATCAAAGTTTTACGGAAAAGCTGTAGATAAATGTATCTTTACTACTGCATTCAAGAAACTTCCCGCGTGAAAGCACCAGTAGTTAGTCCATTAAATTATCATGTTCAGGTACGTGATTTTATCAAAAAAAATGAACCTAGGGTTTGGGCGTTTTTTATAGATAAACAAAACAAAGAAAAGGAACTGGAGAAGTTCAAGCTCGCGCTCTTGAAAAACACCTATCGCCTGGATGAAGAGGTGAACGCTGAGGTGTACACCGCCTTGAATAAAGCTAAAGAAGGCCTGTCTTTCGAATATCCGGTGCAGGTGTATCAGATTGAAGGGGATCAGGATATGAATGCTGGTATCGTGTTTTACCAGGGAGAAGCACATATTGTTTTGAGTGGATCCATTATTTCAAAGCTCAATCCAGATGAATTAACGGTGCTGTTTGCCCATGAAATTTCCCATGCCATTTTGTGGAACATGGAAGATGGACAGTTCGAGACCACTGAAAGGATCATCACCGCGATCGCCAATGATTACTCCAACAGCGCCAGCTACCATGAAACAGCCAGAGTATTCAATTTATGTACAGAAATATTTGCCGACAAGGGGGCATTGAAAGTCTGTGGAGACAAGAACCTGGTCATCAGCACGCTCTTGAAAATATCAACCGGCCTGGACCGTGTTTCACCTGCCAAATACATTGAACAGGCGAAGGAAATTGTGGCCAGGGACAAGCAGGGTTCAGAGGGCCATACCCACCCGGAGAATTATATTCGGGCGTTAGCAGCAGAGTGGACCCAGGAAGAGCCCGAGCATGCCGAAAAAAAAATCCTGAAGCTCATCCAGGGATCGCTCAATGTGGAGCACTTGGATATCTTCCAACAGGAATACATGCAAGAGCAAACCAAGAAAACTTTGCAGGTACTACTGGGCCCGCAATGGTTCAGAACAGATCCGACTGAACACCTGGCCAAAGACTACTTTAGAAATTTCAAATTCATAGAGCAGGCGAAATTTACTAAAGAGGAGCTTACAATCCTGTTGAAGGTCGATAAATCTACCAAGGAATACTTGTCTTACCTATTAATGGACTTCTGCATGGTTGACCCAGATCTCTCTGTCATTCCTTTTGCCCAGGCTTCTACGGTTGCCAGGACGCTGGAGCTTGAAGATATCTTTGACAAGATTGTGATGAAAGAGCTGAAGCTGAGCAAGCATACCTTTAAGGAAATGAAGCGGGTTTGGGAGGTGGAGTTTGAGAAGGTGGGGGAATAGGTTTTGGGATTGTGAGAGCCGAGGCATTACTTGAAGAAATGGTCTAACTCCCTTAGATCTTGCCCGGCTTTGTGAGAGGAGATTGATGGGGAGAAGACTAACGCCTCCCGTTCATCTCCTTAGCACGCATCGATTCTACCACAAAATTGTTGAGCGATACTTTAGCCTTCATTATCTGCAAAACTGGTGCAGTTATTAAATGACTCTTCGGGAATGCACATAGCACCCAAACCTCACCTATCCCTACTCTTTTTACGCGCTATAAAACGTTTACAATACCAACTGACATACGTAAGATTTACGCGCATATTGGTCAACCGAGATGGGCTGTTCGGGCATCCAATTTCTTACCTTAGTAGGGAGCATTCGGCCCAACCAAAACAGCGGTTCAAGTTGCGTTGCTCAATCAGGTAAGATGGGTGGAGTCGCCTAATTTAGCTGAGCATTACTGGAAGCAAATGAACATGTATTACAAGCTGGTTTCCACCTATCATTTCGCAAGTTTTAAAAGTGCTGCGAGTTGGTCCAGAATGATACATAAACGTGAAAGAACGAAAGGTGGAACAGTACCAAAGTTAATTAAGTTCTTTCTCACTTTTTAAATTTAAATATCATGGAAAAAAAGAGAAAAGTACTCCTATGTGGAGTAACAGGCCAACAAGGGGGGGCACTCGCTAAAATATTATTGCGGGAGGGCCATGAGATTATTGGACTAAGCCGGAACCCCAAGGCTCAAAAAGCGAAGGAGCTCATCGCAAAAGGAATGGAAATAAGACAGTGTAATTACTTAGATGCCGAAGATTTAACACAGGCAATGAGAGAAGTTGATACTGTTTTTGCTGTGACAACACCTTTTGAAAAAGGCTCTGACAATGAAGTCGACCAAGGAAAAGCCCTAGCGAATGCAGCGCAAAAGGCAGAAGTTGGTCATTTCATATATACTTCCGTGGCAAGTGCGGACCTTTCAACAAACATTCCGCATTTTGACAGTAAATATGAGGTAGAAAAGCACATTGATTCGCTTGACATCCCATATACCATTGTCGCCCCGGTGTTTTTTATGGAAAACTTGCTGAGCCCTTATATGATGGATTCCTTGAAAGAAGGAAAACTGAAAATTGCCATGCCAGGTGATCGTAAATTGCAACAAATAGCGGTGGAGGATATTGCTAAATTTTCAGCCAGAATCATTAACAGGCGTGAAAGCGAATTTGGCAAGCGGTACGATATTGCCGGTGATGAGTTAACCGGTGAAAATTGTGCTGAAATTCTTTCCAGGGTCACAGGAGAGACCATAACTTATGAAGGGATCGACCCTGAGTATGTTAAGGAGGAAAGCGTGGATTTGGCTATCATGTTTAAGTGGTTTGATCAAATAGGCTATACAACGGATATTCCAGCATTAAAACGAAGATATCCCGAAATTGCCTTTCAAACTTTCGAAACATGGGCTAAAAAGCAAGACTGGACGGTTATCAAAGATGCGTTGCATGTTGATGAACATTTGGTCTAATTGAGTGTTTAATTCAGTAATTAAAGGATTTCCCTTACATCCTCGATGTGAGGGAAATGCCTTTGTTAAAAACTGAGTGACCCGTTTTATGTGCAATGGAATCACGCACAAACAAGGTCAGGCTCCCTTCTTTTTTGAATTCCAAATCCCAGGCAGGCGATAAATCTAAACGGAATCCCTTCACCGGCCTTGATCTAGTTTCTGGGTTAAATGCCGTACTAAAATACGGTATTAACCCTATTTCTCTCTGTATACCAACTCCCTACCTTTGTACTTATGACAAATCGTTAAAAACCATTGAGTATTAGGCCGGTGCCAAGTGTGCAGCGTCTTAGAACATCTTCGGTTTTCGATTTTCGTTGGCGCTCCTACTGAAAGAATAATGAAAAGGTTCTAAGTATTGGAAGTGTTAATGTTTGGCATGGGTGAAGGTCAAACCTTGGTATTGTATAGATTGTATTTGAGGCGCTTCTTTAGGTATTGAGGCTATCAAAAAAAGCCGATTAGAGACAGTCTAGATTCCCAAGGGACGGCCCAAACCCAAGCCCAAATCCTGGGATCTCATTAGGATAATCACCTTAGATTAGTGCTCGTACAACAGGAAAGTGGGACCTAGCTTTGCTAAATATACAGACGTACCTACCATTGCTATTGGGTAAATGTGTAATTATGTTGTTGAATTGAATCATCGGAAATCAAGCCTGCCCATTATGCGGCTCACTGCTAGCATTTTATTTCTCCTCCTTGTAAGTTTGGGTAATTTAAGCTTGGCCCAACCTGACTCCCTGGGTACCTGGATCACCTCCTTCCCATCATTACCAACAGATCGGCAAGAATCATCCACTACGGAGTTGAATGGAGAAATATATATAATGGGGGGCATTCCTCTTGCCGTGTTTATTGAGGATGTGGTAGAAGTGTACAATCCCAGCAGTAATTCCTGGAAAACTGTATCGTCCCTACCAGGAGCCAGGCATCATCAGGCTACGGCTGCGGCAAATGGTAAATTATACCTCTTTGGTGGATACAACGACATCACATTTATCGACAAAGATGATACTTATGTATATGATCCTTTGACGGATATCTGGACCTCCCTTGCGCCCATGCCGACAAGCAGAGGGGCCATGGCCTCGGTTGAATTTGGGCAAAAAATATATGTGATCGGTGGCGACAATAACACAGGCGCGTTAAACACCAATGAAGTCTATGACCCCTCGACCGATACCTGGACCACCATGGTGCCCATGCCCACACCAAGGGAACACCACGCTGCCGCTGTTGTTGGGTCGCTTATTTATGTTGTTGGCGGTAGGGGAACGACCGGTGCATCTACAAAATTGGAGGCCTATGATCCAGCCATCAATGCCTGGACCACCCTGACAGATATGCCCACTGGAAGAGGTGGGTTGGCAGCTATTGGCTTGCACGGAAAGCTCTACGTTTTTGGAGGAGAGGGTGGTGGCATTCATGGGGAAACTGAAATGTACGATCCCATCACCGATACCTGGCAGACTTTGGAACCACTGCCCACCCCCCGCCACGGGATGGGAGCCGTTGCCATTGGTGATACGATTTATGTGATAGGCGGTGCTACCGTAGAAGGATTTGGCCCTACCGATGTCAGTGAGGCATTTATACCGCCCACTTCCATTACAGCCATTAATGAACAACAGTCGCCTGGGGTTTTTGATCTGACCCACTACCATTCGGGAAACAATCAAGTAAGGATTCAATTTTCACTCCCCCGGAATTCAAGGCTTGAGGCGGTGGTCCTCAACATAGCCGGGCAGGTTCAGGCGACGCTGCTAGACGAGGTTGTAAACAGCGGGGAGCACACTGTTGTGTTTGCCACTGATCATCTGCCCAGTGGTGTGTATTTCTATTCATTTCGCACTGCAACTTCAGCCGTAACGCGAAAGTTTGTGGTTGTGGAGTAGTATTTTCTGCTTTGAGGATGGACAACAGCATTCAATTAACGGTGTAAGTCGGGTATTGAGTGACGCGTAGCTGATGGAGTGAGTCGCGTATGAAGAAACGATGGATCATGTAATTGTCAAGTGAATCGCGCTTTATAAAACCGGGTTTATGCCGGGCACCATACTTCACAACTACATGTGTATCAACTCCTATCAAAGGTCGAATATAAAATAATTAACGCCTAACTTGCGTTATGAATTGACCGTCTTACGGCAGCTTCAGCTCCACAACTATTCATCTAAACGCCACTACCATGAATAAACCAAAACTTATTCCCTTCGTACTTCTCACCGTTATTTTATTTATAGCGCATTGTACCTCTGTCAATACATCAACACAGACCGCAGAACCCCGTACGATCAAACGCCCTTTCAAAGAGGTTTCGGTGCCATTTATCAAGTCTGAAATGATGGCCCAATTAGGGGACACCATCAGATTGGCCAATGGCACCAATATCTATATTCAAGCAAACAGCTTCGTTGACGGAGCCGGAAATGATGTATTGGGAGCTGTCGCTATTGACTATCGAGAATTTGCGAATGCTGCTGAAATTCTTGTGAGTGGAATTCCGATGAAATATGACAGTGCAGGCATCACACAAGACTTTCAATCCGCTGGAATGATGGAGATTCGAGCCTACCATGCTGGAGAAGAGGTTGACTTAAAACCAGGAAAAGAAATTATTGTCGAGATGGCCACCTATACCGATGAGCGTGATTACAAAAGCTATCATTTTGATGATAATGAAGGGCAATGGGTGTATAGAACATCTGATCGCCTGATCGATAATCGGTATCGTGATGAGCTGATTGCAAAGCTAGAGCAGAAAAAGCCTGAAATAGCAGCTTACAAACCGACGGCTTATGATCCCAGCAATTACACTTTTGACCTCAATATTAATTACCACAGATTTCCTGAGTTAAAAGATTTGAACGGTGTGATGTGGCAATATGCTGGAACAGATGACAAAACCGACCCTGCCAAGAACAGCAGTTTAAAAAACCGGCAGTGGGCGAAGATCAGTATCAATAGAATCAAAGGAAATGAGGGTACCTTCAGTCTTAGGTTAGCTGATGGTAAGGTGAGATTCAGTACGGTTGTGAAGCCCGTTGTCAGAGGCAAGTCACTGAAAGTCGCCACTGCGAAATTCAATGCAGCATTTGCGGCTTATGAAAAGAAAAAGGAGCTCATTCGACAGGAGAAAGCACGACTAGAACAACAGGCTCGCCTATTAAGGGTCTTTACTGTTAGTCAAATGGGCGTGTACAATTATGATCGACAGTTAAAATTAGAAGATCGTATTGATCTAGTTGCTAACTTTGACTTTGGCGATGATGCACATCCTGATCTAAATTCGGTTACCATCTTTTTAATAACGGGTGAGGATAAATCAGTGATCAAATATCCTCCGTCACATTGGAAGTTATTTACCTTCTCCCCCAATCAAAAGAACAAATTAATTGCTGTGTTACCCGGAGACAAGGTTGCGGTAATGAGCTCCACGGAGTTTGCCAAGCTGAAGGGAGAAGATTTTCGCAAAAACCATCGCACACCTCATACGTTCAATCTGACGCGTGTAAACGGTTCGATGGCTTCAAAAGACGACCTTGACAAATTAATTGCCAGCCTATAGCGACCTCAATGGGAAAAGTCACGAATATCCTTTGGGCTTTTCTATTGCTTTCGGTACAGACCCTTGCCCAGGCAACCGGGCCTTTGTATCCCGTTCTTGTGAATGGAATGTGGGGGTATATCAATGCTTCAGGTAAGCTCATTGTTGAACCCCAATATGAACAAGCAGCATTCTTCCAATTTGGCAAATACGCCATCATTAAAAAAGAATCCAAGTATGGCGTGCTCGACGCAACTGGAATTGAGGTTAAAAAGTGTACCTACGACAGCATCACATTTGCGAATGACTCCTTAATTCTTGTCCAGTTCAATAATCAATGGACCGTAGAATACGCCAACGGAGCCGTGTTGTTAAATAACGTGTATGATAGCGTTTATGTCTATGCAACGCATTTGAAGCTATATGATGGTGGAAAATGTGGATTGTATGACCTACGCTCCCATATAAGTGTATCCATCGATTATACCAATCTTAAGTTTTATGGTGACAAATATTTGCTGGCGATCCAAGGAAATCGACTCGGTGTCATCGACGAAAATGAGTCCATCATTATTCCCTTCCAATACAGCAGCATCTTGCCAATTAACGATTCGATTACCAGAGTTGAAACTGATGGAAAATGGGGCCTGATCAGCACCGATGGGAAATGCAATATTGCTCCGAAATGGTCCCGCATTGATTTTTTTGGAAGGGGATATATCAAAGGATTGATTGGCGACCGACTGGAGTTGTGCGAGTATCCCAGTGGACGGGTCATCACGGATCAGTATGACGATTATTATGAGTGCAGCGCAGATTACATCGCAGCAAGGAGAGGATTAAAGGTCGGCATTATCAACGGCGCTGGCAGGGAAGAGGTTCCACCACTTTATGATGAAGTAAAGCATCTTACCAAAGAATATTTCTCCGTAAAATCGATGAATGGATACGGCATCATACATATTTCTGGTGATACCATCCTCCCGTTAGCATATAGCAAGGTGGGTGTTAAAGTATATAGGCCCGAAACAATCTTTAGCTTTTTCAAAGGTGATAAAGAGGGGGTGGTCAATTCTCAAGGCGAGATACTGGTGCCACCGAAGTTCTCCGAAATAAATCTTGCAACAGGCGGAGGATTCAAAGTAGTGAGCGGACGACTGGTTGGTTTCTATAGCTTTGATGGAAAGGAGATTTTTCCTGCACGATACCATGTTATTGGACGCTACATCGGCAATACGATCCAGGCAAGATATCATAATTGTTACGCGCTAGCCAATAGAGATACCATTCTATCTGGAGCCATTAATGATAAAATTGTGGTCGCCAACAACGTAGCTAAACTGTATCGGGATTCGGTGCTTGAAGTATTGGAGATAAACAATGATGGCATCGAAATGGATCGATACGAATACCTAGGAATGGATAGTTACTCCATTGCAGCCACTGAGGAATTGCCCATCCCTCGTTCTTGGCCCGTCAGGAGTTTCCCACCAGGGGTAAAAAATGTGTGGCGGTTTTCACAGAAGTTCAATAAATGGGGATTGGTCAACAGTGAAACAGGTGCCTACATCATCGAGCCCACTTATGACAGAATACACAATACGGTCTACACAAATACCTACATGACCGAAGTATTTATAGAACCCACTTCATACAAGATCGGAGGGGCCAATTTGACAACAATYTCATTATACGGTGTGGTATCSAYAGAACAAGGMGTTGARATGATGAAACCTGAGTATGTATTTGTTCAAATTCCAATAGAAAACTCCAGAAAGGGACATTCTACAACAATTGATTTTGGCATTCACTTAAGTGGTCAATGGGAATTTGTTTCTGGGCCGGAGGATGTAGCTATTAACTTCATCGGCAACAGGGTGAACAATACTAAAAGAGTTCACCACAATGGTCAGACCTCATTTGGCCCTTATGATCCTCAATCGTCCACCTATTCGATGGTTGAGCTCGTTAACTTAATTACCGATCGTGGAACATCCTGGATCGGAGATAGCGCTACCTTAATGAGGTATTTAGATGAAAAATACTACTTGAATTGCTACCAGGGTGGGTGGGGATATGTGCAATATCGTCCAAGTAAGAAAAACTTGATGGCAGGAAAAACGGAAAGAAGAGACTTCTATTGGAACTCCGCTTTAAACTCGGCGCCTATGATTGTGGCCTCAGAGGCCTACCAATTTGGGGTCATTTCGAAGAAGCTGGACCCTATTATTCCTTCAGATAACTACTCGRTGAGGCGCTATCAAGTGGACGAAGAGGAGTTGTACTTACTTGGTAGAATTGAACCTAAATATGGGTTTATYGATTCAAAGGGAGCCTTGAAAATTGAAGCCAACTATGATCAGCTCAAAAACTTTGGGGACGGCCTTGCCCCTTTTCAGCAGAACGGTGAATGGGGGTATCTCAATAGAGATGGAACGGTGATCATCCCTCCTACCTTCCAGAGAGCGGAACCTTTTTCTGCGAATATGGCTGTTGTGAAGAAAGGAAGATATTACGGAACCATTGATCGGAATGGTCGTGAGGTAATTCCATTTGAATATAAACGTATCGGGGGCTTTGTAAATGGCCGGACGATCGTAAAGAGTGAGGCTGGAGAAGGGCTTATCAATGAATTAGGAGTTGTACTGCTAAAACCTAAATTTAGCAGCATTACCGCTTTCAACGATGGTAATTTCTATTTGGTTAAGGACAAGAAAGATTATGGTTTATTTGATGGAGARGGCAATAAAATTCTCCCGACCAAGTATGCAAAAATAGGCCAGCCCGGTGAATCTGGAGTTTTCTATGTTAGAAACGACAAGCTATACGCAATGTTCAACACCTCTGGGAAAAGGATCACCAAGTTTACCTATCGCAATCTCAGAGAAGAGAAAGAAGGTGTTATGGCTTTCAAGAAAGGTCGGTATTACGGGTATATGGATGCAGCAGAAAATATTGTGATCCCGGAGCAATTTTCAAATGCATATAATTTTCAGGACGGTTTGGCCAAGGTCAAAATAAAGAAGTTCTATGGATACATCAATAAAAAAGGAGTGTTCATCATTGACCCTATTTGGAAGCGCATCACTGATTTTGCAAATGGATATGCAGTRGCGGAAAACGATTCAGGAAAGCACGTTATCARRAATGACGGCCAGTTGATGGGSAAGCTAGACACCTTAGAATTACTTACTAATTACGAATCAGATATAGCCCTAGCTCAGGGGAAATCCGGCAAGGTGTTTTTTATTAATCCACATTGCGACAAAATAATCGACAAAGGTTTTGAGAGCGCACTTTCTTTTACGGATGGACTGGCTCCGGTTAAATCCGATGGCAAATGGGGCGTCATCAATAGAGCTGGACATGAAATCGTAACGCCTCAATATCACGGCCTCTCAAGTTATCAAAATGGCTTTGCCATGATTGAAGTAAGTCCCTTCTATAGCCTCACGGATAGCTCTGGAAATATGCTCTTCGAATCCAATTTTGAAACAATGCTTCCAGTTGAGAGAGAGATGATTTACGTGGGAAAAAACCAGAAGGTGGGTTACATTAAGTCAAATGGCAGCTTTATATGGGGGCTGCATGACTGAGTGCAAAACGCTCCATTTGAGAAAATACTGGAACTGAGGAATGAGCAAACATTGCCGCTAAGAGATGAGTAGACTTTTGCAGAGTCAGATACCACTTCGATACTTTGACCAATAACCGCCATCTTGTTACTTTTGGTACGGTGAAGCGTCTTTTATTTATTGGGAGCCCTACCCATCGTGATGGAGCATTTAAAAACTCAGTCGGTACTTTCCGGTATGTGTGCTTGAAAGAATCCATGTGAGAAGCATTCAATTAATTGATAACACTGGGAACATATAGCCATTGCTTATGCTAAAAATATTGAATAGGAGGAGTTGGTATTGGTTGTTGATCTTATTATTGGGGTGCCAAAATGTACCCGACCAACAGGCAGCAGTAAACGACGCCTCATGGTTGAACACCGATCGCTATAATGTTGGTTTTCTGATTATGGATGGCGTGTACAATACGGAACTCACCGCTCCCTATGATATATTTCACCACRCSATTTTYAGARAMTCAATMAAGGCCATGAAYGTATTTACSGTRTCCAACTCCTGGGATCCGATTGTCTCGTTCGAAGGGCTTACCATTACGCCCCATTTCAACTATCTATCCCCTAACATGCCTAAAATCGATATTCTGATTGTTCCCAGTGCGGAACATCATCTSGATTCGGATTTGCAGGACACCGCGATGTTAGGGTTCGTACAAAGGACATGTGAGAAGGCAATGTACGTCGCTTCACATTGTGATGGGGCCTTTGTTCTGGCCAAAGCGGGCGTTTTAMAGGATCGGGYATCCACCACTTTTCCTGGAGATGTWGAAGCGTATCGCACGATGTTTCCTGAACTTGAAGTGGTAGACGGGGTGATCCTTGTTCACGATGGSAAGTTTATTACCTCAGCGGGAGGYGCAAAATCTTTTGAAGCATCACTTTATCTGGTGGAGMTGCTYTAYGGGAAGGACATTGCKGACCAGATTGCCAAAGGCCTGGTAATCGATTGGGATTTGGAGCAGGTGAAGAAGGATGTTCGCTAGTGCATTGTGCATCATTGAATGCCCGTGC
>JAESRW010000032.1 GCA_016764395.1 Flavobacteriales bacterium
GTCTAGCTTTTATTCTGTTCTTGCGCGTAACATTGCACTTCTGGTTTTCGTATTATATTTAAAGTATAATCTTCACAAAACGCTCTAAACAGAGGGGATCTTTACGACTGTGGTGAAACGTTTACTCCCAATATTACTTTGCTTCACTATTGCATGCAATTCTGACAGACACAAGGAGTTACCTAGTGCACTCCTTACATCAGAAGCGGCAATGGATGCTGACTCCTTATCGATGTCATGTGTTGTGCTCAATTATCAGTACCTGGATCACAATAAATTCTTGAATTGGATAGATGGATCCGATAGTCTGCGAAGTGCATTTGGATTAAAGGCCCACAGTATATTTAGAATTCTCAACGACACGTCCAGAGTATTGGAACTCTTAACAGTGGATAATATCGCTAATGGCTATGATTTTGCCCGCTCTTCCCAATTAAAACAGATAACTGAGTCAAGCGGCTTTGTCAGTCGGCCGACCGTGTATTTATTGAATGCAGTACATATGGGCGATAAAGAAAAGTCTGCCACGTGTATGCTCTTGCAGCACGACGTTCAGGACTTCGATACATGGAGAAAAGATTTTGAAGCATACAATAGGGTGAACGACAATGATAATATGCGAGCCTTGTGCATCTTCAGCACCTATAAGAATCCTAACAAGGCATCTGTATTGATGGAGATAAAAAATGTGGAGATGGCCAAGATGATGGCCTCTTCCCCTGAGTTGGACAGCACCATGCGTGCCATGGGCGCCACAACAAAACCCAGAATGACCTTACTAGAGGTTTACCGATAATCCGGGGTGTGGAAGCAATATGCTGAATCAAAGGGGGTTATAGTTACCTACACCACCTAAAACCACACTCATGAAAACCCTACCTTTTCTACCTCTGATTATTATTATGCTCATGCCTTCCATTTCGAGAGCTCAAATTCAAAATTTAACGCTAGGACAACACGCGTACACTTTGTCTTCAGTCCATTTCAGGACGGGGCTAGAGCTGGACTACTATGAGGACATTTCACCAGATTGGATGAAAAATCACATTGATAATCCAGAAAAAATTGATTTTGACGCGAACGGATTTGAGATAATTAGTTACGCTAGCGTTATTGGGTTGGCATTCGGTGGGCAGCTCTCTTTTATTAACCCCAGGATTAGCATTGGGAAGTTTCGCACCTCCAGGCAGATCAACTTTGGAATTGATTTTACAGTTGGTAGAGAGGCCTTAGTCACATTCTCGAAAACGGAAGAACAGACAGACTCAACCTATAACCAGAACCAGATATATTGTCTAATGGCCAATGAGTTTCGTATAGGAGGTGAATATCGGTATGTATCTTCGTGGGGTAGGTATAATGCGTTTGTGGGTGGCGGAGTGCAGCTAGGTGCCGCGTTGAATAACAAAATGATTGTTTTTGATGACTCCTATGCAATCGCAAATGATAATGATGAAATGGTAGATTATGAGGAGGAGAACAACTACAGCTCTATCATAGATACTTATAAGGCTAAATCCTCATTGTACCTAAGAGCTTTTATACCGTTTGGAATTAGCATGAGAGTGTCCAACTTTGAGATTGGGATGGAACATAAACTCGGTATAGGAGCTGAACAGGTTATAGGTGGAAATGCAAGTTTCCTGTACAGTGCTGGGCTCACTTATCTAACGCTGGGTTATCATTTTTAAAAATATACCAAACGCAAATAAGCGGTAATTCCATATTGGTGATTACACGAGTTGAGCATCAGAACTCTTCGATGCTCAGCCTAGCAATTATGCAGCACAGCGATCTTACAGCGCAGAGATCCTACCTCTTACATCGCAGTGATCTTACAACACAGTGATCTTACAACGCAGTGATCTTACAGCGATCCTGCTGCAACGCGATCTTACAGCGAAGCGGTCTTACAGCAAAGCGATCCTACAGCCCAGCGCTCTTACAACGTAGTGATCTTACAGCGAAGCGATCTTACAGCGCAGCGATCTTAAAAAAACGTTAACCAAATGTTAATGTTCTTACTGAAATGAAATAACCGGGACACCAATTAGTTAGAACATCATTAAAAAGGTACTCATTCATTTCCACCCCCATGAAGACTATACCGCCATTAACAGCTCCTCCAGTTCTCGGATCCCGCTGTTTTACGAATTGCCACACGAACAGGTCAAAGCTGACCATAATAAACGACGGTAGAATTGCACATCGTGATTTTACCTTCAATGCAATATTGATCATATAACGACTGTAAGGAAGATATGGACTCCGGATAAAGCTCATGAGTATCAGGCAGGGCATATGAGCAGGAGTCGTATCTTCCTTTCAGTCCAATAAAATCGAAGTGCTGATCATTCTCAAAAGTTACTTCCTTTAGGGTATCCTTTCGAAAGAAAGCATGCATCTCTTCACCAGTAATATTTTTATGATTGATCTCACTATAGTCCGTTGAATACTGTAGTAAGAAGCTTTCATACTGTTTCATAAACGCCTCCTCATTATTTCTGTTGTTCCAAATGAGGAAAACATATCCATTTTGATCTTTGAGGATCCGTTTAAATTCCAACTTTGCCTGCTGTGGATCGAACCAGTGGTAGGCTTGGGCAGCCACAACTGCGTCAATACGTCGATCACCGAGCTCAGTGGATTCAGCGGTTCCATCTATGCTGTGAAAGTCTTTATAATCTTGAAGCATGCTTTCTGCGGCCTGGCGCATGTCCTGATTAGGCTCCACCGCATAGACTTCCCCGCCGGCATTGAGTAACGGTTCGGTCAGTTTTCCTGTTCCAGACCCAATATCTGCAATCGCTTGTCCCCTCAAACTACCACAAGCCTGACCCAGGAAAGCAATCAGTTCCTGGGTGTATCCTGGACGATATTTGATGTAATCCTCGACATTGGAAGAGAAGCGTTGGGTGGATTTCATGGATTGGCCCTACAAATAAAACACACCAACATGGGCCAATCCAAGTATTTGTTTGCTTTTGGAAAATCCTTGGCCAACGCTGCTGTCCCATTATATTCATGCATCTCGACCAATTTTAAACCTGAATTCTGAATGGCATTTACAAAGTCTGAAATTTCATGGGCATAGCCTTTGGGCCTCACTTCATCACCGGTAACAGGATCGGTGAAGTTGGCTTCATTGCCTTTCAGCATCATACCCGGGTGCATACCCGTTAAGTAGATCATCCCACCTGGCTTGCATACGCGATTGGCTTCAGAGAAGAATGTCTGGAGATCTTCAATATGTTCCAGCACCAGGCAGGAGACTACATGGTCAAAAGTTTGATCGTCACAGGGTAGGGGGGACGCGAAATTGTGGTGTTGGTAGGTAATGGTTTCAGGAGAACGCTCTCTGGCTTTATTGAGCATGCCTTGAGAGCCATCTATACCGGTGACCAACGCTCCTTTCGCTGCCAGCATATTGGATACCCTTCCGGTTCCACAACCCAAATCGCCTACGTGTGAATCGGAAAGTGTTGTTGGGAAATGATTGAAGAAGACGAGTTGATCCAGCCTAGTAAGCGGATTGTGATTGGTATCGTAAATCTCCGACCAACGGTCGTAACCCTCTTCAGTAGATAGGATGATTGGGTTTTTGTCAGTTCTCATCGGCGGCAGTTGGGTTTTCATCAATCCAGGTCTGAATTCTCTTGGTAAATTCATGGGGCATGGCCAATCCTTTGCGCATTTTAGTGTCCATATTCAAACCGGTGAGTTCTGTGATTGCAGTAATTTCCTTGGTTTCTGACTTCATCATATAGTGCCGAAAGTGAGCAACCTTTTCCTTAATCCAAAGGAATTCTGATTTAATCCGTACGTTATCGCCCGCTAACAACTCTTTTTGATAGCGAATGTGTTGCTCCAAAGCGACCATCCCTTTGTCATTCTCGCGAAGGTATTGAGCCGTAATATCAAAATGCCCGAATAGATTCCAAGTAGCCTGGTCAAACATGCCCACATAGTGCATTACATTCAAGTGTCCCATAAAGTCACATTGCCAATTGTATACGGTTCCCTGGTAAGTTTGTATCATCTCTCTTTTTGTATTGTTTCATTCATTGTCTCGTCGCTCGCTAAATTATTCAAAAACTATTGTCAATTCAAGCGGTTGAGCCATGCCTGGCAAGTACAACCATTACTCTTCGTTAATATTTTAAACCATAAACGTATGCTTGAAAATTGTGCCTCGATTAAAGAAAAATGGGCTAATTCGATTTTGATCTGTGCTCTAGTCTAGTCTTTGTTGGCTTGTTCTAAATTTGCCACCTGATATGAGTTCTAGATGCTGAACAAGCAATTACAACAAGATATTTCGTAGTGACCATGCCAGTAATTTCGGAATATGGGTGCTGTATTCACCGGCCAACCGAAGGAAGTTTCACAATTGAAAACCAAAATTTCCCCAACGCTCTTACGACCTCCAAAAATTCGTTAAAATCAACTGGTTTTGTAATATAGCAATTGGCATAATGCTCGTAACTACTCATGACATCCTCATCACTTTTTGAGGTAGTAAGCACAATCACAGGAATATGCATTAACCCTTTTTCCGCTTTCATTTCTGCCAATACTTGACGGCCATCTTTTCTCGGCATATTTAGGTCCAATAGAATGAGTTCAGGAGTTGGTGAAGCGGCATATTTACCTCTTTTGTGTAAGAAATCCATGGCCTCCACACCATCGTGCACAACTGATATATTGTTTTGTAATTTGGCTTCACTAAATGCCTCTAGAGTCAGGTCAATATCTTCAGGACTATCTTCCACCAATAATATTTCTATTTCTTTCATTTTACAATTGGTTTTATTGATTAATTAGAAACCTGAGTTCGATTCTAAAATACGGTTAATTGATTAGATAGGACAGGCTGATATTTTATTGCTGGCTTCTTTGGGAAGAAGGAATATGCAATCAGAGCAGCGATTGTATTAGTGATGAATCCATTAAAGGATCTATGTCTGGAATGTTCAATCTGACACATGTTCTTCAACTCGTCATTTACCGTTTCAATAACAGACCTCTTTCTTAGAAGGATTTTATCCTTAAGCTCCATCAGTGTGTTTTTCATATTGTTTCTGATTGAAGTGACCAAGTGCAAGCCATCAATGAACAATAACTCTGTTAGTTTTTGACCGATGTAACCTTTATCTCCATAGAATTTGCCTTTGATTTTGTTCACGAATTTATCGTTTCTTAATGGCTCCCTGTCGTCTACATGTGCTTGTGTGATCACAAAGTTTAGAATTTCCCCTTTATCGTTAATAATCAAATGCAGTTTAAATCCATAAAACCAACCCATGGTTGATTTACCTGTTGTAGCAATACCTTTAAACACTTTATTTCTGGAAATACGTTTGTTTTTACAAGCTCGCACAGGTGTAGAATCGACAAAAGAAATACCAGTACAATCTCCTAAACAACACGTTTTAAGAAACAAGGTCATTGGCATGCAGACTCTATGACTGAGCTCCACAAAACGATTGTATGAAACGGTTTTGGGAAATTCGCCCTGAAGATGTTTTTGGACATAAAAAAGATAAAAGTGCTTGAGATTTCTGAAGCTTCCAAAATGAAAAAGGATCATTATCGTAATGACCTCGCTATCTGACATTCTCGGTGCTTTCTTGGGTTTATTCCCAATTAGATAGGATTCAAAACTTTTAGAAAATTCTTGACAAAAATCATCTGCCAAATAAAATATCTCCGCAACCTTATCTAAGGTGAATTGCATGGTATGTAGCTGTTTATTAATTTTTTAGCACTATTAATATCGCTATTAATCGGCAATTCACCTATTTTTTTACCTTCTGCTTTTCAATATAAAACAGTGTATATCATTTGATTAAGAATCGAACTCAGGTTAGAAGCTAATCCGAACTAATTCACATTAACCATCTTTGATTACATCCGAGTTTATTGATGAATTTTATCACTATATTTAAGGTTACTTATTCTGTTTATGACCCCCCAATGGCTTTCAGCACTTTATGATCGATATCAGTCTTTCGTCGTTAACCATTGGAAGTGTAAAGCGAAAAGAGCTTCCTTTTCCAAATTGTGATTCTAACCAAATCTCGCCTTTATGTCTTTCAACTATTTTCTTACATATGGCCAAACCAATCCCGGTACCTTTATATTCCACCCTTGTATTTAGCCGCTGAAAGATCTCAAAAATGCGATCAAAATAATCTTCTTCGATTCCTATCCCGTTGTCGGTTATTGAAATCTCTGTTAGCCCAGACAAAGGGATGGGTTTAGCACTAATGGTAATGATTGGATCTGTTGTTTCTTTTTTAAACTTTATTCCATTTGAAATAATGTTTTGAAAAAGTTGATTTATTTGAATAGGATCTCCCTTTATGGTTGGTAAGGAATCAAAATGAATGGATCCGTTCGTATCTTGGAGTAAGATCCCCAAATCTTTGCAAATTTCTGATAAAAGGTGCATAAGATTTATCGAAACCTCCTCTCTTCCTTGAGTTTCAATTCTTGAAAATTCCAGGAGACCATTAATCAATTCTTTCATCCTACGGGTAGCTTCTACACTGCTCTCGATGTATTTAGCTGCTTGCTCGTCCAGTTGATCTTTATATTTTTTTTGAAGCAATTGCATATAACTGGCTACCACTCTAAGCGGCTCTTGGAGATCATGCGAAGCGATATAAGAGAATCTCTCAAGCTCGTTATTTTTATCTTCCAATTTGGATTTATTAAATTCCAATTCTTTGTTTTTTTCTTCTATGTTCATCTTACTTATTTTCAGCTTATGATTAGAACTTTCCATTTGAGTAACTAACACATTTTGCTGCCTGTACATGAATAATAATCCTGCAAACGGTACCAAATAGGCAAATATTTTCAAAAAATGAGCAATGTTGAAGTGGTTATCAAAAAGGGAAGAGGATCCAAATGCCATGTGGGCTTCTGTTGCAATTTCGGGAATAGCACTTATTAACAGCGCATGTGCGAATACAGTTTTTTCCTGTTTATAGAATAACGGATAAAGAACAAGACCCGCCACTAGAAACATCAATAATGGAATTGCATCAAATGGTCTTTTTATGAGGCTGTCAGGAAACATGGTTTGGGGCAAAGCTTCTGATAATGCACAGGTCTGAATAACAAAATAAGCTATAAGGACGAAAATCAAACCTATGACAGTTACAAAAGCGTGGTTGTTTTTTAACTTATTCCTACTTATTCCCCCAAACAAAAATATGCTGACCCCCGTAATCATGATCAGTGCATTAAACATTCTGGAAATGGCCCAGGTAAACGGAATAAATGTAGAATTGTCAGCCACTGCGTTAATTAACCTGGCTGCGGCCATGGTATGAAATGCATCCATAAATCCTGAACATAGAAGTGCCACCCCAATAATAGGCGTTGTAGGATCTCCGGAAAGTCGATAATGAACCAACGCAAAACCAAATGTGATAATCGCAATAACAACGGCGCTCCACTCCAACAGTGCATGCGTAAAGGCTCCATGCAATGTATTAAACCGTAATTCCACTAATTCTTTTGGAGAGAGAGCCGGAATTTCAGAAGGAGTAAATGGAATTTTTATGGAGCCAAAATCAACACCCATTAAACTCAATATAAATGGGATAAGACATATTGCCACAATCGTCCATATAAACTCCTTTGGTAGCCGGGTAACCGGGTAGGTCAGTTGTTTATTCTTCATAATCTTACTATTTAAATAATGAACATTATGACTCGTTTTGGACTGGACATTTTGATTAATCTCTATACATCTAAATCATTTTTTATTTCCAAAATGGCCACACGACCTACAGAGGCCAGCTTATTCAGGGTATCAGCCATCATATCCAAATTAATTTGCTCTTTTGCACTCATTTCTATTTCACGGATCAGTTGTCCGGCTTGCTCGATACCCATCACATCAATTGACGATTTCATTTTATGAGCTAGCTTTTCAGTTTTCATCCATTCCATTTTTTCAATGTTAGTTGTGAGTTCGACCAGCTCCACTGGAAATTCTTCAACAAAAGTGGCCGCTGCGTTTTTCATAATCTTGTCATTCCCGTTCACCATTCCTTGCAGATAATCTAAAGAATAATGCCGTTGGTCATCATTTGAAGTTGTAGAGGCATCATTCTTAATTATTGATTTCTCTTCTAGATCCAGGACCAACGTTATTTCTGCCGCTAATTCCCTCTTTTCGTATGGTTTTGTCACCAATCCATCCATACCTGCGTCAATAAACATCTTATGGTCGAATTTCCCTTTATTCGCGGTTACTGCAATTATTGGCACATTCAGCTTTAATTTGCTTCTGATTTTCTCAGTTGCCTCCAACCCTCCCATTCCAGGCATTTGAATATCCATCAGAACCAGGTCAAAAGTGTCATATTCCAACGCCTTGACCGCTTCAACTCCATTCATCACGGTGACAACCTCATAATGCCAGTCCATTAATATTTCTCGTAAAAGCATGATATTTAGCTTATTGTCCTCTGCAATAAGCACCTTGAGTCCGCGAGAATCAAGTTGTTCCTCAGGAACTGATAGTAAATATTTTTTACACTGGTTGACTTCCAGGGCATAATTTATCTCAAAATGAAAAGCAGAACCCTTACCTACTGTACTTTCCACCCAAAGTTGGCCATTGTGTAAAAGAACCAGCTCCTTACAAATGGAAAGCCCAAGGCCACTTCCACCATATTTTCTGGAGTGAGCTGAGGAGTCAACCTGATAAAAATTTTCAAAAATTGAATCCAATTTATCTCGTGGAATTCCAACACCCGTATCTACAACGCTAAATTGTACCTTAAGTGAACCCTCCTTTTTCTCAATTAATTGGCTTTGGATTCCTATGATGCCATCGTCCGTAAACCTCATGGCGTTGAGTACCATATTATTAAGAATTTGCAGTAATCTACTGGGATCTCCTTCAACCAATACATCATCCAAATCCAGGTCTAAGTTGTTGTTCAAGATGATTCCTTTGATACCAGCTTCTATTTCATAGTTATTGGTTAGCTCTTTCAATATTTTGTTCACATTCATTGTTTCGCTAGACAAGGACAATCTTCCTTCCCGTGCCCTTACGATATCTAATATATCGTTGACCAACCAGTTAAGGCTTTTACCAGCAGATCTTATTGCGTTGATATACTTCTTATTCTTTTTACTCGAGTTTGATTCTGACAGCAACTGAGACATACCAAGAATTGCATTTAATGGTGTTTTTATTTCGTGGCTCATATTGTCCAAAAAATGGTTTTTTACTTTCAATGCTGCCTCCGCTACTTCTCGCTCTTGAATGAGTTTTTGTCTTTCGATTGCATATCGGATAGATTTTTCAAGTAAGCAGCTATTGTATTCTCCCTTTACAATATAATCCTGAGCACCAATCTGGATGGCCTCAATGGCTATTTCCGGATTGCGGAATCCTGTCAGGATGATAACAGGTACATTTGTAAATTGACTAATTATCTTCTGTAACCCATCTAAGTTAATAGCATCGGGTAGAGACATATCAAGTAGTAGGATATCTGTTTTTTCTTCCGATAATATTTTTATTCCTTCGCTTAAATTGCTACAAATTGTTAAACCGGATTGTTCAAAAGAGATTTCTTGAAAATGTTCCTTAAACATAACCTGATCATCAGGATTGTCTTCTATCAATAGTACGTTGATTACTTCTTTTTTCATCACTATACTTATAAACTGCAATGTCTACTTATACGCTATCATCTTCTATAGGTATCAATTGGAAGCGATTGTTATTGAATGAAATCCATTTGCAAAACCTTTTAATTTGCTCATATCCTGATTAACCATATTGGCGTAAATTTCCTCTAGCAATTTTACCAGGGTGTCGAAATATCCTTGGATAATTGCACACAATCTTTCCATTTTGGTTCTCGTTTTACTTCCATGAACCTCGTTTTCAAGTTCTATAATGGCATCATGAAGTGGGTCCAACTCAAGGATGTTTAAAGATGATTTTAACCTTCCTGCCAAAAAACTGGCTTGCTCCCAGTGTCCCGTGTTGATACTGTCTTGCAATTGTTCAAGAAATCTTGGTGTATTATTTATGATCCGATAAAGTAAGGTTTTGGTGAATTTAAGGTTCGCATGAGCCATCCGTGCCAGCTTGGTGAAATGATAACGAGATAAATCGCTCTTCACACTTTGGCTATGGGCTATGGGCAGGTTGTGAGATGAGCGTATAACATGTCTTTCTATTTTTTGAAATAACAGTTCAAAAGAATATGGTTTGATTAAAAAATCATTCATCCCAGCAGACGCAAATTTTTCTTTATCCCCTTTCATACCCGTTCCTGTTAAGGCTATTATAGGAACATTGTTTCCCAGCTTGTTTCGTATGATTTTAGTGGCTTCTATGCCATCCATAACCGGCATTTGGATATCCATTAAAACACAATCAAAATGTTCTTTTTTGAGCAGATCCACAGCTTCCTTTCCATTGTTGGCAATTTCACATCCTATTTCCCATTCTTCAAAGACAGCTTTGGCCAACATTTGGTTCATCACGTTGTCCTCAACAGTAAGAATTCGCAACCCAGACAATGAATTAAAATTAATTGGCTCCGTTTCCTGTGGAATAGTTGCATGGGTTCCATCTTTTAGCAAGATGGAGAACTCAAAACAACATCCTTTACCTAAACAACTTGTAAGATTAATTTTGCCTCCATAGAGTTCAACTAGACTTTTCGTTATGGTAAGTCCTAATCCAGTCCCTCCATAATTCTTGGAAATGCCCTGATTTGCCTGAACGAAGCTGTTAAATACATCATTTATTTTATCTTGTTCAATACCTATCCCGGTGTCTATAACCCTGAATTTGACCTCCAGGCGTCCTCCCGTTTCAGCTTTTTGTCTGCATTCAATTTTAATACTTCCTTTTTCGGTAAACTTGATAGCGTTGCTTACCAGGTTCAATAATATCTGATTTAACCTTACAGGGTCACCAATGACATTCTTATCCCTTAAGGCGTTATCGATTTTTGTAGTTAAGCAGACATCCTTGTCCACTAAGTGAATTTGCATGGATGCCTGTATATCTTGAAGTAGCTGATCCAGTGAGAAAGGAACATCGACTAACTCCAGTTTCCCTGATTCTATCTTCGAGAAATCGAGAATATCATTAATGATTACCAGCAGATTTTTAGATGCCACTGAAATGGCATGCACATGCTCTGATTGTTTTGAAGACAACGAGGATTTGTCCAAGAGTGTCGCCATACCAACAACGGTATTGAGCGGTGTACGAATTTCGTGACTCATGTTAGCTAAAAAGATTTCTTTGGTCCTTAGCGATGACACGGCCACATTCCGAGCTTCAACCAATTCTGTATTTTGAGATTCTATATGTGAAACCATATGGTTAAATCCTGTAATTAAGGAACCTATTTGGTCTCTTCCTTGCTGATCCGTTATACGAAGGGTATAATCGCTTTTGTCTTTTATTCGTGTAACAGCAGCCATCAATTGATTTAGCGGTTTAAGCATCCTTTTATACAATGACATTATTGTGCAAAAGGATAGAAGGACCGTTGTTAGAAACACAAATAATACAATAGTCTGGTACGTTTCCAAGCCTGATTTCAATACACTTAAATCTGATCTAATTTGGATATAACCAATGAGCTCTCCTTTGGAGATAATCTGATGATTGATCAATGCAAAGCTTTCGGTGAACGTTGAAATGGGTTTGGCGGTTCTAATATCAAAGATTACATCTTCAGAATCTGCTCTTCTATATCGTGCGAATTCTGAGCCATCTGCTGTGTAGATAGAAGCCCCTTCAATATATGATTTACGGTCTAACGAATTCAGGATTTCAATAGCGACCCTTTTATCCATGTTTAAGATTGTAGCTACGTTGTTACCCGCTATATTCTGGGCTATTGTTTGCACATCTTCAGTAAGTTTCTTTCCATAGTTTACCGAATCGTAGCTATACAATCCAATTCCTAGGAATAGCAGCTCGGTGACCGTTAGTACTATTGAAAGGAGAATTATCTTTCTAATTAAACATGCTTGTTTTGTTTTGGCTACATCCATTTGTCCTAAATATTAAACTAAGTGGGCAATTAGCATTCTTCATCAAGGTATCGTGCAGATATCTATCTGCAGGATTATCGTCTGTGGTCAAAATTTTTGTCTTACAAGCGTTCTCCATTCGTTTAATTGAGATGACACAACAATTGGGACATAATCAAACATGGTGCTATGGGTCTATATGTCTCACTTTAAGCTAGTTGGCTTATTTTAAAGGATCTATTATTCCCATATTTGGAATTTGATTCCCAATATGGGAGCTGGGCTGAGCTACTACCACGAGCAGGATTTAAATGGTGCTTTGGATTTTTTATTCGAATTTTATGCAGTGCCAGGCTATGTCAATGAGCTGATAGCTTCACTTACAAAACTTATCGGGAAATGGCTATTGACAGGCTAGGTGTAGGTGTAGGGCTTCCTCTCTTACCATCGCCTTTCCCGTCATGTCGAATTCCTTGGGGATTCCTCCGGATTAGTTTAAGCTGATCATTAAGCAATTGTAACCTCTTTATTTCGAAGCACTTCTTACTTATGATTCGATTCTGTTTTCAAGCAAATTGCAACAATTTATTCGTCGGAAGTGTGTCTCACACAAAAATACTGATCCGTTCTACGCTACGCCAAAACTTCTGGTTCTTTCTATTTCGTTTGACTTCCATATTTACCTTATGGTCAACTTTAATGTCACCATGTTCAGGTAGTGGGAATTCAGCAGGCACTACTAAGGCATTGATATAAAAGAAAACAGTCTTTCTAATAGCAGCAGGAAAGGCCACCATCCTAATTAGTGAAACTATATAGAAATCTCAGTATCGTTATGGGTTTCGTATTTCTTTGGTTTGTTACCTAAAAGCAATGGAGCTCGTAAAACGTTACGTAGATCAAAATTGCACCTTCGTTAATTTTATTTTATGAATAAATTCAGCTATTTCTGCATAATTCTGCTTTTGATATTGGGTAATTATTTTCAGGGATATGCGCAGTTTTCTTTATCGGGTGAAATTAGGCCTAGAACAGAATACACACATGGTCTGAAGTCATTAGCTGATACTAAGCAGGAGCCTGGCTTTTTTACCTCCCAACGTACAAGATTGAACTTTGATTTTGCAGATACCACCAACAACATTAAGGTAGGGCTGGTTTTGCAAGACGTACGTACTTGGGGAAATCAGCCCCAATTAGTTGTTGCTGATGGATTATTTAGCATTCACCAAGCTTGGTTCAACTGGAATATTTCTCCGAAGATAAGTGTAAAAGCTGGTCGTCAGGAGCTTGTTTACGATGACCACAGAATATTTGGAAATGTTGGTTGGGCACAACAGGCCCGGTCACATGATGTTGCTGTGTTTAAGTACAATCAAAAAGTTCACCTAGGAATAGCATGGAATCAGGATAACATGGTGCTAACCAGTAATATCTATACTACCCCTAAAAGCTACAAGACATTTCAATACCTATGGTATCACCTTGGAGACAAGACAAATAAGCTAAATTTTAGTTTGTTGGCGTTAAATAACGGACAGCCAATAAACATAACAGATTCGCTTGGAAACATAACCAAACAAACGATCGAATACAGTCAAACGTTAGGTGGTAGAGTTACCTACAAGTTAACGGATGACCTTATGCTGTCCTCAAACAACTACTTTCAGATAGGGTTGGATGGATCCGGAAAAGATTTGAACGCATATCTAACCAACTTAGATGTTGCGTATAAAATTGGTGATAAGTTCAAGTTGATGGCAGGATTCGAAAGACAATCTGGCAACAGTGAAATAGATCAGAATGCTGAAGTTAATAACGCCTTTACACCATTTTATGGAACCAATCACAAGTTCAACGGCTGGATGGATTATTTCTATGTTGGGAATCACGTTGGAAGTGTGGGCTTACAGGATAATTATCTTATTGGAACGCACCAGTTGGGAGAAAATTCAAGGTTGATTTGGGCATTCCACAACTTTTTATCGGCCAATACGATTTCGAATGATAATAATGGTGAAGCTTCAAACAGCAATAGTTTGGGCAATGAGCTTGATCTGGTTTACATACAAAAAGTAAACAAAGTTGTTGTGTTTAAGCTGGGTTATTCACAAGTGATTGCCACAGATAACATGGAATTTCTAAAAGGTGGCGATAAAGGAGAAGTACACAATTGGGCGTGGATGATGGTTGTTGTTAAGCCAAGCTTTATTAAGTAGGCGAGAATTTCATGTCAGTAGATAACCTCTCATAGTTTTTTTGCTTCAGGACACTTGTGTAAAGTTGGCTTTTAAAATAAGAGAGGAGTTGCCTTTTCTATTGCGTATTTAATTATTACTGCATTTCTTCTTTGAAACGCTCCGATTTGAGGCCACCGCCCGTAATTACAGATCCACCACCTACTTTTTGCGAAAGCTAAAAGAGGACCCAAATCTCTGCTTACCTAAACGAACACACCATCTCCTCCAAACGCTCCAGGCCCGCTACCATATTCTCTTCAGGAGGGCCGAATGAAAAGCGAATCCATTGATTAAACGGAGAATTTCCCTTTCGTTCTTTCTTAGGATCAATATCAAAAAAATAGCCTGGCACAGTCATTACTTTCCGCTTTAAAGCTTCTGTAAAGAAATCCAGTGCGGTATTGATTGGAGTAGGCAGTTCACTGATATTTGCCCATACATAAAAAGTGCCAGTGGGTTCCGGTGAGAATTTGATACCCATATTCGTCAGCTTTTCAAGCATGATGTTTTTCTTTCGCGAAAAGACTTTCCGCAATGCATCTGTCTCCTGGTCCGCTCTGCTGGGTTCCAATATTTCACAGGCAGCGCGTTGCATGGGCTGGCTCGGTCCTCCATCAATGGCACTGGCAGCACGATTTAATGTGTCGATGAGTCTCTTCGGGCCAACGGTCCATCCAATTCTCCATCCCGGATAACGGTATGATTTTGTCAAGCCATCAATGATAATTACCGGATCTTCATTAACATCTTCAACATACTGGGCCGCTGAAGCAGGGCCTGCACCGGGCTTGTCATATTCATATAGAAAGTGAGAGTAGAATTCATCAGAGATAAAGCAGGTGCCCGTCTCCCTGAAGGCATTTACATATTGTTGCATTTCTCTGCCTCGAATGTAATTTCCGGTAGGATTACATGGATTGCTCAGTACAAAGGAATCGAGTTGGTGTGTCGTCAATACGTCCTTAATACGATCACCCGGAATGCCAAAACCATCCTCCTCAAAAGTGGGCACCAGTACTGGCTCTAAGCGGTGTGCGTGATAATTGAACATATCCTCGTAGGCCGTGTAATCTGGATTCTGATAACCTAAACGGCCGTTCTTAAGCGCCGCGAACACCCTTGTTAAGCAGAGTCTGCCGCCCATTCCCAAGGATACATTGTCTGCCGTGTATTGAACATCTTTGTCTTGACGATAGAGTCGATTGTAATGTGCGGCAACGCATGATCTCAACGCATCATTTCCACCAAGGTGGCCATAGGCATGATCACCAGGTTCTAAATTTATTTGATTCAGGCGGGGAGGAGCGCCTTCCATTTCACCTATCTCAGGTTGGCCCTGGCCCAGATTCGCCCAATCAGGGTGGCCATTGTAGAATCCCAGTTTCATTGCTTCTGCAACCACCCAAATAACGCCCATGTAGGGGACTTCTCTGAAGGGTGATTCTGCTTTATTTGCTACGGTTTCCATTTTGTGTTTTGTGTTTGGTTAAGTCGACGAGGTATCGATGAGTGGATGTGGCTTTTCAGGCATTTGCTGACAAAAATCGTAATAATTCAACGAATGTAGGTGTGAGAATTGACCCTACAAGTAATCTTTCTCTTTTAACAATTCTAAAAATGCTTTTGATGCATCCGCATTCTCATTGGCCGTGTACTTCACATCAGTATACACCTGGGCCAGATTTGTTACACCCGCTTCTTCAATCTTTGCCTTTAAATCTGGATAGGCCATATATCGATTCCATCCTTCGGCTTCCTTTTCTTGATAGAGTTCTGCTACTGCTGAATCGCTGTAGTCTTGGTATTTTTCTTCGTGCAGGATGCCTTTTATTGGCAAACGGCCGCGCAATTCAAGGTCCTCGTCTGGATAACCGATTACCAATGTGGTAACGGGGATAACCCCTTTCGGGCACTCGAAATACTTTGCCAGTTTAGGGGCGTTATTGAGGGTTGTACCCATATAACAGATCCCTAATCCAAATGACTCGGCGGTCAGGGCAGCATTTTGTGCAGCGATGAATACGTCGCCTGTTCCAACCAGGAAGCAAAGTAAATTATCCCAAGTAGGTTTCGCGTTGTTGAGCTCGCACCACTTGGTCATCCGGTTCCAATCTGTACAGAAGGTTAAGAGTAGCGGAGCTTGCAGGATCATCTCCTGCCGGTGGTGCAGTTCGTAAAGCTCGGCCCTGTTTTCGGGGTTCTTGGTTATGATGATGCTGTAAGGTTGAATATTGCCGCTCGTGGAGGCCCTTGTTGCTGCTTCCAGGATTTTATCCAACTCGCCATTTGGAATGGGGGTTTCTTTATAACTCCTAATTGACTTGTGAGAACAAATGTGATCGTATACCATCTTAAAGCCTTCAGTATTTTTGGAGGATAAAGATACATAGAACTACAAGCAGGCACTTGAATTAGATAGTTTTTAGGGCAAGGCAATTCCTGGGAACTCATTACCAGGCTGTTGTCATGCCGGTGCCGCTTCGATGTGCAGGTCAATTAGGCACTAAAACACTTTATATTCCTGACAAGCTCAGAAGTTTTTTTATGGTAAAGAACCGATGCAATCGTGGAGTTTATCCAATTTTGGTAGCTCTGTCGGGCTGAGTTTCGCATATAGAAAAGAAAACTGGTGACCGCAATATAAAACAGCAAAGCAAACCCTAAGTTAGTTTGACAGCTGCAATCTGGAAATATAAATATCAGTGATGAAATAAATGCAATGAATGAGAATATGCTTGAAATTGAGGAAGAACCTTGAGAATTTAGAATGTTAGCATGAAATTCTGTCTTGCTTTTGTCAAAACTCTCGTGATTCAAATGCCATACTATATTGATTATCTCATAGGCGATTCTTTTCCTCTGTGGATGGGTTCCCCGTACTTGATGCAGGTATTTTTCATCAATTAATTGAACAGTAATTTTACCATCTTTAAGAAGTTTATCAACTAACTCGATGTGATCTAGGCCGTGAACGGGAAATATAGCTCTATAGATCATGGAAAAGATATACCCCAGCACAGCAGACAAGATAACTCCACTAAAGATGTGACTGGGGTAAGTCTTTAAGTTTGAAATAAGCTCGGGGAAATGATAAGGATCATAGATGAAGTAAGCGACCATTAATAGAACTGGTGAGAGTAGTCCTGGAATAGTAAAGCGAAAAAACGAAAGAAATGCCCCCATGTTAAATTTGTGTTTTCAGCAGTGCCATAACTGCATGATAAAGATATACATTCAAAATAAGTGGATACAAAAAAACCCTGCTCAAACAAATGCCTGAGCAGGTTAAATAAAACCAATACCCTT
>JAESRW010000140.1 GCA_016764395.1 Flavobacteriales bacterium
CGTCCATATTCAACCCACTCCCTGTAGGTCATCAAAACCTATTGGGCAGATTGTATCCTGACTTAAAAGTGACTTTAGCTCATCGTATTGTGTGGCCTAGAGAGTAAGGCATTTTTATTCGTATCGCCAACTTATGTGATTTAATCGTTTCCTTTCTTTTTTTGTCTGTCCCATGGAGGGCCTCTCTAGTTGACGAAAATAATCGTCCACTAAAGTGGTATAAGATCACGCTGTCCCGCACGACCCACTTGATACTTATTGAGCCTTCTCCAGCTTACCACCGAAGCTCCTCTGATCCTTTTCCTTGATCAAATTCCTCGATCTTGCAGTAGATACACTTTAGTTTCATATAACTGATATATTCCTTCACATAACGCGATTTAAAGGGGTCGTAACGATTGTTTTTTGATCAATTTGACCTTGGTCGTCCTTTCAAACCTGTACCCAGCTTTCGTGATAGATAGCTATTTCTTAAAACGTCCAATTGGCTGTATGAAATAAAAACTAGGGCGGTGGTCTATAAGAAGAAGGCCTTAGGGAAGCTCTGATTTATTCATCATTTCACTCATAATACGGCTTATTGATTTAAACGTCCCGGAGAACGACAGAATGCGCCAGCAGACTCTCGCAGATGAAGGTTTTGAACGTTTTCGCAAGCCTACGCGCCGTTTCGTTGGCATTGACTTGGGGCGTGAGCCGGCACCGGATGAGACCACGGTCTGTAATTTTCGCCATTTGCTGGAGGCACATAACCTGGGCGATCAGCTGTTTGCATTGATGAATGCGTATCTTCAGGAGAATGGACTGAAAGTCAGTACCGGCACGATAGTGGATGCCACGATCATCGATGCGCCGAGTTCGACCAAGAACAAAGACGGCAAACGGGATCCAGAGATGCATCAAACGAGAAAAGGCAACCAGTGGTACTTTGGCATGAAGGCGCATATTGGGGTTGATAGCAAGACCAAGCTGATTCATTCGGTGGTGGCCACGGCAGCAAACGTTCACGACAGCCCGTTACTTGGGGATTTGCTGCATGGTGATGAGACGCGCGTGTGGGGTGACTCGGCCTATGCGGGGCAAGGTGATGTCATGAGTGAGCATGCCACGCCACCAAGGCGAAGGACTTTACCAACCAGAAGGGCTATCGCAATCGCCCTCTAAGTGCAGAGGACGCGGCGAAAAACAGAACTAAATCGAAGGTTCGGGCGAAAGTTGAACATCCGTTCCTGGTACTCAAACGTATCTTCGGTTTCAACAAAGTGCGTTACCGGGGCTTGGACAAGAATGCTAACCGGCTGTTTGTGACTTGTGGATTGGTCAATCTGTACATGGCGCGACGACAGTTGTTGAGGCCCGTATAGGATACGTGCGTCTTGAATTTGCCATTGACCCTAAAAACCGGGGTTAACGGCAAAATAAGTGAACAAATTGTCTCGAATCCAGGTCATTTTAGGGAAATATAATGGCACTATTACAAAATTACTCGAGTGCAGCTAGCCGCGTTAATTGATCAGAGTTTCCTTAGCAGACTGCAGGAGAGAAACGGTGCAGTCTGCTAATAAGCTACACGGTGATACACGGTGTAGTCTTTTCTGCCAAACAGAGTGCGGAACACTGATCTGTTGAGAGCGAAAGCAGGTGCTGAAGGGAACAACAGTTCAGCGTGGAGAGACCAGGGATTTGAAGGGCAAGGTCCCGCAGGGATGTAGCGAAAGAGAAACCCGGAATAGCCCGAAACGGGACACCCATCACTTACCGACGAAAAACCCAGGCGATTAGATAGGCGGCCTGAACGACAATCAAGGTAACTACACTCAGATTAAATCGCCCGTCACCAAAAAATAAATAGAAACAAGAACAAACAAATCCAACCAATGTTAGAAAACCAATAACCCGGCTAAAAAATACGGCTAAAAATAAATCTTTCACACTAACTCCCTGTATCCCTACGTTTAACTAAAACCGCTGTCAAATAACCAGCCATGTGAACGTCGTGAACAACCTGACTACACAGAGGACAGTAACGACTGCCCTTGTCATCCCGGATTTAATAATAGTTTCAGTAATTTCAATGTTTACACGACAACTTTCGCAGCAAACAAGATAAACCTTAGTATCGTCCACGCTTCAAAAATCACGGAGCTTGGACTTACGGTAAGTGACAGAAGGACTACCAACCCGGTTTTCTTGCTCCCGCTCTGCTAAAACACGCTGATAAATCTCTTCACGATGAACAGAGACATCTTTTGGGGCATTAATGCCCAAACGAACCTGATTTCCACTTACTTCTAACACCGTAACGGTTACATCATCGCCGATTATCAGTGTTTCGCCGGTACGGCGCGTCAGAATTAACATAAAGATATCCTTATCAATTAAACAGTAGAGGCATCCGTATCAGCTGCGATTTGAGAAAAAACAGACGACAGAAAATTATCCGACAACTCGTCAGAAGAATTTTCACGCGACCAGGTATTATCTCGCAAAAAAAACGTATACGACTTTGGTGAATTAGAAATGCTCAAAGAGCACCATATCCGAGTCTGACAACCAGAAAATGGTGGCGTAGCTTCAAACTGAAAAAGAAAAAATTGACCATCAACCCCGCTCAATTGCACCAGCGCTCTATCATCTATAGCTGTAGACTGGCTAAGTTCGGGGTTGAACGACAAAACACGAAAAATCAAAGCATCAATAAGAGAAAAATCATCCCTGGCAACCATAAAAATCCTTTTAAATAAAAAAACTAACGCGCTACGCTTGTTGGGCACCTGTAGCGCACGATTGTGGACAAACCGCAAAGCGGTTATGACACACCGAATCGAGCTACGGCCACAGCCGCCACGAAAAGTTAAGACTAGCTGATAAAATCGTTATAAGAAAGGCTGCTTTGGCGAAATTTGGAATAGTTCGGCCATGGTTCGATTAGCACACACCAGAAACTTCAAAAACTCCTTACATTTCATCGCCTTACTGCGTACAATTCCAACAGTGTGAGACACTCATAATCGGCAGATCCCAAATAACCGACCCACAATTTTATCTAAGCTCCTATTACATGACCAAATTCACGATACCCCTACAATTAGAAATAAGTGCTCACTTGGAACGCCTCATGTACGGCGGTGATTCAAAGGGATTATTTGCGAGCTTTGTGTCGCTCATCAATAAGGATTGAACAAAATGAAAACTTCTCAAGCTGTAGATCAACACGGCAATACTGTAATTGTATATGCATACACTGAGTCAGAAGCTCGTCAGAAGGCTGAAAATCAATTAGGTTATGGGAATGTAATAAAATTTACTGAAGTGTAAGAAACCTTCATGACTACGGATCATTATTCGAAACTGGGGCCAAATTTAGTTGGCCCCAGCACACCAAAAGTACAAGATAGGAAAAGTCATGAAGCTATCTTTATCTAAAGAAGCTAGAGAAGCGCGAAAGAAGAAAGTTATTAAAGTTGATAATGTGGTATCTGCGCAGAGTAAGCTAGATGAAGTCACAAACCTGTCTTCAGATTTCGCGCTTGAGCTAAGTGAGACCAAAAGCGAAATATCAAGACTAAAACAAGAGCTAGTTAACCAACAAGTTAAAATATCTAATAACTTCAAAGCAATGCGAAGAGATGAAATAAGGGCAGCGAACGATCTCTTTGAAGAAGAAAAACGCAGTCTAATTCATAGGCTTTCACAAGAACACCGCCAACGAATTTTTGAAATTAATAAAGAGCATGAACAAAAGCTGAATGAAGCTGTACTTCAAGCTATTACTGTACCAAATGATAAACCAAAAATTCGAAACAGCCATCAAAGCAGATGTGACGCTGGCGATAGTTTAGTTGAATTGGATCGCCAATATGATCGAGACAATGGCCTTTTAGACCCAGCTCCTTATGATACTGAACACGAATGGTAAAAATATTCCCCGATTACTGAGGGGCCGCAATCGGCTGCTCCTTCACGAACTGAGGAAAAAATTAATTTTCTGCCCGGATGCCCGGGATTAGTTGGCCGCTATAAAATTGGAAATCTGATCCAGGAAATGAAAATCCTTACCCAGAACCACGGTGTTTTTACAGGCGCGACTATCAATGCAGATAGCTTTTAGATGTACCCCTTCAGCTAACGGGTAGCTATCCAGAACGAAGATTGAATAACCCCCATGATTCTAGACACTCCGCATGGTAAAAATGAACCATAGGAGGAAGCATAAACAAACCTCATCAATTTAGATGAGAATGGAGCAAGACTAATAAAAAAGGAAGTGCAGTATGGCAGCGCAAGGTAGCAGTTTTCTGAAAACCAACCAGTTAGACGAGCTAAAAGAGCTCATATCTAAATCTAAACAAGGTCTCAAACACAGAATCACTTCATTAATTCAGCAGATAGGTGCGGGGCTTTATGAGCGCGAGCAAATAATAGCTATTGCCTTCCTTGGAGTTATAAGTGGTCAGAATACGTTTCTTTTTGGCCCTCCTGGCACCGCAAAGAGCCTAATTTCAAGAAGGTTAGCCGGTGCTTTCAATGAGCCAGCATATTTTGAACACCTAATGAGTCGATTCACGACTCCAGAAGAAGTTTTTGGACCGGTATCTATCAAAGAGCTAAAGGAAGATCGTTACATTAGAAAAACAGATGGATATTTGCCGACGGCTGACTTCGCTTTTCTTGATGAGATATGGAAGTCCAGTCCCGCGATTTTAAACACTCTTCTCACGGTCATTAATGAACACATTTTTAAAAACGGCGAGAGTGTCGAAAATGTGCCACTAAAGTCATTGATTGCAGCCTCTAATGAGATCCCAGCAGAGAATCAAGGGTTAGAAGCCTTGTTCGACCGTTTTGTTGTTCGTTTGGTCGTCCCTCCTATTGAAGGCTCTGAAAGCTTCAAAATGCTCATTAATTCCAAGCCATCGGAGTCTCGCTCTCAAGTAGATGCTGCGATTTGTATTGGCTATGACGAGCTACAGCAGTGGAAGCAAGAGATATATGGGGTTGATATTAGTGATGACTGTATGGTTATTATCCAGTCAATTCGAGCTGGTTTTGTAGAAAGGTTTGAGGAACTTGGCGTTTATGTATCTGATCGTCGTTGGCAGCGTGCAGCATTATTTATGAAAGCGTCTGCTTTTTTTAATGGACGAAAAGAAACGAACCAAACCGACGCAATCCTACTAAAACACTGTTTGTGGACAACGCCAAATAATAGGGCGCTTGTTAGTAAGGTTGTTATGGGAGCGATAAAGTCCTGCGGCTTGTCGAGCAATTTTGACATCGCTGGTTTGGATTTGGAAAAAGAGGAGCTTGATAAGGAAATCACTAAAGAATTGTTTCACAATCAGGATGTTTATCGGACAGAGAAACTTTCAGGGAATAAGCAGTATTTTATATGTGATGCGATTTTTGGTGATAGCCGCCGGTATTCTCCATCCAAAAAGAATGTAACTTGCTATATCCCTTACTCTGAATTCAAGTCTAAAGATGAGCATCAACCCGTAGATAGAAGTGGAAATGTATTAATATATATAACTGTCAAATTCAACAAACAAGGCTCGTGCCTTTTATCTCATGACGAATACAATAATGAGTTTATATTTACGCCAAAAATCCTATTCAATAAAGGAGATAAAAAAGAGGACGTTAACACTCGCCTTATAAAGTCTCTCGCAGGCTCTGTCGGAAATCTCCGTGGTCAGTTAAAGAAAGCTCAAAAGTCAGTTGAAAAGCAATTTGACACGTACAAACAACAGCTTGATAGCCCTTTTGTCACTGATGATGAGACGGGTGTGGCTGTCAGTGGTATTAAAGACCAAATAGAGCAGATAAAACTGAGAATCAAAGACTGCGAGCGTTTGGAATCACTATGTCAGCAATAAATGTCAGTGCTGAAGCGTCTTTTGTTCAAGCTGATTTATTGAGGCGTTATACCAGTGTTATTAACTCAAATGATTCTGTTAAGGAAAAGCTTGAGAAAACGGTAAGTGAGTGGAAAGGGTCTAGTAGTGCGGTATTGTTGCAGGATTCTCCTTATCGAAATACTGAGGACCTGATCGCTACTTGGCAGGACGTTGATGTCCTTTCTGAATCATATGAGTCGAGTCAATTGATTGAAGATTTCGAAAGTTTCTGCCGGTCTAATAAACAGCCATTTGACAAGGGGTTTTGGGAATCCCAGTTACTGAATCCTGTGGGCAATAATGGCAATAAGACAGGTAATGAAGATCGTAATATTGCCCATAAATTGTTGATTTCAGAGTGGCGGAAGTCTTTGGATAGAGCCATATCATTGTGGCAATTGGATAAGTTGTCAGAGCTTCGTTCAAAACTAATGCACGAGTTAGAAGAGTGGCTCAACTTGCTGTCTACCCTGTCTGTTGAGTTGGAGACTCTTGGTTTAGATCCAGGGATATGGCTTGATTTAAGTAGCGGTTCCCTTACTGCACGTGATATTGATAAGTTCCGACGCTGGTCAACGTATTTGGCCGAAGATAAAGGCGCTAGAAAGGTTGCAGATATTTTAGGGAAAATGCGGCAGATTGAATCCTCTGAACGTATAGAGAAGGTTAAGCACTCAACAAGAACTGAAGTGCCTGTTATCGATGTCTCATCCAAAGAGGAAATTATTGGTATCCGTTTGGGGAAAGACATAGAGCACGCCTTACCTTCAGAGCTTTCTCTACTCTCCGATCCTGAGACATCCTTATTGTTCGATATTAAGTATATTGAATCACGATTACTCTGTTTTGAAATGCAGGGTGAAACCTTAATGTCTAGGGATGAGGAGGTCGAAACAGAGCAGCTCATCGAAGAGGAAGATAAGCTAGGCCCAATGATTCTTTGTGTAGATACGAGTGGCTCTATGCACGGCACGCCAGAATCAATAGCAAAAGCGATGGCGTTGTTCCTTTCCTCGCAGGCGAAGGAGCAAAACAGGCCTTGTTATTTAATTAACTTTTCAACTTGCATATCTACATTTGAATTAACGGGCACTGAAGGGCTGAGTTCATTAATCCAGTTCCTTTCTCAATCTTTTTATGGTGGAACTGATGTGGCTCCAGCGTTAAGACATGCCCTAAAAAAAATGGAAGATGAATCGTATCAAAAAGCTGATGTGCTTGTGCTTTCTGACTTCATTATGGGCACTTTGCCGAGTGATATTTTGAGTGCAATCGAGAAGCAAAGAAACGAAGGGAATAGCTTCAATTCTTTGGTTATTGGCGATTGTTTTATGAATGAGCGATATAGAACACATTTTGATCAGGAGTGGGTGTTTGACCCGTATACCAGCTTGATCCATGAGCTTGTTCACTTTCGGCACGCAATGGTTGATGCAAAGAAATAGGCACTCTGGTTCGGTTTTCGTTCGGCCATGGTTCGGTTAGCGGTCAGCACACACCAGAAACTTCAAAAACGCCTTACTGCGTACAATTCCAACAGTGTGAGGGGCTCATTAATCGGCAGATCCCAAATAACGGACCCACAATTTTATCTAAGTCCCTATTACATGACCAAATTCACGATACCCCTACAATTAGAAATAAGTGGTCACTTGGAACGCCTCATGTACGGCGGTGATTCAAATGGATTATTTGCGAGCTTTGTGTCGCTCATCAATAAGGATTGAACAAAATGAAAACTTATCAAGCTGCAGATCAGAAGATAAGGGGTATCCTAAAAAAGGCAAAGGCACGGTGCCTGCAATTTTCAGTTCGCACGCTTTTTACTGTACCTACAAACACAGTTAGTGCGATAATCAGCGGTTTGGGGTAGTTCAACTGGATGCCACTTCCAGTTCGCCAGGGAAGAGTGCATGTCAAGCAAGGCTTTTAGAATAGTATCGACCGTAAAATTAATCCATTTCGGCTCTACAAAACTCATTTTATCTAGCCTGCTTTCATTAGCACTAATTTCGACCTTCTCCCAAACCATTTTAGCAGCCCCCTCCCCAGGTTTTATTGTTAACACAGACCTTGTGCTCACCCATGAAGACAACATTCGGCGTTCTTCAGATACGCTTAAAGAGTCCGATACGATTCTAGCGGTCAAGCCGAAAGCCGAATGGTTGGTCCTTTTTGGAAAACATCAGTTAGACCTGCATTACAAAGGTGATTACGGCCGTTACTCAGATGAAGATATACTGAACTATAGTGATCACAGTCTTAAAGCCCATGGCCTTTTTGATCACAGCTATCGCTTTAACAGCGAGTTTGAACTGGGCGCTGCCCGTGACCATGACGATCCAGGCAGTACGGATGCCATTTCTGCTACAAAGACAAATTTTAATGAATTCAAACGCGACTATGCGAAAGGAAAATTCTATTACGGCACGGCTAAAAGCATTGGCCAATTTATTGTAGAACTTAATCACAGTAAAACCCGCTACACCAATAACGGCCAGTCCTTTAGGGACTACGACCAGGACACCATCACCGGCACCTTTTTTTTCCGAATCGCCCCCGCTACTCGTCTATTATTGGAGTCAGCCTTTTCCGAATACGATTACCTGACAGGCAGCTTCGATCAAAGCAACGAAGATCAACGTTATTTGTTAGGGCTCGAGTGGGAAAGCACAGCCAAGACCACCGGTATTTTCAAGATAGGGCGACAAAACAAAGAATACAATAACACTATTTTCGACGATATTTCTGGCCTCACCTTATCACTAGACATGATCTGGAAGCCGAATACCTATACCGAATTAAAACTAGGCGCCACCCGCGACACCAGCGAATCAGCCCAAGCCTCCGCCGGCGGTTTTATTAGTGAATATATACGAGCAGAATTAAAACACCGGTTCACTCCGAGAACAGCCATTAGTGCCGCAATAAGTCTTGGTGACGAAGAATTTACCAGCTCAATAGGCCGAAGCGACAAGCGGGAGGATTTCCGTATTGGACTGGAACACGAACTTAGACGCTGGCTTTTCATTAGCACCGAAATCCGCTATGAATCACGAGATTCCAATCAAAACCAGTTCGACTACAGTGCCAATATTTTTATGGTAACCATCAGCACAAAATTTGACTAAAGAAAAAATAATATATTAGCTACAGACAGGATGTTTTACATGCCTTCAACATTTCACCAAAATCCGCTCCGTCATTCTTTCTATGCAAAGATTTGCTATTTAATGTTACTGCTTCTCGTTAGCGGAATATTAAGCCAAGCAGCGTACGCAGATCTAGAAAGTTACCACCTCGCTGCGGATGATACCGTCTCCATTACTGTTTATAACGAACCTGACCTCAGCCTAAAAAAAACCAGAGTGGCCACCAACGGCACCATAGCCGTTCCTCTGCTCGGTCAAATCAAGGTTAGCGGTCTTACTATTGCTGAAGTTGAATCCGAGCTCAGTGCATTGTTTGCCGACGGCTATCTAAAGAAACCAGCCATCACCGTAAGCATCGATGAATATCGCTTTTTCTATATTAATGGTGAAGTAAAAAAACCCGGTGGCTACAGTTACCGCGATGGACTCACTGTACACAAGGCTGTCACCTTGGCAGGTGGATTTACAGAAAGAGCCTCCAAGAATGCCATTACGCTCACACATGAAAAAGCATCTGAAGAGTCCTCCACCCGCGTAAAGTTAACAGACCACATTCGACCAGGGGATATCATCACCATTAAGGAAAGCTTTTTTTAATCAAATAGTAGCTCTCTCAATGATTCTTTATTTGCATAGAATTAGTTAACCAGGTAACACACAATGAATTCCAACACCGCTGCGATTCTAACCTCAACCGGCAATAAACCCGCTGAAATAACGGGGCAAGACACTGCTAATACAGAGGAAGTCATCGACCTGGCACAATATTGGCGCACGATTCTTCGTCATAAATGGGGTATTTTTAGCATCACCATCGTCTGCCTGATTATCGGCACACTCCTAGCACTATCGGCCACACCAATATATCGCGCCAGTTCGACAATACTGGCCGATCCTAACCAGCCCAGCGCCAATAATCAGAACCAGTATGTAAATACCGCACTGGTCTTCCTGTTTTATGAAACCCAGCAAGAAATCATCCGCTCGCGTTCAGTTGCCGAAAGCGTGGTCGATAAATTGGATTTGATAAACAAATTCAAAGCTGAACAAAAAGAAGCGCCCGAGGCCTCTGGCCTCATGCCAGCACTAAAAACCTGGGTTGCCAGCATCGCGGGAGGCTCTGACACAGAAAAAGCCAATCAAGACAAAGAAATCAGCGATGACCAGTTGCGCATCAATATTGCTGAGGGTCTTCAGGCTAAACTTGACGTCAACGTCGGCAAAAAAAGCCAAATTATCAATATCAGTTATCAGTCCCCCAACGCGCAAGAAGCCACCGATATTGTCAATGCGGTAGCCAGTGCCTACATTGAGTTTGGTCTAACGTCCCGCTTGGGCGAAATTAAAAAAACCGTCGGTTGGCTGAGCGAACAGCTTTCACAATTAAAAACCCGATTACAGGCATCTGAAACCAAGTTGCAGGACTATCGTCAACGTGAGGGTATGGTGGACACCGCCCAACAGCAACGCAGTGCTAACACGCAACTGCAAGTCCTCAACAGTGAACTGATTCGTGCCCAAACACACAAGAGCGAGCTGGGAACCCGCTATCGTCAAATTAAAAACCTGAAAAACCAAGCAAATAGCGAGAATACACAAAGTGCCGTGCTTAATAGCAAAACCATTCAAGACATGGTTCGCGAAGAATCTCGCCTTAGCCGTAAAGTAGAAGAATTATTAGATCGATACGGGGAAAAGCATCCAAAAATGATTGCTGCACGCTCGGATCTGCGCAGCGCCGAAAATAACCTGCAAAGAGAAGTAAACAAAATTAATGACGGCATAGAAAAGGAATACAGCTCTGCCGTTACTCAGGTCAGCAACATCCATGCCTTGATTAACAAACATAAACAGGAACTCGGTTCACTGCAGGGCGCAAATTTCATCTTGTCCAGTCTAGAGCGCGATGTTGAAAATAACCGCCGTATCTATGAATCCTTCTTATCCCGTCTGATGGAAGCCGATGTGTCCGGCCAGTATGACGCATCAAACGTACGAATTATTGACACAGCCACGGTGCCTTCGGCACCGTTTAAACCCAATAAAAAACTGATGATTGCCATCTCCATCGTGCTAGGTATGTTTTTAGGTGTGCTACTGGCATTTCTGAGAGAAGCGCTAGATAACACCTTTAAAACCTCCGACACGATAGAAGAGCGCCTGGGGCTACCCTTCCTGGGTCTAACCCAAATGGTTAAATCCGGAAAGAACGAGACTCCACCTGAGCAACAGTTTTTATCAAATTCTCGTTCGCCCTTCGCCGAGAGCATCAATAGCATTCGTACCAGTTTGCTATTTTCGAATATCGACAACCCGCCTCAAGTCATATTGGTTACCTCTGCCACTGGCTCAGAGGGAAAATCAACACTCGCCATAAATTTAGCCGCGTCATTAAGCCAAATGGATAAAACATTATTACTGGAAGTAGATTTGCGCAAACCAAGCCTCAGCCGCAACTTGGACACGCAAAAGTCTTTGGGCCTGTGCGACTTGTTGGCTGGCCAGGCTAAAGCTAGTGACGTCATTTCCCTGATGGGCAATGACGATACAAAACTTCATATTATGAACTGTGGCACCCTGCCCCCCAACCCTCTGGAACTACTTTCATCTAATCGATTTGCAGAGGTGCTTGCATCACTTAAAGATCACTACCGATACATCGTAATGGATGGCCCACCGACATTACCTGTCAGTGATGCCACCGTGCTCGGCCACCTCAGCGATGCCACTATTCTGACCGTTAAAGCCGAAGGCACCAGCATCAAGGTGGCTCAGGAAGCCCGCAGCCAACTGCAAAAACTCGGCGTTAAGGTAACAGGAGCAGTACTGTCACAGGCAGAACCACAGCGTATGAGTTATTACGGAGATCACTATTACACCGGTGACTATTACGGCCACGACAATGACAAAAAGAACTCAAATAAAGAAACAAACAATGAAGCCCCGCGCGGAGCTACTGCTTGATTGATATCCACAGTCATATATTGCCGGGCGTCGATGATGGCGCCCGAAGTTTTGATGAAGCCATACAGATGTTAAAAATGGCGGTGGACGACGGCGTAACAACACAGGTACTCACGCCCCACATTCATCACGGACGGTTTAACAACACGCTGGATTCGTTGGTACGACCTTTCGTTGAATTCAGGTCCCGTGTACGAGAGGCAGGCATGCCTATTACCCTGCAACTCAGCGCTGAATTACGCCTCAGCACTGAAATCATGCCGATGATCAAAAATAATCAAATTCCATGGCTGGGCGATGATAACGGCATAAAAACCTTACTGTTGGAGTTTCCGTTAAAAGAACTGCCCTTTGGCAGCGAGAATGTTGTGCGCTGGCTACTTAAAAAAAATATTCGCCCAATCATTGTTCATCCCGAGCGCAATAGAGTTTTCCAAAAACACCCTAACAAACTACAACCCTTTATTAATTTGGGCTGCCCAATACAGATAACCGCCAGCAGCATCACCGGTCGATTTGGCAAAGAGCCACAAAAATTGGCCATAAAATTGCTGGAGGAAGGCAAGGTCGATGTATTGGCATCCGATTGTCACAACCTGACATCACGCCCACCCAACTTGAACGAAGGCGTACAAGAAGCTGCAAAAATAGTGGGGGAAGCCGCCGCCCGAAAAATGGTCAACGAATTCCCCCAGCAGTTAATTGCCAGCCATCACATAAAAAACACAACGGGCTCTGCTCATGCCCCAGCGCCCTGAACACGGCAAAAAACAACCGCTACTCCTGATCGCGGCAGCAACCTGTTTTCTAGCCACACTTTGGGCGGGTGCCTGGTGTTGGGCGGAAATACTGGCAATAGGCCCCAGACAACAAATCCAGCATTGGGAGACGCAAGGTTTAACCGATAACCCTGAAGCCTTCGAACAGGCCATGGCTCGACTCGCTACCGCAAGCCAAATCAATAGCAGCAATGCCGAATTTTATTGGCTGCAAGGCCGCCTCGCCGCATTACAACAAAGCACAGTCAACAATAACGACTCACCGCAGGCCATTAGTCTGTTTAAACAGGCGATTGAAAAACGTCCATCCTGGGGCTTGCCTTGGGTTTATCTAGCGCAGGCTGCCAGCAAAGAACCCGATAACCAATCCCTGTTCATCGTGGCACTTCAAAAAGCGGCTAAACTTGAGCCCTATGAAAAGCTGAACCAAACAAAAATCATACCGTTGGCACTCGCCAACTGGAGCAGAGTACCAAACAACCTGAAAAGCACGCTGAACAAAATTATTGCCCACGGTTTGAAATACAATAACGGCGGAAACTTCATTCTGGAAGCAGCAGCACAATTTAATAAAGCTGAAGTAGTCGAACCACTTATCATCAAAGAGTGGCAAAAACGTAGACTAACGCAGTTAATCAAACAAAGAACTGATCAGCCATGATTTCGCAAAACACGTCAAGCTCTGGCCAGCGCCCGCTTTTTATCGCGCTTCTCGCGCTCATTGTCTGGATCCCACTGCCACACGGTGGCGAACTGCCCTGGCAGCATACCTCCTTTGCCTTTGCCAGTTTACTGCTACTATCAATTTGGCTCTTCCGACACTGGCAAACGGGGGCTGCCGTACCCGACATCATCAGGTATGTCCGCCTGCCATTAACACTACTGCTCTGTTGGCTAGTCTATGTTTTTATACAGGCCATACCACTACCTAAAAGTCTATTGGCCTGGCTAAACCCTGCTGCATTGGCCTACTTTGAATCAGCCCAAAATATCGGCAACAAGGCAAGCTACAGCTTAAGCATTGATTCAGGCAGTACGCTTATAGAAGCTTTGAAATACAGTAGTTACCTGGCAACTTTCTTTCTCACCCTGGTGCTATGCAACTCAACTAAACGGCTAAAAATCTTGGCCACAGCCCTATTTTTGACCGGTGCGGGTCTATCACTGTATTCACTCGTAAACCATTACACAAACGGCGCATTCAGCTTAAACAACCCCATCCCGCCCTGGGGCCAACCTTGGGCCAAGATCACCCGCGGCACCTTCTCACATCAAAATCACTTTGCGGGCTTTCTGGCGATGACCCTCCCCGTGGGCATGGGATTGCTGTATTCGCTAAGTACTGCCAACTCCAACATAAACAATTGGCGCAAACGGATTACAACCTGCATTGATCTTATTATGTCGGTCAAAGCAGTTTATGGCTTGCTACTAGCCAGCATGGTAACAGCTCTTTTATTTACAGCATCCAGGGGCGGAAACACCGCTTTTCTGGCTGGCATATTCATCGCATCGATTCTCTGCCTGATAAAAAGCAAACAACGGATCAACATAAAAAAATCAGCCGTTATACCAATCGCTCTGCTTTTTGCACTATTTACTATCTCAGCCACTGGTATTACCAGCGGTCTCACCAAACGATTGGAAGACCAAGGCTTCAACCCCAACGGCAGAGACTCTATGCGCACAGCGGCATACAAAATAATAAGGGATTACCCAGTTTTTGGTAGCGGTGCAGGCACCTACCCACGCCTACAACATCAATATAAATCGCCAGATCTAGGCGTCACCGCGATGTCCAAACGTGCCCACAACGATTATCTTGAAATACTCACCGATCAAGGCATTGTTGGTTTTGTATTACTCGTTTCCGGGCTGCTTTTATTGCTATACAAACTGCTTAAACCCTTGGGCAAGACACGCCATAGATTATCAACCGGGCTACTATGGGGGGCCTCATCGGGTATCAGCGCCATACTTGTTCACTCATTAGCAGAGTTCAATTTTCAAATTCCAGCCAATGCGGTTTATTTTTTCTTACTGCTGGCTATAGGCTGCATCATTTCCTTCCAACACCAGGAAAAAGCGGCTAATACATCAACGCCATGAAACGTACCGGCCTTAATTCACCCTGTTATGTCAGAAAGGGGACTAGCTCCAACATCCTCGTTTTGCTCAATTTTTCACGAATCAGTGACAACGAACAAAGTCACTGGCTCCACAATGAAGATCTCCGTAAGGCACTAGCCGATCTACCAAACATCGCGGACCAATTACAACGTGTTCTTCCGTTGATATGCCACCATGCCGTAAAGCTAAAGATTTTTGATGATTTACCTTCACCGATAAAATCGATACTGAAAAATGGCTCGGCGACAGCGATTGCAGACAATATGGCAAAAAGGCAATGGCTACAGCAGGCGATTACACATTTTTCAGCCAATAACATCCCCGTTATTCTGTTAAAAAGTGCGGCCTTTTCTGGCACTTTATATCCGAATGACTCGCCAAGGCCCGGCAATGACATAGACCTGCTTGTTAAACAGCAGGATTTCACCGCTGCGTCCCAGCTACTCGAAAAAAGCATGGCGCTGAAAGCCCATAACACCTGGGAACGAAACATACCTGTTCATACCTACGAGCAGTCGTTTATTCCAACATCTGGAATTGGCCCCGCCATTGATTTACACCATGATCTAACCACCCCTTTTCTTTTTAATATCGATGAACAGACGCTTTGGAGAGATAGCCAAATACACCCCGTGTACCAAAATGAATTTGCCCGCATATTATGCCCCGAGGATTCACTGCTACATCAAGCCGTACATGCTTATAAAGATTTCAATTTCTGCAAATACAACCTTGTAGATTCTCATGAAGTGATCTGCCAGTGGCAACCCAGTCCTGATTTATTATTGGACAAGGCCACGCAGTGGGGTGCAAAACATCTACTGTATTGCTTACTGGAAAATTGCCAGACAGTCATGAGCTCACCCGTTTCAGCTCACCTGAAAACTGAGCTAGCGCCATCACGCCTTAAAGGCTATTTAGGAAAACGTATTCTAAGGTCAAACTATTCAAAGCTAACCACTCAAAAGAATATACCCTTCAGGTGCATGCAAATTGTCAGTCAATTTGTATTGCCAGACAAACTATCAAACGTACTGCGATATCAGTCCAGCTATGCTTTAAACCGCATATACAGCCACTTTTAAGCACCACATCATTTATTGCCCAGGAGTTACCATGTCTTTACCCCTTACCTGCTTCAAGGCTTACGATATTCGTGGTCAGTTGGGCACCCAACTTGAACCATCCATAGGTACCGTTGAGGCATTACAGGATAAACCGCCTGGAATTGACGGGTCTGGGAAGTCAGCGTCAATTACACTACAGATTGATCTGCCCCACCAATTTCTTCGGGCTATACGTAGGGACTGACTGAACCAAAAAATGTGCGTAATACCTATCCACACCAATTTCCAAAAATATTAGCTCGTAACGTTTTTCAATCTCTAGGCAAATTTCTTTGAGGCTACTATCTACCTCTTCACTGAAAATTACTCGTCGGTACTTCGCCGGGCAGACCAAATGATAAATCAATACCGTAACATTGTGCCGCTTGTGAAAATATTTACTATCCGCCATCCTCGCAGTATAAATCTTTCAACGAAGCAGAGCTTCGAGGAATTAGACCCGAAGAGATTAAAAAAGACGTAACACATTGATTTATATGGTGCCGAGCCACACTCACACATCAAGATATTAACTATATGATAAGTATTGATATAGAATAATAATTTTTTAAATATACCCCCATTTATACCCCCTATTTAAAGAGGTAAGGCGCTTCGTAAACTGTGACTTCCTTGCTACACAGAACTACACCCCAAGTTTCTAGACAACAAAAAAATGATGCTCTATCGACTGGTCAAAAGTTCAAGTCCTTGTGTACCCATCAATAAAAATAAAGGCTTACGTCATTTTGGCGTAATCTTTTATCTTTGGCTGGACCATTATCGGGACGCTCAATACTGACGATGCTATTCTTTCCGTAAAACTATCATGCTCTATCAAATGGATCTTTGAATGAAACTAATCTATAAACATCGTCGTGCGAACATTGAAARYAGGCGACTGGCCAATGAACTYAAGGAGAAGAGGAGAAMAAAGAGACAGAGCCGCMCTCACAATAAGCRGAAAAAAGAGGCAATTGAAYCCAAATATGACTCAGAGGGAMGGYTCATACTAGAGGCKCCATATTCACTTGATTTATACAAGAAAGMCAACAGATCCGMCACCATTCACTACATCAACAAAATCCGAAATTATTGTTCAAACACTGAGGGGAAAATACACCTCAAGTTTACACACACTGGCGTCTCTAGTGCCGCGGCAGTATTGCTTTTATGCTCAGTAGTCGATGAATCACTTATCAAATATGGGAGAGACATMATTACCATGAGCTATCCCAGAAAAAATAAAATTGAGCAAATTCTTCAACAAGTAGGGCTGACTAAAMGGCTAGGAAGATCTGAAAGGATAAGTGAAACTCAGCTGGATAGCGATGTAGGTTACTGGAAGYATTCTRATGGRCACATATTTAAAGGGGWGCAACTTGATAAGTTCATTGRGTCAGTTCTAAGCGAAGCTGGCARAAAAACAAGGSMGCTATATTACAAAGGGCTAAAGGAAGCCATCTCAAACTGCGTAGAACATGCTTATATCGACAMRGCWGGTAASATGGTACMAACAGATCAYTCCAAGTGGTGGATATTTGGTGGCATAARAGATRRCCGGGTCATATTTGTAGTCTGTGACCTTGGYGTAGGAATACMCMAAAGCCTCAAAGCCAGGTTCACTGATCAAGAGCTTCRTGGTATTTTACAGACTGYAAAARACGTTRTTTCTCTTTCTCGAGACCAGGACTCTATCCATATAGCTACTAAACTAGGAGAATCTAGAATAGGTAARGCGAAAGGTAGAGGACGGGGATTAAACCAGCTATTAAACTATATTAAGGAAAACCAGMRATCKGTCTTAAGCATCTATAGCAACCGMGGAAGCGCAAAGTATCGAAATCAYAAGGATAAGCCGCACAAATCAAGCCTGCCCGGTTCAATTAGAGGCACCATTGTTGAGTGGCAGGCACCAATAGCATAAACCATTCGGAGGATTATGATGCCAAGAATTATTAACATTGCAGAAGAATACTCTCCTTTCCCCGGGCCAAGGCACGAGAATGTTGGAGACTTTTCAGGAAGTAGATTCAGAGAAGAAATTTTATCCCCAGCCCTGAAGAAAGARTCCGAAATWACTATMATTCTTGACGGAACTGCTGGATTTGGATCATCGTTCCTTGAAGAAGTGTTCGGAGGCTTAATTAGGGMGGGCTACACRYCAGAGGAAGTAAATTCAATTCAAATAGTTTCTGAGGAAGACCCAACATACCTTGACGAAATAAAAGAATATATAGAAACCGCCAGAATTGAAGCAAAGAAAAAATAATATGAGCGAAGAAGTCAAATCAATCCTAATGATAACAACACCCATCTTAATTGTTATTGGGTGGTTTATTACAAGAGGGTTCGTCAGGAATCAATCGAAGACCAACGAAACAAACAAAGTTATATCTGATCTATACACACTTTTAGATGAAATTGAGTGTCGATGTACTATGCTTTGGTTCACTCTAAAAAAAGACGCAGAATTAGAGCAAGAAATTCGAGGTTTAGTAAAAAAAATTAGATCAAAAATTGAAGAAGTTTGCCAACTAAGGGAAACCGCCGTCCCTAATAAAGAGATAATACACCTCAGGCAACAAGCCACCTTGGACACTATTGATTCATCGTCCCGCATGAAAGGGCTTCAGCATGCATGCGATGAAATTAGACAGCAATTCACCAAAAAGTTTAAGTAACGACCAACTGCCAACCTCCCAAGACATTAGAAATTTAATTATTTTCCAATATATCAGTATCTTACATTACTAGACTTTACGATTTAACATCTGGTTCAGGATCAACGGCCCCCAGGTCCAAGCCCGGCGGCAGGGTGTTTACTAACCCAGATAACATTACTCGAGACCACTATACCGCACTATTACTGCTGATCAAGAGCAGAGGAAACAAGAAGCTCATCCCGCCAAATACCTACATCATCTGGTGCATCTATGGCCAGCTTGATCTGCTTGCCACTGTGAAGTTCAAAGTCGATGTGTATTTCCCCATCACTGATGATCAGGGTTAAGCATTCTCCTGGCTTTCTTGTAATCTTTAACATCCATGTTTCCTCTGCATTTTTTGACTGATAATGCCATTGTATGAGGCTGGCATTAAGCGCCATCCCTACCAAACTTTTCAGTGGCGTACATGACAGCCTTGTTATAGGTCCTAGTATCAAGTTTGAACCGCGACAGTAGCGCTTAAATCCCATAGTACATTTCCTCCGGTGTTTTGTAGTTATAACGTTTCCTGGGTCGACGATTAAGTTTGTCAGCGATTTGATTGCATTGTTGTTGAGTAAGATTCGCCATGCTTTCTGTCTTCGGCAGATACTGGCGAATTAATCCATTGATATTTTCATTGCTGCCTCTCTCCCAGGAGTGGAATGGGTTAGCAAAATAAAACTTGGCGCTGCAGCGCTCTTCAATTTTTTTGTACTGATGGAATTCTGTTCCATTGTCTGCAGTGATGGTCTTGAAGCTCAATGGATCACGGCTGATCAAGCGTATCGTTTTCTTATTTAAGGATAGGGTGGATTTGTTGGGCAGTTTGCCAATCATGACATAACCAGAACACCCTCCTCTAATTCCATTTTATTCATATCAAATGCGCGCACCATTACTTCCGTGATTTCGCCTATTGCGATAGCGGTATGATTCCCTGGTTGTTGGTGGCTGAAATGATGTCGAAACAGGATATCAAGCTATCAGAGATGGTGAAGATCCGAATAGAGGCTTACCCTTCACCCGGTGAAATAAATAGCCAGCTAGACGATCCCACGGCAGCAATCAAGCGTGTTTTAAACCACTATAAAGACGATGCCATCACGACGGTATTAGCCTCGAGTTTAAAGACTGGCGCTTTAACTTAAGAAGCTCTAACACGGAGCCTGTTGTCAGATTGAACGTAGAATCTAAACGCAATATCCCGTTAATGCAGCAAAAAACAGAAGAAATTCTAGCACTGCTTAGGGCTTAGTCTCTAACTTAAAAAGGCAGCTGTTGAAATTCAATAGCCGCCTTTTTAATACTTATCCGTTGCAGTAAAAACTGCTGTTATTCCTCAGTTCTCACCGTATAACCCTCAGGATTCTTTTCCTGCCACCGCCAAGCATCCTGAACCATATCTTCTAACGTCTTTTCCACTTTCCAGCCAAGCTCTTGTTGAGCCAATGATGAATCAGCCCAGCACTCAGCTATATCGCCTGCACGGCGCGCTACAATTTCATAAGGGATCGATTGACCTGTGACCGCTTCGAAAGCTTTAATCATTTCAAGCACTGACACCCCTTTCCCCGTACCCAGGTTATAAGTAAAACAACCGTGTTCAGCGTTTATTTTCGCAAGCGTTTTTAAATGGCCGCGGGCCAAATCCTCGACATGGATGTAATCCCTAACACCAGTGCCATCAGGCGTTGGGTAATCACCGCCAAAAACCTTTAGCCTATCCCTTTTACCCACTGCGACTTGAGAAATAAAGGGCATCAAATTGTTAGGAATGCCATTGGGATCTTCACCAATTAATCCTGAGTCATGAGCGCCGACCGGATTAAAATAGCGCAATATTCCAATTGACCAACGCACATCGGACTTAGATAGATCTCGAAGGATTTGCTCGATCATCAGCTTCGACCACCCATAAGGATTGGTACACCCCGTCGGGAAACTCTCTAAAATAGGCATTGCTTCTGGGTCACCATAAACAGTCGCCGAAGAACTAAAAACTAGTTTATGTACATCCTGTTCACCCATGACTCGCAGTAAATTAAGCGTGCCTTCTACATTATTGCGGTAATAACGAATAGGCTGCTCGACAGATTCCCCAACCGCTTTTAAGCCCGCAAAGTGAATAACTGCGCTAATGTTATGCTCAACAAAGACACGTTCAATCGCATCAACGGATAACATGTCGGCCTTAACAAACGTTACCGGCTTATCGCAGATAACCGACACACGGCTTAACGACTCACGGCTCGAATTAGACAGATTATCAACCACCACAACATCTTGATCATTATCAAGCAATTGCCGAACCGTATGGCTACCTATATACCCGGCACCGCCAGTAACTAAAATACTCACCAACTTCCCCTCTAATTGAATTCTGTGCTTGGCTTGGACTTTTTAAACCACTTCTCTTTTACTAATAACCAGGCAAACTGGCTATTAGTCACCAGATAACGTTTCCACATACGACGAGGCTCTTGCAAAACTCGATAGAGCCATTCCAAGCCATACTTCTGCATCCACAATGGCGCGCGCTTAACCTTACCAGCAACCACATCGAAGGTACCGCCAACCCCCATCACAAAATCAACACCCAGTTGATCCTGCCATTTATTAATGAAGTTCTCTTTCTTGGGAGAAGTAATAGCAACAAACAATAAGCGCGCACCCGACTCACGAATCTGATTGACCACCGCCTCTTCATCATCCCAGAAATAACCATGATGGTGGCCCGCCACAATTAGCTTAGGGTAAAGCGTCTTAACCCTTCGATGCGCTTCTGCCACAACCTCATCCTTGGCCCCCAACAAAAACACCGGAAAGCCCCGCTCCGCGCTCATCTGCAACAGATGATGAAACAGGTCTACCCCGGCAACACGCTCTGGCACATCGTGACCCAGCATACGGGCGCCAAGTACAACGCCCATGCCGTCGATATTAATAATTTCGCAGGCGCGTACAGACTCATCCAAGGCAGAGTCCTTCCGCATATTCACAACCTTAGCTACGTTCACCACCACATGCTGAATAAATTGTTTATTCTCAACTCTTTCTGCAATGAGATTAACCGTGTCATCCATTGTGGCGACATCCATAGGGCAACCGAGAAATTCAATTCGTTTCATAGAGCCATAACTCATTATTGATGCACCAAACATCTATCAAGCAGCAACCGTCTCACGCCACCAAAGCGCCAGCATAAATAATGCAAACATCTGGCGACTACGATCACGTCGATTGGTGACATGCTCATTCCAGAGAGCCAACAGCACATTTCTATCCAAATACGCCAAATGAGGAGCTCCAGGTGACAACAAAACATCCTCAATATATTCACGCCACGGCCCACGCGACCAGTCACCAAAAGGCACCTGAAACCCACGTTTTTTCCTATGAACAATGGAGGAAGGAAGATATCGCTCAGCCATAAGTTTATGAGCGACCTTTGAGCGTTGTAGCCTCACTCTGTAACTCAAAGGCAAGCTCTCCACAAATTTAACTAACTCGATATCCAGCATTGGTACACGAGCTTCCAATGAGCTTGCCATGGATATTTTGTCACCATACAAAAGAAGATCATCTGCTAGGTTCATTCGTGCATCGACCCGCATCATACGTTCCGCAGGCTCACACTCAGTAGCATCCAACCACGACATCCATTCATTCATTACTCCTAATGCAGCGCCATTGCAGGAGGTCCCTGTAAGTAGCATTCGTTCTTTTGTAGAAAAGAGCGTGCACGCCTCAATCGCTCGCACTGCAAGGTTATGTTCTGGTAAAGTGCGTAAGCCACGCTCCAACACATCAGGTAATCTACTGCCAACAATGCCGCCCATACCTTTCATTAGTCGCCAAAATGAGCCTACAGGCATCATCCGCCGGACCATTTCTACCTGATAACGCCGATACCCCCCCCAAGGTTCATCCGTACCTTGCCCCGTCAATACAACGGTTACGTCCTGTCTAGCACGTTGGACTAAATGCCACATTGGCATAATCGAGGTAGTGCCAAGTGGCTCTTCTACCGACCGGACAATGTCGGGTAGAGAATTTAACAATTCCTCTGGTGTTACAATAACCGAAGCAATTGGCAACCCCAAAACCCTGGCAGTCTCTTCTGCATCTGAAATTTCACATTCTGAGTGCCCATTCCCAAAACCAACTGTAAAACATGGCAAATCCCGGCCAGTATCTTTCGCCATGGCAGCAACCAACGCAGAATCGATACCTCCAGATAACAAAACGCCTACAGGCACATCAGACAACAATTGTCGCCCAACAGCCTCTTTAAGTTGAATTTGATAGGCACTAGCCGCGTCGTCTAATGACCCTATAAACTGGTCGCTAACTGGTGCAACAAAATGATGTTCGCTTGCCTTCATGCTGGGAAGATCCAGACAAAGGACGTGCCCAGGCTTTAAACGATTAACACCCTGCCAGAGAGAATCAGGAGATGGTACATATCTGAGAGTTAGGAACTGCTGCAGCGCATTAGCATCCGGTAACCCATCAACCAAACCTGTCTTACGCAAAGCCCTCACTTCAGAGGCAAAAGCAAATGCACCCTTTTCTTGCAAATAGTAAAGAGGTTTAATCCCGAACGGATCGCGAACCAGGTACAACTTTTCCTCTTTAGTATCCAGAGCGGCAAAAGCAAACATACCGTTGAGCAAAGGCAAAACCGCCTCAACCCCCCGATCAGCAATGAGCTCAACCAAGGTCTCCGTATCCGAATGACCACGAAATGAACCTTGAAGAGTTTTTCGAAGCTCAGCATGATTATAGATTTCACCATTAAATGTCACCAACCAACGTCCATCGCGGCTCCACATCGGCTGATGACCCGCAGGTGAAAGGTCCAAGATGGCCAGCCGCGTATGGGCAAGCCAAACCTGCTGGTTTGCCACAGAAACAACCTGCTCCCCCTGCCCATCAGGCCCTCGATGAGCAAGACTACTTAGCGAAGCAGCCCTCTTATCGCCAAAAAATTGAGAAACAACACCGACTATGCCACACATGGGGTTGCCTCCTCATTAAGCGCATGAGTAAGGCGGACTTTATGGTATTGGAAAGGCACAATCCCCCACCGCATAAAGTTTTTACCCCACCGGCGGCCAAACAAATCTATCTTACAGTACCAGTTGTCTCCTTTTTTGAAGATGTCTTCAACATGCTTTGCGAACCTTGAGGCCTCATCGTAGAGACCAAAATCCACTAACAGCCCAAGGTATTCAGCCTGATCATAGAGATCCCAACGAAAGGGATCTTTAATATCTCGCTGGACAAAACGGCGGCATAACCCGGACTTTTTATCATAGAAATCATTTTGTAAGAACGACCAACCAGATTTAACGACTGGATCAACATGATCAGCAACGTCAGGAATCAGAGCCTTTACCTTTAGCAGGTTTTTAATAATGAAGCAGGAATGAAAGCAATCTATAAAATTCCCCTGATCCTTATCCGCGTAGTAATACCAGGAACCATCATCTTGCTGCTGATTTACTACCCAATTGACTAACTTTGTAACACGCTCAAAGGCCGCTTCTTTTACATCATCGCATCCATACTTCACATGCAGCGCATAAGCCAAAGCAGCATAGGAGTTGGCATTAATCACTAAGAGGGGCTCATCTATCGGCGCGTAAGATAAAGCAAGCTCTTTGTCTGTAATATGGAGTATCTTCAATGAATCTAAGAACCCCCATGTTGACTGAAATAAGTCATTTACCAGGGCTTGATCATTCTCCGGCCAGCTTTCTTTTATTAGTGCTTCCATTACATATGGCGTGTTAGTCACATAGGGTGTATTAGAGCTATATACGCCATTCTTTGAAAACCATCTGAATGGCAAGCCCCAGCCGACACCGCTTCCGACCTTAATCGCAGAACCCTTTAAAAACGACAAGATTTCTTTGTTTCCACCATCTTTAGGTAAACACATGGATTCAATATGCGGAAAATAGTGCTTTTTTACATTCAATAACCGGCGAAAGGATATCGGTATAACCAACTCTAGAATACCAACAAATGGCAAAACCAACTTAGAAAAAAAGTTACCTTGTGTAACTGATACCTTTAAGCGCCCTAGTACTTCAGTTGACCAGATATCATAAGGGTCGTAAATAAATTTCATTCATGAATCCTTTTACGAATGATTCTCGCCGGAACACCGCCTACAATAGAAAATGGCGGGACATCCTTCGTCACTACAGAACCAGCTCCCACAACTGCCCCTTGCCCGATAACAACTCCCGGCATCACAATAACATTTTGGCCTAACCATACGTCATCACGTATCACCGGAGCCATTTTTTCACTTTCACCTTGTAGCACCATTGGCTTATCTAAGTCAGCAATATTATGCGTCCGATCCAACAACACGCACCCAGGAGCAATCATTACATGATTTCCTATAGTGACGCTTCTCATGCTCACTCCTTTATTTATCTGGCATTTGTCGCCAATCGTTATGTCAGGTCTAAAGCCTACATCTATACCTGGCTCCAACTCACATTTCTCGCCAATATGGCACCCCATCCAGGTTAGCAGTACTTTCCTTAACCAAGAAAACACATATCCACCAGGCCAAAAGGTATGCGGTAAATTCATACCTACAACCCTATAGCAAACAGTTGAAATCACCCATCTCGCTTTAAATAACATATTCATCTAAATAAAAACTCAATCACTAATTATCCAAACTGTTGTAAATACCAACTATCCGCTGCGACACAACCGATGCCATAAAGTTGTCCAATGCAAATCGATGATTATATTTGGATATAGATTCACATCTATCCCTATCGGTAATAAGCTGCTCTAATGCACCCGCAAGCTCTTCGGGCGAGCGACTATGCACAAGCGTCCCCATCTTGCCGTCCTCAAACACATCAGCAAGCCCACCAACAGGTTTGGTTACAACCGGCAGACCAAAAGCCATTGCCTCAAGAACAGAGGTTGGTAAACCTTCGCCATAAGCTGTTGGAAAACAGTAAATGTCGTGATTATTGAAAGCATCAATCTTGTTCTTTCCTTTGATATAACCTACGTAGTGTATAACCTCAATCGGTAGATCAAGCGCACTTAGTATATTCACCAATTCTTCACGGGCAGGACCATCGCCAGCGATAGTTAGAGAAACAGGCAAGCCTTTCTTGTGCAATAGGGCGACAGCCTCAACAGTTTCAAAAAGGCCTTTTTCTTTCTCCAGCCGGGCTAGAAATAACACCCTGGTATTGCTTACTGTCCTTCTGTTTTCCAATGCTTCATCTAGAGAAAATTCATCTATTAAAGCGTTTTCAACAGCAGTTGTTTCCCTATAAATTGGCGCGTCAATTCCCCAGTCTCTCAATTTTTCTTCAAATTCTGATGCCAGGACAATTATTGCATCAGCTCGGCCGAACACCATGCGAAACAGTGTTTTGAAGTATTTATCTATCACCGTCTCAAAAGGTTTATCCCAACCATGAAAAAACACAAGAACCAGACACCCATGCTTCTTAGCTCGGAGTAAAAACAACCCATCACGAATTAAACTCTTTAAATTCAATGACGGATTAACGTGTGCAATAGTCGGTTTTTCATGCAACTTTCCTCTGAAATTCATTTGATCTTCAATAGGATAAAAACGTGATACAGAACTGCTGCTAGAGCCCACTTCCAGCGTATTGACCGATACTTCTGAATCTTTTATATAAGGAATCACTGACTTAACGTAACTAGAAACACCTCCGAGTGCAGTTAGCAAAGGTGTTGTAATTAATACTCGCATTTTAAGAACTCATCCTGTTTTTAAGAACACGCCTTTTCAAAATATCAGTTCGCAAATCGTGCTTTAACAAAAACCGTTAGTGACAATGGAATTTTCTTAAATAACCCCATAACGAACACATAGAATAGTGCCACCACGCCACCTCCAAACAAAATATTGCCTATACCTCCAGATAACCCAATCGTTGCCATAGAAATATTGGCAACGATTCCTGACAAGACAGCCACTCCGACTATCCAACCAAACAAAGGGAAGTCATATAAATCTTTGATGGGTATGCCTAGTTTCGAGGCTCCGATTCTTACAGCCATTAAATGTCCTATGAATAACGCTATAACACTACCGGTAGCTCCACCAGGTAAACCGAACAGCTGCAATCCAACATAACTAAGAATCACTACGAGCGGCAGCATAAAAACATCAATCTTTAGTGCTGCCTTGCCCAGCCCTGATATCCTGAGTAAGGCACTGCTTTCCATCACCTGAGGAATAACACCAAGCAAATATACCCGCATAACGTTTGCCGCATCGGCGTAGCTACTTGTATAGACAAGCGAAATCACTTCATCAGCAAGCACCCACAAGAAAACTGCAGCTGGAATAAGCACAAATGCAACAGTTGAAGTCGCCTTCCGGTTTAAATCAGCAATACCTTTCTTATCTTTACCTGCCTCTAACGCACTTAGATTTGGAAAAACGACATTATTAACAGACCGCCGAATTAGACCAAACAGTGGTGCAGCAACTGATCCCAAAGAAAAGGAGGCAAACTCTCTTGCGCTGAACAACGCAGCAACCATCCATAACTCTGCTTGCTGCCGAAATTCATAGAGGCCACTTGCAACCCCAAATGACCATGAATACCTTATTTGCTCTGAAGCAGAATCTGTCGGAAAACCCCGTTGCCAAGTATGAAATCTCAGTATGTAGTAACCTAATATTGCCACCTTAAACACTGCAAATAGAATCAGTACCTGAAGAATGGCTTCCAAGGAACCCGACAACCAGGCTACGATTGATACCGCAAAAACTCTACAAATTGAGAGCATTACTGTTACGCCCGCCTGCCACGTTGCCCGACCATCACCAACAGGCAGCCAATCAATCAATGAACCGATAACCCACAAAAATACAAACACAGAGTAGAACCAAACAGGCCCACTGATTTCTACCCACGCTATTGGCAGTAACGGAAACCACGGATTAACAAGCGCTGACGAGGTAGCCGCTAACCCGGTTAATACATAGAGTGCGCCAACGATGTATGCAGCCCGTTGTTCAATTTGCAAACGCGGTAGAAAGTAAGAAAGGCTTTGAGGGATTTGCAGGGTCGCAAATGCCATCAATGTACCCACCACCAGCCACACCATTCGGTACCCGGCAAAATCTTCTGGAGCCAGCACACGAGCGACGACAATCGGCAATAAAAACTGTAGGGCATAATCTATGGCATTGGCGGCGCCTATGCCTATAACATCGCGCCGTAGAGACCGCGCCTTCATCAAGTGACTGTACCCGTCTGCATTAATACTTCTTCAAAACGATCAACCATGCCTTGAAGGGAAAACTGATTTACAACAGATTCACGGCAACGCTCACCAAACAGTGACCTCTTCCCGGCATCGGAAAGATCGGCCAATGCCATCACTAAGCCATCAATATCGCCAGCCTGAAACAGTTGGCCATTATAACCAGGCGTAACCTGCTCTCGTGCCCCGCCAATATCGGACATCACCATGGGCTTGCCAAGGCTCATTGCCTCCAATGCAGCAATTGAGAATGTTTCTGTATGAGAAACGATCGCCATCACATCGCAGGCTGTTATCAGAGGACGCACATCCTCCTGATAACCGGTAATTACAACACTATGCTCCAGACCCAAATTAATAACCTGACGTTCAATATTTTTTCGTTCAACACCATCGCCAATGATCAGACATTTGACTGGCACATCGGATTGTTTTAATAAACGCAAAGCTTTTAGCAAGTCTGTGTGAGCCTTTTCAGATCGCAGGGCCGCACATATTCCAATCAAATAATCTGTCGTAGCTATACCGTAATCACTTCTAATAGCAGCCTTCTGCTCGTCCGGCCACACATCCCTGAAGTGTGCGGTATCAACCCCGTTGTGTATCACCATATCGGCCTGTGCTCTCAGGCCTTTTTTCCGCCAGTAACTACGCTGCGCTTCACACACATAAACAAGCTTTGCCTGCACTCTAAACAGTGGGCGGTAAACAAGCATTTTCAACTTGTTTTTCAAGCCAAATTGCTCAGTCGTATGAAATACTTCCAGCATTGCCGGCTTTCTTTTCGAAAGGAAGCGCGTAAGAAAACTATAAATAAGCGGATATTCATTTGTACTCACAATAATATCAACATCATGTTCATCAACATGCTGTGCGATCTGTTTCAGCGCTGTAAAATCTATTTTTTTAGCCACATGACAACAAAAAACATCATTTAGGTTTTTAGTTTCAATTTGAGACAACAGCGTCGTATTGTCTTTTAGATACCCCAGCGACAAGCCAAATTTATTTTTATCTAGGCCATTAAGCAGGCTGATGACATGTTTTTCAGCGCCGCCAAAACAGAGAGAATTAAGGAGAAACAGAACATTAACCTTTACAGGCATCATGCTTTTCCTTCCTTACCAGCTAACTCATGAAATGCAGACAGATACGGGGCGAGTATTTTATCTTCTCCATATTCTCTAGCCATAAAAGCTTTACACCGATCACTTGCCGCCTGCCAGGCAGCGCTATCAGTAACAAACAAACGTACTGCTTCAGCCATCTCATCCAGGGTTGTAACTGCTCGCCCCAAACCTTCACATTCAATCACGCTATCAGGGTCAAAAAATGCCACCACTGGAGTCCCCCGCACCCACGACTGCAGATATGAATTCGGAAAACCCTCGGTATCTGATGTGTTTACAAAAACTTTGCTGCGCTCATAATAATCGTTTACATCGTGATAGGGCACGCGACCGTGGAAAGTCAGGTTTTTAGTATCCGATGCCTGAGCTTCAATCTGATCATAAAGTTCATCAAAACCTCCTACCGGCCCGCCGATCATATGTAGCTGAAACTCTGGCAATAACTCAGCTAATCCAAGCATCAAATCAGGACGTTTAAATTGGCGTAAGTTGTTTACCCACAGCACAGAAACATCACGGTTATTAAAGTTATGGTTAAACTGGCAGTGGTCGACCATCATCACAGCAATATCTGAGTTCAGCTCATAATTACGCAGCAACGCCGCTTGTTGTTGCTCACTCTGCGCTATAATTCGGCCGACACGGCGTAACCCATATTCGTAGAGCTTCTTGTCGCGCCAGTAATTAATCAACAAGTTATCAGGCTCACAATCATTATCATGAGCTATTCGAAAGACTACTTTTCGTTTGTATTGCTTCGCAAACATAGTCACCAAACCAACTTGCATTCCGGCACAACTCACATAGTAGACGTCTGCATCTGCACGTTTGAGCGCTGACCACAGACCTGTCCAACGTGGATGGATATATCGCAGTACTGGTACACCCTCATCCAACTTGTATGCTTTGAATGTTGTAACTCCGTCCCAGACCTGGCCATCTAGTTGTCCATAATCACCAACTACCATTGACACAGCATAGCCCTTGCGAGCCAATGCTTTGGCCATAAGCGTCTGTTGCACTTCCTCACCACCGATGCCATGCATATTGAAGTCAGGACTCAACACGGGGATATTTTTAAGCCCGACGAAACAGACAGAGGGCAAATCATTAGCCATATATTATTAACCTTATTTAAATCAAGAATTATGCTGTGTTATATCGCCTGGCATTCTTCTCACTTATCACGATCACAAGAAGTAGCGCGATTAATGGCAGCAGCAGCATATTATCTGGCCTTGGGAAAAACTGCCTTTCTGAGATAGAAGAAACAAGATAAACCGCGACGCTACTTATTAGCCCAAAGTAAGTGGTGCTTTGCAGCTCTTTACCCCACTTCATGGCTTGCCTGAGCGAATAAACCAATAAAATCAGGAATGGCACAAATACAATCAAACCACCATCAACCAATAGATCAATGTAGGCATTATGGGCATGGGTTGCCTGATAAAAATTTGAAACCATCACATAAGAATCACTCATAATGACGCCAAACAGACCAAAACCAACTATGAGTCTAACTGGGTTTTCGAAAAGTTCATTAAGCAGTGGCAGCCACATGGAATCAACTCGTCCGGACGATATTTCACTCAAATCGCCAGATTCAACCCCTTGTGAAAACAGGTTCAATAACGGCTCAGCCAACCATACCCCTAAAGCCGCTATGAGTAACAAAATCGCAATCGTCGAGATACCGATGCGTCTTAACAAAAACAAATAAATTAACATTCCGCCAATAGCCCCAAGAATTGCTCCTCTGGACTGGCTCAATAATAGCGCCAGGAGAATAGCAGCAAATACGATCAGCCATCCCCACCCCCTAGATATCGCTCTACTTAATGCCAGTGGCACAAACAGCATAAGTATCGTACCCACGGTGTTGTAGTGAAAACCAAACGATTCAGAAAATGCATCTCTAAGTTCATTTCTGTGCTCGCCACTGAATACGCTATCTACACTTAACGACAAAGTTGCCAAAGCGAATAAAAAAATGGCTAACAGCAACAGGTCTACCACTGCCTCGACACTTTCACGGCTTTTTATGTGGTTTATGATATAAAGAAAGAGACCTGTGACTAGCAGCGGCTTGACCCAAAACGACAACAAATAGCTAAATGACGATTCATGAAAATCAGTGCTATAGCGAAGAACCAGCATTCCATAATCAATATATGAGCGGAAAAACTCGATCGAGAATATCGCCAAATATGCAAAATAAATCATTGTGGCTCTAAATCTAAGGGTATCTCGGTATGTGAGTAGCTCCCCACCCTTAACAAGCCAAAGAACCAAGACAGAAAGCGCTAGAATATTTAGCGGCTTCAGCCCAGAAATACCAAAAAGATTACTATTCAATTCGGGAGTACCCGAAAATGGCATAGCAAAAATCATGAGGGTCAAAACAATATGCCGCCTCATTAAATATGTGACACTACTAGTCATCATCTGCTTATCAATCACAGTAAAAAGACAAATGTTTTGAGAATTGCCATGTTACAGTCATCCCCATACACCCCGCGTATCAATAATCACACAGCCATGTAATCTCTCTGCCGAGATCTGCTTAAACACCTTATGATCCACCAGCAGCAAAACAATATCCGCCTGCGAAAGCGCTTCATTCAGATCAGCTTTAGCTACCTTGCCTTCTAAACTATCAGGCAGCTCATCTACGTTGGGCTCCACTACTAATAATTGGCCAACCGAACTATCAGCAAGAGATTTTACAATGTCCACTGCCGGGCTTTCGCGTAAATCATCAATATCTGCTTTAAATGACAAACCAAGACAGGCAATGACTGGAGCTTTAAAGCGCTCTGCGGATATTCTAACGCGCTCCACCACATAATGCGGTTTACTATCATTTACTTCTCGGGCAGTTTTAATGAGCCTTGCGTGCTCAGGGGCTGAGCTGACAATAAACCAGGGATCAACAGCAATGCAGTGCCCGCCCACACCAGGGCCAGGATTTAAAATATTGACGCGGGGATGACGGTTTGAGAGCTTGATTAACTCCCAAACATTAATTTTCAGTTTGTCGCAAATAATTGAAAGTTCATTGGCAAAAGCGATATTCACATCGCGAAAGGCATTTTCGGTCAGTTTAGCCATTTCCGCTGTACGTGCCGTCGTTGTTAAACAATCACCACGCACAAAGGTGCTATAGAGCGCCACCGCCTTCTCAGCACACGCTGGGGTCATGCCACCCACGATACGATCGTTGGATACCAGCTCTTGCAGCACATAACCGGGCAGTACCCGTTCAGGGCAGTAGGCTACGTTAATATCAGCTATTTCGCCCTTCTCTTGGGGGAAGCTCAAATCAGAACGTTCTTCTTTTAACCACGCTGCAAGCTGCTCTGTTGCCCCCACGGGAGAGGTGGATTCCAGAATTACCAAGTTACCCTTTTCCAGCACCGGTGCAATTGCCTTTGCGGCGGCTTGTATATAAGAAAGATCCGGGGCCTTCTCTTCACCCTCAGCGCCCTCTTTAAAGGGTGTTGGCACGGCGATCATAAAGACATCGGCCGGTTCTGGGATCAAGGTAGCCCGCAGGTTGCCGGTACTCACCACGCCTCGCACGACGATATCCAGGTCGGGCTCTACAATATGAATTTGACCTGAGTTAATGATATCCACCGCTTGCTGACTGACATCAACACCAATCACCTGGATACCACGAGACGCAATAACGGCCGCAGTCGGTAGGCCTATATAACCCAAGCCAATTACAGATACTCTTTGAAATTCTGAAACCTTAGCCATTGACTGCTATTACTCCGTCTATAATTTTTTGGCTCGCTGAGCCATCCCCATAAGGGTTGTGGGCAACACTCATTTTTTTGTATGCATCTGTGTCATCCAACAACTCAACCACACCACTTACAATTTTCTGGACATCGGTACCCACAAGGCGAACTGTTCCAGCCACTACGGCTTCTGGCCGCTCTGTTGTTTCACGCATCACCAGCACAGGCTTGCCCAACGAGGGGGCCTCTTCTTGAACGCCACCGGAATCAGTCAAAATAATGTAGGCCTGGTTCATCAGGTAAACGAATGGCAGGTAATCGAGCGGTTCAATTAAGTGGACATTACTCAGTTCGCTTAAGTGTCTATTAACAGGCTCACGGACTTGTGGATTTAAGTGGACAGGAAAGACAACCTGTACGTCATCTCGTCCGGCTATTTCACGAATTGCCTGACAAATATTTTCAAAACCCGTACCAAAACTTTCCCTGCGATGCCCTGTGGCTAGCACCAGCTTTTTGGTAGCGTCAATAAACGGGAATTTTGATTTTAACTCAGCGCTTAACGTTGTGTTGTCGCCGATTTTCTCGACAACGTCCAATAACGCATCAATAACCGTATTACCCGTGACAACGATGCGCTCGGCAGATACACCTTCGTTAAGTAGATTCTCGCGAGATAGCTGGGTCGGTGCAAAATGGTATTCAGCAATAGCGCCTGTCACCTTCCTATTAGCTTCCTCCGGCCAGGGACTGTAAATATTACCCGTTCGTAGCCCAGCCTCCACATGCGCGACAGGGGTCTGCTGATAATATGCCGCCAACGTTGTCGAAAGCGTTGTTGTGGTATCGCCGTGAACAAAAACCAGCTCTGGTTTGAACTCAGTCAGCACGTCGCGAAGGCCCAGCAAAATTCGAGAGGTGATATCGTACAAATCCTGGCCTGCTTTCATAATATTCAAATCGTACTCGGGCACGATATCGAACAGTTCAAGTACTTGATCCAGCATTTCCCGGTGTTGACCGGTCACACAGACTTTTGTCTCGAAGCGACTATCTTGCTTTAAAAGCTTAACCAACGGCGCCATTTTAATGGCTTCCGGGCGTGTACCAAAAACAACCAATACTTTCATACATTTAACTTTCAATTACTGTTACTACAACCCGGTAAGGGCCGATTAACTTTTTAATAGGACTAGGCGTTTCAGGCGCTTGGGCTTATAAGCACACTCCCACTAACTGGCTCTAGGCAACAGCTGACGTGAGTGGTTGGTAGTGGTTGGCAATATATTCACTCAATCCCGCACCAATCTCGGTATGTTTCAGACCATAGGCGAATTGCGCTTTCATATAACCTAGCTTGTTACCGCAGTCATGGCTTTGACCGACGATGCGATAGGCTTCGACGGTTTGTTTGGCTAACAAGTGATCAATAGCATCGGTCAGTTGAATCTCACCACCTGCTCCGGGTTGGGTTTGCTCTAGCAAATCCCAGATTGCTGCAGGCAACACATAGCGCCCCACCACAGCCATGTTGGAGGGTGCGTCATCTACTTCGGGTTTTTCCACCATGCCGTTAATTTTGGCGATGCCGCCAACACTCAGTTCAGTACCCAAGCAATCCACGACGCCATATTTGCTAACATCTTCCCAGGCAATGGCTTCCACCATGATCTGCGCGTGTTGCGTTTGGTCAAAATTATGCACCATGGCAGCCATATTTTGGCTACGTGGGTCAGCCTCATACTTGTCCACCAGTACATCGGGCAGCATTACCACAAAAGGATTATCACCCACTATAGGCCGAGCACAAGCAATCGCGTGCCCCAGGCCTTTGGCCTCGGCCTGACGTACGGAAATAACGGTAACATGCTCGGGCACAATGGCTCGTACATCTTCCAGCAACTGCCGTTTAAGACGTTTTTCCAGCTGAGCTTCTAATTCAAAGGAGGTGTCGAAATGGTTTTCGATGGCGTTTTTACTGGCGTGTGTGACCAGCACAATTTCGGTAATACCTGCGTCAACCGCTTCGTTAACCACATACTGGATCAGCGGTTTATCCACAATGGGCAGCATTTCTTTAGGGATGGCCTTGGTGGCAGGCAGCATACGAGTGCCCAAGCCTGCGACGGGAATAACGGCTTTTTTTACTTTTGAATTCGTTTTCACGATACTTCCTTTTAACTTAATCCCTGCGGCATCTCTCGCAACAATATATGCAAGGACTCCATTAGCTTTTAAAACTCTTAATAAGCATTTTGTGATTTAAAGCCTTTAAAAATTGTTTTGGCGATAATTTTTATATCCAGAAAAAGTGACCAACTACGAATATACCAAAGATCATACTCAATACGTTTTTCCATTTTTTCTAACGTGTCGGTCTCACCACGCCAGCCATTGATTTGTGCCCAGCCGGTAATACCTGGCGGTACTTTATGACGCAACATGTAACCGGAAATTAATTTTCTATATTCTTCATTATGCGCAACCGCATGAGGCCGGGGACCAACAATCGACATTTCCCCGCGCAGCACATTGATAAACTGTGGCAGCTCATCCAGGGAGGTACGTCGTAAAAAAGCACCAAACTTGGTTACCCGCGTATCATTCTTTTTGGCTTGCACGACCGTGTCGCCATCATCGGACGTCGTCATTGAACGGAATTTCCATATCCGAATGGCCTTGCCATCCAAGCCATAGCGACGTTGTTTGAATATTACCGGACCTGGCGAAGTGAGCTTTATTCCTATGGCAATCGCCATCATGGGAAGGGCAATCAACACTAAGATTAGCGACGACAGCACAATATCTTCGACTCGCTTAAGCCAGCCATGCACACTCATAAAAGGTGATTCGAATACGCTGATGGTGGGTATCGAACCAATATTAGCCCAGCGTGAATGCAACAAGTCGTAAACGAAGAAATCCGGTACCAGGTGTACGGATACTGTGGTGTCTTTCAGCTTATCGATAATTTCGATACTACGCTCCTGGCCTTTTAGTGATATCGCCAGGTAGATTAAATCAATTTCGCCGCTTTTTGCTCGTTCAATGGCATCATTAAAATTGCCGATAATGGGCTTCACCAGATTTGGGGGGGTACGCTTATCTTCTCTTCGATTATCAAAAAACCCCAATAGTTTTAAACCAAGTGATGGTGTTTGTTCAATATAGCTCGCCAGACGATTACCCTGCTCTTCGGCACCCACAATCGCCACGGTTCGGGAGTTATAGCCATTTTTACGAATATGAGACAAAGCAAGCTTTGACAATATCCGAAATGTCACGAGCACAACAGGAGTCAGTAACAACCAAATACCCACGACAACACGTGAAAAATCGGAAGATACCTTGGTGAAATAAGCAAGCCCGAGGCAGGCAAACACTACCAGAGACCAGTTTATCACCACAGGGATGGCGATCTCTCGTAAGGAGGCTCCACGCAAGGAGCTATAAACCCTGAGACCTTCTGAAAAAACTGAAAACGATGCTACCGAAATAATACCTAGCAGGAAGTACTGTTCGCTGATTCCAATCCCGTAAATCTGCATAGCCATGTACAAGGACATGAAAATCAGGGTGCTATCTATCAACCGAAAAACGAAGACTAACTTCGAATGATGGGGCCTGATCATCCCTAGATTTTGCTTATCCATATTAACCTCTAATCCTTTTCCTCAGAGTGGGTTTATGCTCCACTCTGCCCTACATTCAATGCTGAGATTCTTTGCTTCCTGTTACTCAGGTATCAGGCAAAGACCATTCCTTGTTCCGTTCTCAAATATGGTTTGTGTACGCTTGTACGTTGATACAACTGCTTTTTCTATTTCCTTCAGGCTTTCGCATCCGCCAAGAGGGTCTTACAAACCTCTGGCAGCAATTCCATGCCAGAGTTATAGGTAATCTTTTTCAAAGGCACCATCTCAAGCAGGGCGGCGAGCTTTTTAAGCCTGCCTTGCTCAACCCCCAGCGCACTGTAGGCCCCACCTAACATACTGTTTTGTAGCAAATGAACCAGCGCATGAGCAGGAGATACTGCTTCAATGGTTACCGAATTACGCTGTGAACTTTCGGTTGTGCTTTGGCGGTCCAATAAATAAAGCTGCTTCAAGGGTCGCGAACTTTGGCAAGACTTAAGTCCTGAGCACGTCTCAAGATCAATGATTCTTTTGTCAAACCGACTGTGCACGCGGGGTAACGTTTCAATATCTGTTTCAGCGTACATTTTGGCCGAATCTGGCCAGACTCTGAAAATAGGCCAACTGGGATACACTCGCCACTCATTATCTGCTTGGTACAGTGCTAACATGTCGTCTGACATCATTGCCAACCCTGCGTGTAGCAGTGCTGCGGTGAGTGTTGTTTTGCCCGTTTGGCTTGGCGCGAGTATGCCGATCGCAAAGTCGTCAATTGCCAGGGCATTGGCATGAATACAGGGAACCCCCTGTTTTTCTAACCAAAGACCAAGGCCCAAACTTTGGAAATAGTGTTCCGGCCCTGTACCATTTTCTTCCCAGCAAATCGCGACACTTTGGTCGGTGTATTCAAAGCTGCCTTTACCTTCACAATCTATCGTTAACGTATCCACCTGATCAGCACAGAACAATTCGACCAAGCTGCTGTAACGATCCCCTTCGTCCTTTAAGGACCAGAGGGGCTTTGTTGTTCGTTGTTTCCTATTTCTGCCCACTCGCAACTGCAAAAACAGCTGGCACCCACTGTTTTTTTGCGCAAAGCCATCCCTGAGCAGTTGCACGCCATGCAATGGCTTATCAAACAAGTCGGGTAGTTTTTCTATGATGCTTTGCTTCTCAACAACGCTCTGAACGGCAAATAATGCATTAGCCCTGGAAGGGATTACGCTTGGTTTGGCCGCCTTGCTCATCAGGCACACTACCAGCAAAACCTTGAGTCAACTCAGCCAAACTACCCACCTTTGTTAGTGTCGGTTTAGTGTAGGGCTTGCGCTCTTGATCTTGCTTACAAGTCTTAGTATTCAAATTATGTTCCATTTTATCCACCTTCCTAAACTTCAGATTGCTGATGACGGCGTGAAACGATCAATCCCAGCATACCGATTACCAACAAACTTAAACTGCCTGGCACGGGAACAACCGCATCTGTATCAGCAAAAAATCTTAATGTGCTACCTGAATCGAAATCAGAAAAAGCCAACGTCAGATTGCCCCAGAGATCAGGGGAACTATAGATATCTCCATAAACAGCCGTCACGCCTAGTTGATCAGGCGTAAAAGGTCTACCCACACTCGAACCAACAGTCTCTTCTACGCCAAATACGTTATCAAATACAATTCCACCCGCCAAGGCATCAATCGTAAGAGTCAGCAAATCCAAATCAGAGGTGGAAAAATTAGAGAGGGTCCATAGACCTAACAACTGCCCAGTAGGAGTCACATCACCAAAAGTATTACCCTGTTGAACAAGCGACCAGCCAGCGCCCGTCACACCACCAGAGAAACCTTCACTGTTAGCGACCGACGCATCAGAACCAGTAACACCCCACACAAGGGTTTCAGTAAAACCACCATCAAAAGTAGCAGTCACCTGAATACCGGCCATGTCAGCGCCTGTAACAGCAGGAGTAATCACGGAGGAAAAAGCAGAAGAAGCCCAAGACGAGAGAACAAAAGAGGCTAAAAGTAGTGCACATTTCATATTGAGAATCCTTTGTAAAGAAATATCCCTGCTGACTAAGTGCCAAATCCATCGGGAGATGCGGGTTATTGTAAACTAAAATTACAACTACAGCTTGCATTTATCACTTCGACATGCAAAGTTTGCACCAACAATAAATTCACCTATCTTATCAATAAGTTAGTTATGGCCGATTAAAGTTTACCGATTAATTAACATTAAACTGTAAACTTTACTRAYWYTTTAWCTNGCRTAGCGTAAATCTCGGGGGCTTGCGGCCGAGTTATTTATACGTCTTGGCTCTTAATATTAGCGTATTGCTTGTAAAACCTAGTAAAGCCAAACCAACGTACACCACCTCAGAATAAAACCCGTTAATAAAACTTTCTCCAGCACAGTTAGAGCTCGAACCAACAACAAATTGCTAAAGCGTAATCTCAACGCGTATCATTGCTGCTTTCAATGGATGAGCAATTATGGAAAGACTGGTCGCTATCGCCAATTGGCAAACAAAAGGTCGCGCTGACGCGATATTAAACCAGATACTAAAACACCGCAGCCCCCCCTTGCGCGACAACCTGTCTGCAGAGTTTTCATGCGCTTCGTCAATCAAAACAAATACCACTAGCATTATTTCTGACCCCTGCGGACTCAAAATTATTTGCGACGCACGCATCGACAATCGTGAAGAAATTTCAAACTTACTGTTTAATCACACATCCTTTAGCGCGAGCCAATTGTCCGATGGAGAAATTATTCTTGCCGCTTATAAAAAGTGGGGGCGAGACTCAGCGAACAGGTTAATAGGTGATTTTTCCTTTATTATTYGGGACTCAGCACAAAAGCGGCTTTATGCCGCCCGTGATCCGATGAATATGCGCACGCTCTACTATGCCAGAGTCGGTGAAGACCTGTGTATTGCATCGGACGCTCAAGTACTACTTAACCACCCCCTGCTCACCTGCAAAATCAACAAAGCATCACTTGCCGGCTGGGTCAGCGGCTGGCCCGATCCCGACGCTTCGTTATTTGAGGGTATTGAATGCCTACCTGCAGGCCACTCCATATCAGCATCTGCGAACCAATTTTCCGTGCAACGTTTCTGGAATATTGATACAAGTTATAAGCTACGCTACAGCCAACTCGCGGAGTACGAGGAACACCTGCACGAATTACTTGGCCGATGCGTAAGCGACCGACTGAGAAGCGATTCCTCGGTTGTAGGATCTCAGATGAGCGGGGGCATGGACTCAACCAGCGTAACCGCCTTTGCAAATAAAACATTACATCAGCAGAACCGGTCGTTAATGGTGATCTCTCATAGCTACGCAGCCACCAAAAACTGCGATGAAACAGAACACATTATAGAAACAGCCTCTCACCTGGGGCTCAACAACACACACATGCTGGCGGCAGAGAAACACCTAAATCTCGATTTCGCCTCGCTCTACCCGCCCAGCCTAGAAAGCCCCGGCACCGTGCTATCTCCACGCTATATAGATGAAATGGAAATGCTAAAATCTGCCGGTGCCAATGTGTTACTAACAGGTAGTGGTGGCGATGAGATGTGCTGGGGGCACAGTCTTACTTATAGCCAACGTTTAAAGCGAGGGAGCTTGGCAGTGTTACCGGAAGTTATCCGCGGCTGCCGTGAGATGCAGCTGCCTGTTGGCAATACGTTATTAAACCTGTTCATTAAACCGCTACTACCTCAACCATTTAAATCGGCTGCCAAACACGTGCTAGGAAAAAGCAAGCATTCACTGTTACCGGCCTGGATACCTCCTGGAGCCGCAAAACAATTTGGGCTCGAAGAGTCAATGCAGGGCAATACCGATACGCACTTCAAAAACCCGGCATTACAAGCCCGCTATGAAGCCTTGCAACGGACTTCCACTTTTAATTCTGTTCGCTCGTATCAACGAGTAGGTGCCAGTTACGGCATTGATGTGCGCCACCCATTTTTTGACCGCCGGCTGGCAGAATTTAGCTTCGCTATAYCCGATGATCTGTGGATCAGGGAAAATCGCCCAAAGTGGCTGCTGCGACGGGTCATGAATCAACACTTACCTGCGTCCGTATGCTGGAATAAGCAAAAAATTATTTTTGATAGCTTTTTTGGTAATATTCTTCGCTCACAGGCCGACAGTATCCGCAGTATCCTGTCAGATACACGCCTGCAGGAAATGGGGCTGGTGGACAATAAACGTTTATTGGCAGCCTTTGATGCGTCCGTTAACGGGCCTCAAGCCAGCCTTAATGTGGATTTGCTCTATGCGTTACTAACCCAGATTTGGTTCCAGAAATACGCCACGTATTTTGAAGGCTGGAGCTAGAAGTCAGTTACTTCAAAACCTTAGAAAACTGCTCATAACTTTCCGGCTGTAACTCTGTATATTGAGAGATCACATCCATAGAATCATTGATTACACTGCCTCTAACCGAAAGCCAGGCGTGCGCTTTCAGCTGACCTTGATCTTTAGTCACACCGATGTGCAGTCTACTGGCGATATTGCGCCGCAAGAGTATGCGCTGTTGAGCAAAACAGCGCCGCAAACAATTCATTGATCGCCAATGATAGCGTGTCGCAGTTTCCGACAGTGCAATCAGTTCTCGAATACGTTGCCAGGAAACCGTTTCATCGTATACTTTTTGCGAAGCCAGCTCAGTGTTATGGGGTTTTACCCCTAGCGTAAGATAATGCTGCCAATAATGGTAACGGGTAAAGCTGACCTGTAAATCCACCCAGGCTAACGTCAGCCAAGCTTCAATAAAACGTGGTAACTTCCTTAACCTCAAGTTTTCTGCACCAAACCTTGGTCTGCCATTTCGTTCAGCAAGCCGACTAGATCTGCGTGAATGGTTGCTTGAGACACGTCATGTTTTTCTGACATGTTCTGCGCTGTGGCTTCAACGCTGTCATTTTCCCGGAACTGCTGAATCATATCTGTACCAATCGAGTCCAGAGTAAAGTAATTTCCAGAACGCGGGTCAAGAATGACCGTTTCATCACCGACGGCTTGCAGCAAAAGCTCTGTGGGTATTTTGTATGTTGGCATAGACTTAGCTCACCTCCCTGGTTTTATGATCAACAGTGATATCAGTCAGCGCCCCATTCTCAAGTTTTAGCACTCGATCTGCCTGCATCCAGCCTGCCTCACAGTGGGCAATCAGAATGACTGTATGTTTGGCAAACAGCTTGTGGCTTTGCTCAAAAAATTGCAATTCACCTTGCTGATCAAACATTGAGGTTGCTTCATCTAGCAACAGTATCCCTGGCTTACTTAAAAGCACTCTTGCAAGTGCAATACGCTGTCGCTGCCCACCCGATAACCTGACGCCCAACTCGCCAATCTGTGTTTGGTATCCTTCAGGCAAGTTGACCACAAAATCATGCACGCAGGCTTCGCGGGCAACCGCTTCTATTTCTTCCTGACTGGCATCGGGGTGACCATAACGAATATTGTCTTCAACCGTGCCATCACTCAAAAGAGTGTGTTGCGAAACAAATCCCAACTGTTGCCTCAGGCTTGCCAATGAAACAGTACTAATATCGTGACCGTCTATCAAAATACGGCCTTGCTGAGGATCATTAAATCGCATTAGCAAGTGCAACAGGGTGGTCTTACCCATGCCATTCAAGCCTGTGATAGCTACAGTTTCGCCCACTTTTATATGTAAATTAAGCTTATCCCAGAGTGGCGGTCGCCCTGAGTAGCCAAAACTAACATCACAAAATTTAATCTCCCCATTCACCTTTGGCAACTCACTAAAGCTCGTTTCATGTGGCTCTGACTCCACCGAAAGAACATTCAGAAGGCGCTTTGACGACCCAATGACTTGCTGCATTTGACCATAAAGATTAGCTAAACTACTTACCGGCCGTGCAAACAACAAACCATAGAGTAACAAGCTTATCAGTTCTGGAATTGTGATCTGCGCCGCTCGCAAGTGCTGGCTACTCACCCAGAGTATTAACAGAATACCGGCAGAGGATAACAATTGAGTGGCTGGTGACAATAATGCCTGCAACCTCAACTGCTCTTTACGCAAAGCTAAAACGTTCAAGGTACGTTGCCTATAACGACGAAACTCTGTGGCTTCGCGGTTAAACGCTTTAATAAGAGAGATTAAACCCAGATTTTCTTCCGCTAGAGCCAGTGAGTCGGCCTGTTTTTGTACCAGTGCCTCGGACACTGGACGAATCTGTCTACCCAACACCTTCAATATCAAAAAGAAAAAAGGAACCAACACCACGACTAGCATGGCCACACCCTTATCGATCAGGGCCATCATCACCAAGGCTCCCACCAAGGTGAAAAGCATCGGTGCCAGAGAGGTCAAGGTACCACTAACAAAATGACTTAAGATGGCAATATCATTGCTGAGCAATGCCAATAAGTCTCCGCGTTTCCTGTAATTATGAAAATCCAGCGGCAACATCTGTAAATGCTCATAAAGCCTGTTACTCAGGTTAGCGAGTATCTCGGCACCACTAAACGTAACCAGATAAGTAGCAAAAAAGCTAAGAAGAGCCTGGATGATTAAAACCAGCAACCACACCCCCAACATAAGACCTACCGAAATATTGGGAGCAACCTGCTCCGTCACATCCGAGATCAATATTACTTCGGCAAAGCGCCCAGCAAACCAAGGCGTTGCTAACGTCGCAATGCTTCCTCCGATCATCAAAACGGAGGCCAACAGCAAAGTCATACGGCGTGGCATCAGATAACGAATCAAGTCCCTGATTGTCATGTCTTTCAGTAATTCCTTGTATGAACGAACAATTGAATAGTTTTATTCCCATCACTCTCAGCAAAAAAACATCTCAACCATTTAAGATGATACTCATCGTATCGCACGAATTCTTTCACGAAAATACTGCAATTCTAATAGATAAGCACAGTGAAGAAAGTCTACAAGCGTTCACTCGCTAAGGTCATAGTTTTACGGCTCGATACCTTTTCAATTATCACGGATTCAAATCCCACGCATTAAGTCGATACTTTTCGGACAAACGCGATAAGTCCTAGGGTTGAATCGTCATAGCTCGGTTGAAGGTGAAAAGCTGGATCTAACTGATCACTTTGTAATTGCCAAGCTAATTGTTTGCCAAGCTCAACACCCCACTGGTCAAAGGGGTTAATGTTCCAGATGACACTCTGAACAAAAACTTTGTGCTCATAAAAAGCAATTAAACTTCCTAAATTCTCAGGTGTTAATTCACGTAGTAAAATAGTCGTACTGGGTTTATTGCCAGGGTAGTATCGTGGCATATCTCTACAACCATTATCATTTGTTACAGCAGGTTGGCCTTCCATTAATGCCCTTGATTGGGCAAAACAATTCGCCAATGCTAATTCCTGATGCTTTTCAGGTACAGCTGTGTTGTCGGCTACTGCAATAAATTCAACGGGCACAAAATGCGTCCCCTGATGCAAGAGTTGATAAAAAGCATGCTGGGCATTTGGGCCAAACTCACCCCAGATAATAGGTGCAGTGTTAAATGAAACCTCACTTCCATTAAGCGTTACACTTTTCCCGTTACTTTCCATTTCAAGTTGTTGCAGAAATGCAGGTAAGACATGCAAACGATGATCATAAGGCAGAATGACTTGAGTGGAAGCACCGTGAAAATTATTATACCAAATGCTGACAAGCGCCTGGATAACGGGGATGTTCTTTGTAAAAGCTGTTTCAAAAAAATGTTTATCTGCTTCAGTAGCACCTAATAATAACTTTTCAAACTCATTCATTCCAAGGCTGATAGCAACCGATAACCCTACAGTTGACCATACCGAATAGCGACCGCCAACCCAGTCCCATACAGGTAACTGACGTTCATAATCAATCCCGAAATTAGCCATTTTTTCAGGGCTTCCAGATACGCCAATAAAATGGTTAGCTAAGGAGCTGTTATTACCTAAAGACTCTATAAGCCACTGTTTTGCCGTCTCAGCATTAGCCAGCGTATCAACCGTAGTAAAAGATTTGGAGCAAATAATAAATAAGGTAGTTTCAGGATTTAGCTTCTTAAGAGTATCCACTACTTCATTACCGTCGATACTAGATACAAAAAGCACTTTCACATTTACTGAAGCTTGGTGTTTAAAGGCCTGGCACACCATTCTCGGCCCCAAATCAGACCCCCCAACACCTAAATTAACAACTGTTGTAATCGGCTTCCCCGTACTACCCAGCCACAGTCCCGCTCTTAAGCGTTCCGATATATCCCTCATTTTTTCACGAATGGCAATAATTTCAGGTACTACATTATTACCATTAACCATCACCTGCCCAGAAGACATGCGTAATGCGGTGTGTAGAGCAGGACGATTTTCGGTGACATTGACAGGTTCACCGGAAAACAATGCATTGATACGATCATTCAAGCCGGTTGCCTCAGCCAAATCTACTAACAATTCTAAGGTATGACTGTCGATCAGATTTTTTGAAAAATCATAGAGTAAGTCATTAAATCTGAATGAAAATTTTTCAAATCTCCCATCATCCTCTGCAAAGAGATGCTGTAAATTCATATCAGCCAGTGATTGCTTATGTCGTTGTAGCGATTGCCATTCAGGCCGCTCAACAACTGAGTCCTTTAATTTCATTGTCTTGTATCCATCCAAGAATTCCGTTATATCAGAACTCTTATTATTCGGTGAATATTTATTGTTCAATAAGTTCCCGATTTCAATTGCTTAAGCCTAAACCCAGCTAAGCTTCCAGAAGAAAGGGTGGCTATCTACTATAAATATCTGCTCAGTAATCCAACTTTCAATATCTTCTTTCTTAAACCGCCAGCTTCCACCAACCTTAAATCCCGGCAACTTACGCTCGGCGGCTAACCTGTAAGCTGTCTTTTCCGCTAACTTTAGATATTCAGCGACCTCTTTCAAAGTCAAAATTTCATCCTTCATAACGTCATCCAATGAACCGCTTCATTGAGAGAATAGGGCAAAATAGAGCAATCTAAAATAGGCTTATAACTTTGATGGTTTTCATTTCGCATACAGCATTAAAACAAAAGTTTAAGCGGATGGAAGCGGATGGATAATTGGGTGAGGGTTAAAAGTTTGTTCAACTAGAACACAGCTCCGCTATACCAGAAAAATCCTCAAGGGCCGCATCAAAGTCAATGCGGTTTTCATCATCAGCATAAGACACTTCATCAACAAACTGCTGATATTCTTGGGGGTATATGCCATCACTTCCCAGTATCGCTAGGGCTTTTTTAGCCGCATCGGACAACCCCATATCAACATTTCTACTTGGTCTTTCTTGATCCGCAGCAAAAGAAGATATTACCGTTTGCGTAAACAGCTCCTGATTTTCATGAATAATAATACGCAATGCACAGAGATCATGCAGATGTCGGATCATGGATGGATCGTCTTTTTCACTTGTTCTATCACGCTTGAGAACGCGCCAGATCAAACCACTTAATTTATCTGCGGCAATTTCAACAGGGGATAAACACAAAATATTAGTTTCGGCCTCTTCCCCCTTATATTCTGCGACAAAAGATATGATGTCTTTGATGTCAGACCCAAGTCGAGGCTGGGTATAACTGAACTCCACCTGCAAATCTGCACGTATACTATCGTGCGATTCAAAGTGGTTGCTGTAAGAGAGAAATATCTTAAAGCCCAGTCCGTATGAAGTAACTTTATTTTCATCAAGACCAACGCCATCTATAGCTTTTAGAATATCGATTATGTTGTTTCGAAACGCTCTTCTTTTTGTTTTATTTGGCGGAGTATCCGTATCAAAACGCGCTCGAAAATCTAAATCCTCAGAAAAACGCTGTAATAGGCCATGCCCTTTTGACAAGCTTGTTCCGCCAGTAAATATAACCGTAATCGCATCATGGGAAAAATCAGCAAGTGCTTTTAACACCTGAACAGCGTACCAATCCTTTTCAATAAAGGCAGGATCGATACCTCTCTCCCGCGAAATAAACTCAACGGCTTCAATATCAATAGACATGTTCAAACTTCACTGACTGTCCGTTATAGCTCATTTTACGTGTCACGCGGCCTTTTACGCCGATCACTCGTCCCGTTGGAACCTGAGTGCTTTCACCACTGTTATAACGCTTTGTAGCCGTTGATATATCAACAGTTACACCTAACTTGTTGGTTAACGCTTCCCGCGCCAAAACTGGAAGCCCTTTTTCAGGCACAACTTTACCTGAGTAAGGCGACTTGCTCGCTTTTGCATACAGACCATAGCCGAACCGAATAAGCTGACCATCTTCAATAAGCTGACGCAAAACACGACCTACTTGATCCCGATCAGATAGATCAAAAAAATCCTGCGGCATAAAGACAGTATCTTTACTCCGACTTAGACGATATTTAATCTTACTTTTTAACGTATTCAGTGCCATTACACACCCCTCCAACATACGACAGTTATACGCTACCAATATACGGCACTATTGGTTAATAGTCTATTAGTTAATTCATTATAATTCATATAGTTATAATATTTAAGCTAAAAACGCGAAAGAATATATAAAAAATGGCGAGATATAAAATCAAGCAAATACCAAACAGCCTACTTCACACTGTGATTTTTGTTTGTATAATCGGGTGAAAATTAAAAATGTCCCATATTTCAAGTAAGGGACACTTTTAGGGACATATGTGGCGTTTAGAGACATTTAAAGGACATTTATTTTATCAAAACACTGTCTCTATAACAGAAACACTCAAAATGATTTTTGTCCTTATATCCAATAATACCTGCAAATACCCGATTTCAAATGGATTCGCATGGGCAACATTAGGGTGGTACACTTAGGCTCTACCTTGAACGTCAGGTAGAACTTTATCTTTCGCATTATCAGTAAGTTACGGGCGTTCCGTAAGATTTAAAACGCGGTGGTTCAAGTCCTCTCCTGGCACCAAAATTTTAAACAGGTTAGTAACTACTACCTTTTACACTCTCTCTTCCCTGCATTCTCAGGTAGTTTGGCAACTTCATTTAGCACTCTAAAAACGACATTTAGATTCTGCTACTAAAAATGCTACTAAAAAGAACAAACACCTACTATTTTCGGTGGCAGCTTCCCATTGATTTACGCCCTATTATTGGTTTTAGCGAACTGATACGATCCCTTCAAACTAAAGACAAATACACCGCAACGCTACGATCTATCAAACTACAACAGTTAGTAGATGCAACTAAAAGGGTTAGGTCTTCCTACAAGATGAAGGAACTCAACGAAACCACCTATCACGCACTTTTAGAACAGTTATGGCGTAAAGCCGACTCTCAACAGTTTGAACAACCCGAAGATATTCATGAGCTGCAATTCCTCTCAGAATTTATAAAAGGTGATTTAACATACTTCAAACAAGCCGCTCTCACTGAATCAGGTGAATATAAGGCCACGCCCTCAGACTCAAGGGAGGACAGATCTGATTCTCCTCGTGAATGGTTAAGAATCGGTCTACAACGCGTATTAAAAGATAGAGGTTTTACCGATATAGATGCGACTGTATTTGAAAAGCTCTTAACTGATTACCTCGATATCCATATTCACCGCACCCAAAAGCAGCTTGATAGCCTCAACCCTGAAGAATACAAACCCAAGCTTCCAGCATTCCTACAACCTAAACCTATGATCAACACAACTCAGAATGATGCAATTTCATCACTCTTACTGTCCGAAGCATGGAAAACTTTTGTAAATGAGAAGAAATTTGGCTCTACCCCCTTAGAAGACGTACCTAAGTCAGCACAACCACTAACACCTAGTAGCGTAAACCAGCGAATGACCAACCTTTCCGAGTTCTTCAAATGGTTAGTCACTGAGGAGTACCTCCTTAAAAACCCATTTGAAGGAATTAATGTTGAAGCTAATAAAAAATCTTATGCTACGTACACAAATGACGATCTAAAGACGTTATTCAATTTAGACAAAAAACGTATCTCGACCTCATGGCAATTCTGGATCCCAATAATCGCCCTCTTCTCAGGTGCAAGACAGAATGAGATCGCACAGTTACAGGTCTCTGATGTAATAAAAGATGTTGATTCTGGAACTTGGTATTTCAGCATTAACGATAATGATGTCAAAAAACACGTCAAGTCTAAGTCAGCCCGACGTAAGGTTCCCATACACAATGATCTGCCCCACCTACACTCCCGTTAGCTTGATTCAGCACCAAGACTGTTTCATTTTCCCTGACCATTTTAGTCATATATTTAATGCATAACCGTTTACTGTGCTGTGCATTACCAAACGGTTTTAACATGCTTGTAATTCAGTATTTTCTCATCAGCCGTCACCAGCGGATAAGACCCTTGACGCGCAAACGCCACAATCATTCTGTCTGCTGGATCTTTGTGGAACGCCCCTGGCAGGCAAGTTGAATTAACACCCACCACGTTGTCTACCGGCACAAACTCCACTGAAGGTATCTTGGAGACCTCTGCCAGCCACCCAGTTACTTCCATATTAAGCACCAACCTACCCTTCTCAACCAGCATGGCAATTTCCCACGCGGTTATTGACGAAATTAAAATACTCCGGTCGATGGGCAAATGTTTGGCAATGGTTTTTTTAGCGGCCGCAGACAACTTCGTATCGCCGGAGATCCACCAAACCAAAATATGCGTATCGAGCACGATCAATTGGCGCTCTCCCAATCATCGGTTGAAACAGGCTCAAAAGGATCTGTAAACTCAACGACAGTTCCCTTCAGGCGAACCAAAGGATCTACGCTGTCTGGTTTATACGGTTTAAGCTCTAACACCGATTTTCCGTGATCGGTAATTAAAATAGACTCACCCGTTTCTTCAACCTCGCGCATAAACTTCAATGCTTGGGGCTTAAATTGAGATTTAGATAAATGCTGCATTTTGTGCCTCTAGTCACATTACTATGGTCATAACAGTATCAAAAAAAATGACCCCTGACAATGGTCACAAGATAAATGCAACCGGCAACAAAAATATTTATCCTGCCCATGCATCAGCCACCAATTGTCGCTTTTCTTCACCAACGACCTGCAAATAGATCTCGGTGGTTTTCGTGTCCGAATGCCCCATTAACTGTGCCAAGATATGAAGCGGCAATGGCTTGCTCGATATCACCATAGCCACGCCAAAACCGTGGCGTAAGCCTTTCCCCGTTGCTTGCTTGCCTTTAATGATCTGCACCACTAATTTCGGACACTTCGTTAAGCGAGTAAAATCACTTAATGATGAATCAGGGTCATTTGATAACGTTAATATCTTTGTTGCAACAACCGGCAAGCTGGGCAACTTATCAGAGATTAAAAGTTGTTCCAAAAACTCAGCTTTCATAAAAAATCCTTTTTTTCTTCTGGTGTCGAGAGGTTAGTAACCTAGAAACCAGGCGGGACTTTTTCACGCGAACGCTATTGTATAGAGCCCTCCTCTCGACTGAGAGAAGAGAACGTTTTGTCCGGCGTTCACGGCCGTGTTTTAGGTTACTACGCCCGACTTCAGTAGTATGTAGTAATATCAGTTGATGCGCAAAGCGCATGATTAAGGTTACAAGAACCCTATGCTATGACCCCCGCTGCTTATAGCTTTGGTCTGTAGTTTTTCAAGCTCCACATCATCTAAGCCCCACCGCTTTCCGGCTTTGGGGGCATCAATATAAACTCCCCATTGATAGATGTTGAATCGAGCTTGACACTAATGCCTTCTTTTTCTTTAAGCAGCCACGCCGTTCCAATAAGTTTTTGCATCGTCGCCCTTACCGTGCTGAACAGGATTTAAAGCATAAAAACCGGGCGCTCTGCCCTTAGTTGAATCACTCATTTGAATATCCCCTTATCTAAATATTAATTTAATTAGTCTTCCTACCTCTCGACCTTCTTACTTTTCTAGTCTTTTTTGCACCTCCTTTTTTTATCTTTGGATTCCAATCTGGTTGGCCACGCTTATCTGGCCGTGTTTCTTTGCAGCCAGTTTTATAATTGTCACAACCCCAAAAGTGGCCGTTCACGCCTTTTTTCCGTGAAAAATTACCATCACAAGCATCACTAGGGCAGCTATGCAGAACAAGACCAGGTATCACTAATTTCTTTTGCTCTACACCACCGGCAATGAGCTTTGTTAGTTGTTTCTCGATACCACTCAAAAACTGATTAAGCGGCATTTCATTTGAAGAAATACGACTCATTGCCGACTCCCAAAACGCAGTCATATCTGGGGTTGTTGCAACATCCGGTAAAACCGAAACCAAAAATTGCCCAAGCTCTGTTGATACAATCGACTTACCCCTTTTCACAATGTATTGACGAAGATAAAGCGTTTCGATAATTTGAGATTGTGTCGCGGGGGTTCCTATGCCGTCTGAATCTTTCAGCAAAGCCTTAATCTTTGGGTTTGTAACAAACTTAGAAATACCGCTCATCGCCACCACAATACTTTCATTAGCAAAGGGCTTTGGTGCTGTTGTTGTTTTGTTTTGCACTGTCACTATTTTGCAAATGACTTTTTCATTCTCTGCCACATCTGGTAATTGGCTCTCTTTCTCGCCGTCTTCATCGGCGCTGTTGATAGCCCCAATCCAACCTAGCTGAGTAACGATCTTTCCGGTTTTAGTGAAAAGTTCACCACCAACCCGAACGTCTATTTTTGTCTCTTTATATTCGTGGTTCGGGTAAAACTGGATCAGGTAACGCTCACAGATAAGGTTGTAGATATTACTTTCTACGAGCGTCAAGCGAGAGACATCTACTCTCGTTGGTGTGGGGATAATTGCGTGGTGGGCCGTTACTTTTGAATCATCCCAGGCTTTTGACCTAAGCACGCTATTTGCCCCGGCTGCGAGAACACGACAAGCCTCACTATTTGCGATGACTGATTCAATAACGACCCTTGCATCACCTAAATGCTCTTCAGGTAGATAGGAACAATCTGACCGAGGGTAGGTGGTGAGTTTGTGGGTTTCGTATAAACCCTGGCAAGCATCCAAGACCTCTTGAGCTGAATAGTCGTAACGCTTCGCGGCGGCGACTTGTATCCCGTTCAGCGAAAAAGGTAATGGTGGGAGTTTCTTCTTATCTTTCTTTTCTACAGACTCAATGAATCCATCTTTATTTCGCAAGAGAGCTGCGAGATTATTTGCATAGGCTTCATCAACTAAACGGCCTTCTTCATCTAAATAGGGCTTTGCTGACTCTCCCGCCTTCCAATTTCCAGAAAAACTACCACCAGCTTGAAAGTCAGCAATCATCGTATAGAAAGACTTGGCTACAAAGTTCGCTATCTCTCTGTCCCTGCGAACGATCAAACCTAGTAAAGGCGTTTGCACACGACCAACAGACAAAACGCCATCATAACCCCCGGCTCGACCTAGCAGCGTGTAAAGCCGAGTCATATTTAAACCATAAAGCCAGTCAGCCCTACCTCGTGCAAGCGCCGAATCAGACAACCCTTTATAGTTACTATTATCGTCAATAGCAGAAAGTGCCTTTTTTACAGCCGCTAGATTTAAGTCATTGATTAAAATTCGCTGAATTAACGCTTTCGTGCCTACACGCTCAATCACTTCATCAACTAATAACTGCCCCTCCCTGTCTGGGTCGCCAGCATTCACAATGATATCGGCTTGTTTTATTAGGCCGCTTAAACCTTTATAGATTTTTGGGTTCGATACTAAATGCTTCCAAGACTCCGGAATAATCGGGAGGCTTTCTATGTCCCATTGTTTAAAAGAAGGGTTGTATTGGTCGGGTGGAGCCAGCTCAAGTATGTGGCCGACGCACCAGGCGACAATATCGCTATCACCACAGCGAACACAGTCGCCGTCTTTAACGTGTGGGCTGGGTAAAACTTCAACTATTGCTCTAGCAAGACTTGGTTTTTCAGCGATGAACAACCGCATATAGAAAACTCCTTGTACTTCAGGTATAAAAATCCCTTCTGTCGGGTAAAGAATACTACCTGGCAACCCGCGATGATATAATCTACGCCCTTGAAAAAGGGGAGTAATTCGATATCAGTATAAAGGACTCAACACCTCAAAATAACAATATTGTATGTTGCATATTGTTATTTTAGGATCCAGGATTGTTGAAAATGGACGTTAATAATGGAATATCTTGAAATAAGCTTTAAAAGCTACATGCCAAAATACACGCTTTTGAATTCTCATTATCTGGTGAGGCCGAAGGCATGTACGCAACCGAAGAAAAACAACTAAAAATACTCATAACAGCAAATGAAAACCTAAAGGTCTCTTTTCAACTCCCAAAGAAAGAGAAAAAGGCCAATGAAAAAGATAGCTACGGTTTAATTATCGGTCTTGCAGGAAATGCAAAAACGCAAAGCAAGGACGTTAGAAAATTCAGGGACTTAGATTTGGGGAAAAAATTCATCCAAAATTTGATTCCTGAGCTAAAACGGTTCGAGATCATCATAGAGCCACCCCTAGAAAACTAAACTAAAGGACTAACCATGAAGAATGAAAAAATTCTGTACATGATTCAAGAAACCGTAGCCTGCGCCATTGATTCACTGAAAGTCCCAGCCAAACAATATGGTAGCTGGGATAAGCCTGTCATCTTTTTACTCTTATTAACTTTTATTGGAAGCCCGGAGATTGCTGTTGCTGCACCCTGGGATGGCCCACTCCAGACCATCATTGACTTACTGACTGGCACCACTGCACGACTCGCTGCAATCCTAGCCATTATTGTTCTGGGCTTCATGGCAATGACTGGACGTATGAGTTGGGGTGTTGGCGGCGGAATCATTGGCGGGATCGTCCTGATCTTCGGTGCTGCCTGGATTGCAGACACATTTATCAGTTCTGTTACGTGATAGAAGCAGAAGAAATCCAACGCCCACTGTTTTTGGGTATGACTCGGCCACCGATGGTGGCCGGTGTCACCTTCAATTTTTTTATTATCAATGGTGGCTTGTCAGTCTTTGCCTTTCTTGGAACCGGCGAGCTACCTTGGATTTTGCTGGGTCTACCTTTCCATTTTGTAGGCTACTTAATTTGTTTAAAAGACCCCAATATTTTTGAAGTTTGGGCTGTAAAGTTACTAAAATGCTCTAAATGTCTTAATCGTAAATACTGGAGCAACACCAACAGTTACCAACCATAGTTATAAGTAACATATAGCTATCAGTAAAAAGGAATGGACAAAAAGGACTGTCTGACATGGAAAAAGCTGAAAGAAAAGCTAAAGCACGCAAAAGAAACCAGAAGCTAAAAAATGGCGCAGCACTGAATAAAGAGCTCCCCTCTTCTGTTCACGTCCCTTACTCGCGCCATGTCGATAGCTCCACAATTACCACTTTCGACGGTGTTCTTATCAAGGTTATTAAGCTGGAGGGCTTTAGTTTCGGCACTGCTGACCAAAAATTGATAAACCGCCGCCAAGAAAAACGGAATACTTTGATCTACGGCATGTCCGATGATCGCTATGCTCTTTGGTCAACAATAATTCGGCGCAGTGAAACACGGTTTCCCAAAGGTGACTTCGTATCTGGCTTTGCAGCRGATTTAAACCGCGATTATGAGCARGTTGTCACCAAAAAAGTAATGTACACAAATGACCTGTACATTACGATTATTCGTAAGGGTGCAGAGAATAAAATAAATCGCTTTTCGGATTTTCTGAAAAGCCTGTCACAAGCCGGTGACATTCAAGCACAAAAACGYGCGCAGAAAGAAGCCCTCAGAGAGCTAGAAGAAGTCACCGAAAAAGTGCTCTCAAATTTTTCRGATTACGAACCACACTTGCTAGCGATCAAAGAGTCAAACCAGGGGCTTGTATCTGAACCGCTTACCTTTTTCTCATATCTAATAAACAGCTGCMCTCGTCCGGTTTTGCTGCCACGACAAGCSATTAACCAATACTTGCCAAAAGCTCGRCCCTTTTTTGGCAAAGATGCCATTGAAYTAAAAASCCCCTCTGGCTCGAAACTCATTGCCGGTCTGACGATYAAAGAATACAGCGGAMACACYAGACCGAGTATTTTAGATAAGTTATTGACCCTACCTTTCGAATACGTGCTTACGCAGTCCTTCACGTTCTCAGACCGGAAAACATCACTTGACAGAATGCGGGTGCAACAACGYCARCTGGAACAAGCTGGCGATGATGCAATTTCATTGATCGACGAACTACTCGACGGCATGGATGATCTCGCCTCTGGCCGCATCAGCTTTGGCGAACACCACTTCACCCTTTTATGTTCGGCTGAAAACCAGCGTCAATTACAGAAAAATCTAGCATTGGCTGACAGTCTTCTTGCGGACGAAGGAATAACTGCGGTACGCGAAGACATCGCGCTAGAAGCCGCTTTCTGGGCGCAACTGCCAAGCAATCGAGCCTACATWGGCCGCAAAGCGGGGATTAGCAGTCAGAATTTYGCTGCTTTTTCATCTTTTCATAACTACCCWTCAGGCCARATMGACGGAAACCACTGGGGCAAYGCTGTAACACTGCTCGAAACGGTATCAGGAACGCCCTACTAYTTTAATTTCCATTTAGGTGATCTAGGGAACACCACAGTAATAGGCCCCTCTGGTACGGGTAAAACGGTACTAATGACATTTTTGCAGGCACAGCTGGAAAAATATAATGTTAGGCGCGTGTACTTRGATAAAGATCGRGGCGCRGAGATTTTTATCCGAGCCATTGGYGGYACTTACGCGACTATCGARCCGGGGACTAAAACAGGCTTTAATCCGTTTCAGCTTGAAGAGACACCTGCRAACATTACTTTYCTGATYGATYTGGTTTCYTTCATGCTSACAGAAAATAATCAACCGCTGACAGCCGTTGATATGAGCCAYGTCACACGACTGATTCAAGGTAATTTTAAYCTCGATAGAAMAGATCGAAAAATTGTCAACCTTGCACCTTACTTGCCACAAGGTACTGATAACCACCTGGCACTACGKTTTAAGCGTTGGTATGGCGCGGGTGATTTRGCGTGGTTGTTTGATAATGATGAAGATTTATTTCCAAAGGATGCCCGYACCGTGGGTTATGACTTAACCCACATTCTCGAYGAACCYATCGCAAGAGCTGGTGCGCTGCGCTATATGTTCCATCGTATTGACSAAATGATTGATGGCACACCGATGTCAATTGTTATYGAYGAGGGATGGGCGGGACTCGAAGACSCATATGTATCTCAAAAAGTTTTTAATTGGGAAAAAGTTATTCGTAAGCAGAATGGYCAAATKATTYTTGGATCTCAATCTGCACGGGATTTAGCTGACACTCGCATCGGAACAACCATTATCGAGCAATCACCMACTCAAATTTTTTAYCCGAACCCTGACGCAGATAGAGCCTCACACTGCGAGGCTTTTTCGCTCACGGACAAGGAATTTGATCTTATTAAGAATGAGCTGGATTCTAAYGACCGRACATTCTTAATAAAGCATGGCCGWCATTCTGTTGTTGCCAAACTGAAYYTAAAAGGCATGGATGATGCGCTAGCCGTTCTCTCTGGCCGAGAGTCAACCGTCCGACTCTTAGATGAAATTCGTGCAGAAGCTGGCGACGATCCGGCCATTTGGCTACCCATTTTYCACAARAAGAGAAAGGAGCAATCTCAATGTTAAATTTCACAAAAAAAGGGTTTTTTGTAATTTTATTAAGYCTGAATYTTGTCAGTGGTTCTGTCTTTGCTGGAGGAGTWCCAACTATTGACGTTGCSAAYATTTTACAAACCACCGTGACAGCCTTTGAAAACATCGARCAAACAGTGACGATGGTCGAATCACTKGATAACGAAATTAARCAGTACCAACAACAAATCCAACAATACCAACAACAAATTCAGCAGTACCAATCTATGACTGGAYCGAGGGGGCTRGAATCRTTGCTGACAAGYGSAAGCCAAGCACAAGACCGMCGCTGGGCACCAACSGATTGGCGCACAGCMATGACAACGATCAAAGCCGGKGGCATCCCAGGYACAAACAGCAGCTAYMAAGCCATTTATTCACAAATGAAAGGTGATTTAGGTGTTTTAACCAGTTCTGAGTTAGACATGCCAACAGCCGGTGATATGGGCGCATATAGCCGTTATCACGACGAATCAGTAGCGTCTAACATGCTGGCACTGAGTCTTTCAGAAAACGCCTACACCGACACAAACAAACGCACCGGAGAAATTGAAGCGTTAATTGGACAGATCGACGGAGCCACCGACCAAAAATCCGCACTGGATCTAACCAACGTACTGCTTTCAAAAATGCTAACGCTACAAAACGAATCAATCCGGCTTCAAGCCGCTCTTCTGCAAAGCTCAGCAATGTCCAGCGCAAGCTTTAACGGAGCAGCAACGATGGAAGCCAAATATAACACTGGTTATTAAGCCTTCACCCTCAATAAAAGGAATTATCTATGAAAAAAATTACACTTATTTGTTGTGCCGCAGCAATGCTAATTCTTGCAGGTTGCACCACACCGCCGCCACCCAAACCCTGTACGGATAATTTTAGCTTTAGTGCTAATCCCTGCGGCCCTGAACGTCACTTTTAAGGAATTACTGAAATGGATATTTTAAAACGCACCTTCATCATCGCTCTTTGTTTAGGCAGTCTTGTTGCCTGTAACTCTGAAAGCGAAGACGTAAAACTTGCGCGAGATCTGATGAAAGAAATGGAAGCTGGTAAAGCGGCTGAACTTGCTTACATTGGCAAAGGCGACAAAACCAAATCTGACCCAGCAACAAAAGCCGCGAAGACTAAAGCCTATTGTGAGAAAAAAGTGGCTAAGGCTATAGCAACAAAAACCCCCGAACAACTGGAAGCTAGCAAGAATTTCAGCAAAACCTGCTTCGAATACTACCCCTAAAGATTCGTCCTAACAGGTACGGAATACCACCAATCTCTAAAAAGAAAGGAAGCAAACCCACATGTTTCAAGATTTATTGAACAGCATTGATGATGCCTTGAACGACTTTGTGATCGATATGTTTACCAACCTTGCCGCTAGCGTGGATGGCACGCTGCGCTTAATGATGATTTTGACCATTATTATCTATGGCCTTGCCATGATGCAGGGTTGGATCGAGCAAACCCTGAAAGGAGCCTTAAAACACCTGTTTATGGCGTTGGTTGTCTATATTTTTGCGGTCAATGTGGGTTTATTTACCAGTATTCTTTACGAACTAACCACCAACGCACCCTCCCAACTAATCGGTAGTGTCCTCAGTGACAGTAGCAACTCCACCGATGGCATAAACGGCCTTGTTGGAGATATTTTTGATATTGGAATGTTCACAGCAAATGATTTAATCCATGAGACACCGTGGAATGCGATTGGCCTAAAGTTTTCTGGCGTGTTTGCGATGTTTGCAACGGTTTTACTCTGTGGTTATGCCGCCTATTTGATTGTGTTGGCTAAAATTGCGGTTGGGGTCTTGCTAGGGCTTGCCCCCATTTTTATTGGTCTGTTGATGTTCGGCGGCACCAAAGGACTGTTTGAAGGCTGGCTACGCCAGCTTTTAAATTACGCGATTATCCCGCTGCTCACCTATACCATCCTGCTTTTTTGTATCGCAATGCTGCAAGCTCCAATGGATAGCCTTGAAGCAGCAACAGCATCAGGCGATTTGAATGCAGGTGCCGTTCTGCCCTTTATATTTTCTTGCATCGTTGGATTTCTATTACTACTTCAAGTCATGGGAATTACCAGCGCAATAGCCGGGGGCGTATCACTCAGTACCCTTGGTTCAGGAGCAGCAGCAGGAAGGCTCGCTGGCAAAGGTTTTGGCAAGGGTTACGGAAAATCTAAGGCACTAGGTAAAGCAGGGCTAGAAAGAATTCGACGCATGCGTGCCAATAAAATCACCAACTAACCATTAAATAAAATTTAGGCACAAGGAGACGCTGCCAATGAGCAAAGCCGAAGAAATACATTTTAGTGAAGGCGAAACATGGGAGGACGATGTTATTAAAAATCTTCGCAGCCAACGCAACGCTATGACGATAGTTTCTATTATTTCTTTGATCGTGGCGCTGGTTGCCGTTTTTGCTATCGCCGCACTGACACCGCTCAAAACGGTCGAACCATTCGTTGTTGAAGTTGACGTAAAAACAGGGCGAGCCGAAGTGCTATCGCTGTACCAGGGGGATGTCAAAACCCTGTCAATAAACGAACAGCTAGCCAAGTATTTTATYGGYAAATACCTYGTSGCTCGTGAATCACACAAYCCCAACCTCGACATTGAAGAAAACTATGTRCTGGTTCAGGAGCTGTCCGAGGGMCGAGGKTTTAATACKTAYGCAAAACGATTTKCTGACGAACATCCCGAAAAYCCCTTCTCTCGATACGGCGCAAACACGGCAAAAGTCAAGATTATTAGTATCTCCTTTTTGCGGGGTGACACTGCAACCATCCGCTACTCAATTACTGAACAAAAGACACAAGAAGCTGAYTTGGTAACGCATTACATCGAYATTTTAAAYTACAAGTTTACCAGCGTACCCACCGGCGAAGCCGCGAGAATGAAAAACCCTYTAGGCTTCAAAGTGACCGAATACMGAACTGACCAAGAACTKCTCAATTAAAGGACTAAAACATGAAATTCCAAGCATTTAARAGCATTCCGYCGGTTATCRCTTTTCTTCTAGCGACAAYCCTCTTTTCYCATGCTGCYTTGGCTGAGAAACACCCTCACCCSGGAACTGCCGATGCGAGARTCAAGAGCATTGTCTACAACGAAARTGATACGACAACCATTACTGCACACTATGGTTTCTCATCAATGATTGAATTCTCTCCAAGGGAAGAAATCTTGACCGTMTCSATAGGCGACACCGTGGCATGGACATTTTTAGAAGTTGGACATCGRCTCTTTATTAAACCGATAGAGGACGAAGCTAATAGYAACATGCAGGTYATCACYACCAARAGGGCKTATAATTTTACGYTAATCGCAAAAAAAGCGACAAGTCACCGGGATAAATCACTAACCTTTACACTCAAGTTTCGTTAYCCAGAAGAAGAACGTCTTTTAGCGGAAGYGMAAAAGCGCCAAGCTGAAGCGGCGCGGATAGACTATAGCGCTATCGTGCCCSAGCACTCATTTAACGCCGAMGATGTGAATATGGAATATACCTATCGAGGCTCAGAGCTCGTCGCCCCACGCCGCGTTTTTGATGATAGTGAATTCACGTAYTTTGCMTTCCATGAAAACACGCCCACYCCTGCTATTTTTGCTGTTGACGCTGACGGCAAAGAATCTTTAGTAAATTTCCACACGAAAGGCAAATATSTTGTTGTTCAGCGACTGGCAAGGCAATTTGTCTTRCGTCATGGCARCGATGTGACTTGTGTATTTAATAAGTCRTTTGCGCCCGAYGGAACTAAAACAATGGTTTCTCACGAYRACAAAAAAAGTGAGGYATAAATTGTGACTGAAGAATYAGATAACTTAGAASTACCTGATGATGAATCTATTACTCAGGTTGGCGAGCCAGCCAAAAAGCCAATACCCATTTGGTTAATTGTATTCGTAATGATTGCTGCTATCGGCATTATTCTTTTCAGCATGAGCGACAAAGACGAGAAAAAAGACAAMGACATTGATTTCACYGGCGACGAGTATTCGGTGTCAAACACCCCAGCCCCGARMAAAATTAGCCAMGAAATACCCARGGCACTCGTACAACCGAAAGAGATTCACRCCATTGACTTAACCCCTGAACTTTCAGCAGAAGAAAAGCAGCGACTACGCAAAGAAGAGGAMATRCGGGATCGYAGAAGACGCTCCCCGCTTGTTTTAGTCAACAAAGGAATCCAGCCTGGCACMGGRGCRAAGAACGAACAAGCCGGACAAATCTCTAACCTCCGAATGACYGCACGAGAGAAAATGGATCGCCTTGAAARAGAAACMCGCAAAGCGTTAAGCGCCTACGGTACTGGAGGGCAAGRCGAARATGGTARGTTAGGCRACTTGTCCACYTCCAGCGTTGAAATGGTCACTGCGGGTTATGTTAAAGATAGAGCGTTCAARCTCYTACAGGGWAAAGTTATCCCTGCGGTTTTAGAGACCGCGATGAACTCGGAYTTACCCGGCATGGTGCGCTCTATCGTAAGTGAGCCTGTTTATTCAGAAGATGGTAAYTATTTGTTGATTGCAAAAGGTTCACGGTTGGTKGGCGAATACCGTAACAATATCGAGCTTGGCCAARAACGTATMTTTGTTATTTGGTCTCGATTACTTACCCCYGAYGGCATGGACATCAARCTTGACTCTCCAGGAACGGACTCTCTGGGTCGRGCTGGCGTAAGCGGCTTCATTGACAGCCACTTCCTTGARCGATTYGGTGCAAGTGCGCTRTTGAGTATTATYGGTGGTTTCTCGCAATCTGGCACAGATAACGACAACCAGCGTATAGCTGTTTCTGACTCGTTTTCTAAATCAGCYGAAATTGCCTTGGAAAATTCAATCAACATTCCACCGACCATGCACAAAAACCAGGGGGAYCGAATCAATGTCTTTGTCGCTCGTGACTTGAACTTTAAACCCGCTGTTCTTTATGCSCGAAAATTGGAGCGCCAGAAAAAATGAGTAATGCGGCACTACTYACTGAGYTACGACTACTTAAMGACTATTTRGTCGGTGATARCGTAACAGAGCTGTCAATYAACAAGCCCCAAGAGGTTTTTGTGGAAGATGCCGGAATCATCACTCGGCACAAAAACAAAGAGCTTACTTATGAGCGCCTTAGTTCATTGGCTACGTTGATAGCGAGTAGCAACGGCCAATCACTTGACGAAAGAACCCCAATCCTATCCGGCAGCTTACCGGATGGGGAGCGGGTTCAAATTGTCATTCCTCCCTGTGTTGAGCAAGGGCAAATCTGCATATCAATACGCAAACCCACGGGCATTGCTTTTAGTTTAGATGATTACAAAAAATCGGGCGCTTTTGATGCTGTAAAAATTACTGCCGCTAACAGCATCCCAGATATTGATTTAGAACTAGCCGGACTTTTAAAAGAACATCGCATTAGTGAGTTTATTGAGAAGGCTGTTATTTATAAAAAAAATATCATTGTGTCCGGCGGCACAAGCACCGGCAAAACAACATTTGCTAACGCAATGATTGCTAACATTCCCGACGAAGAACGACTAATTACCATTGAGGACACGCGAGAAACTGTACTAGCCCAACCAAACGCCGTCCACCTTCTGGCCTCTAAAGGCAGGCAAGGAACAGCGCAAGTCACTGTACAAGACTTACTTGAAGCATCCTTACGACTAAGGCCGGATAGGTTGTTATTGAGCGAACTACGCGGATCTGAAGCTTTTAGCTATCTCCGGGCTGTCAATACCGGCCACCCTGGTTCTATATCCACTCTCCACGCCGACACTCCACAGGGCGCTTATGAGCAACTAATTTTAATGGTTACTCAGGCAGGGCTTGGGCTAAAACGGCAAGAGATTCTTGATTACATTCATTCCGTTATTGAGATTGTCATTCAACTCAAACGAGTGGGTGGCAAGCGTATTATTTCAGAAATTTATTTTGAACATTACGAAAAAGCTCTAAAGGCACGCTAAATATGGGCACTCTCAAAACCCCTGCTAAAATAATTATTATTCTTGTCGGTATTACGCTTGGTTTATGTTTTTGGTCTTATCTTTCTTCGGCCATATTCTTTAGCCTTGCTAATTTGCCAGATTCCGGTCTAAAACCTTTCAGTATTTTTGAGTATTACCAAGCCTACGGCCATAATCCGGCAGTTCTTAAAAAAATCATGCTGGCGGCTGGTTCACCCCTCATTCTGGTGGCTGTGCTGTCACTGTTAATGCTGATTAAAAATCAATCTCTGTATGGTGATGCTCGTTTTGCCCGTCGAGGCGAAATTCAAAAACGCGGGTTGTTTGGCGGTAAGGGAATTTTACTTGGTAAAATCGGCGGCAAGTTTATTGTGGCCGGAGGTACAGAGCATGTCTTGGTTGCAGCCCCCTCTCGATCCGGGAAGGGTGTCGGCATTGTTATCCCAAACCTGCTGAACTGGGATGAATCAGCCGTTGTGCTCGATATTAAGTTAGAAAACTTTAAAGCAACTAGCGGTTTTCGTAAAGCCAGTGGCCAACAAACTTTTTTATTCAATCCTGCTGACCCTGCCGGGGAAACCCATCATTATAATCCCCTGGGGGCTGTATCAACGCATAAAGCGAAGCGCATAGACGATCTACAAAAAATCGCCAACTTTTTGGCTCCAAACCCTTTACAGGGCGATCCTATGTGGTCATCCGAAGCTAGGAAGCTTTTTCTTGCCGTTGCTTTGTATCTAATCGACACCAATCAAAATTTAACACTCGGTGAAGTCTATCGCTTCATCAATGGCGCTAGCGCCGATGAAATAGAAGAACAACTTGATGAACACGAAGAAAAACTTGACCAGGTATGTATCAACAACTTTTTAAATTTCTTAAATATGGGTGAAAAACAACGATCAGGGGTTAAATCAACACTAACCAGCGCCCTAGAATTATTCGACAACCCTATGATTGACGCGGCAACTTCAAAAAGTGATTTTTCATTCGAGGATCTGCGAAAGAAAAGAATGACAATCTACGTTGGAGTGACACCCAACAACCTTGCTCGATTAAAGCCCTTGTTAAATTTGTTTTTCCAGCAATGTATTGATTTAAATACCAGCACCCTACCCGACCCAAAAATTCACCCTCAAAAAGTTTTATTACTTATGGATGAATTTACTGCACTTGGCCGAATGGACATTATTAAAGATGGCATTGCATTTTTCGCCGGTTATAACTTACGGCTAATGCCTATTATTCAGTCGCCCTCACAACTCGCAGACAAGTATGGTGAAGAAGCCAAGCGAGCCATGATTTCAAACTTTATGTATCGAGTAATCTTTGCACCCAACGACCCCAAGGATGCCGAAGAGTTATCGAGGGAGCTTGGCAATAAATCGGTTAACCAAAAAAGTCGCAGCAACAGCATGGGGAACAGTAGCCCTTCAACCACCACCAGCAAAACCTCTCGTGCACTAATGCTTCCTCAAGAAGTTAAACAGCTCGATCCATCAAAAGAAATTATTATCGTCGAAGCCATGCTACCCATCATGGCAGACAAAATTCGATACTACGATGACTCTGCCTTCAAAGGTCGATTTTTCAATATTTTCGATCCAACTAAAAACACCGGAAAGCTGCCCATCGAAATTCCAAGAATCTCACTGGACGAAATTGTTGAAGCTCTGGAGCCTACCAGAATCATGCCTAACAAAAACGAAGAAGAAACAGCGAAGCCTGTTTCTGATAAACCTAATAACGCTCTATTTGACGGCTTGGATGATTTAAGCGGTATAGGTAAGAAGAAAAAACCATCTTTTGTTAAGAAAAAAACACTGCCAGATGGTGATATGGACGATCTTTTGAATGAATTTTGGGCTACTGGCACTGCTTAAAAACCCACGGGATATTATTTTATGGTGACTAAAACACCAATATGCCGACCTTCATAGAAACAGTATGGACATGAAAAAAACAGTCACCATTCAAGAAATGAAGGATGCTGTCATTGAAGTCTATCAGGACTACAATGGCAACATCCCTCTTGATTTTAAAATCAGAGAAACCGCAGGAGAGTTATATGGCGAATCAACCGTTAAAAAATACCCCGAACTCGCAACCGCCCAAGCTGCCTACCTTCCTAGAGACGGACGAGCCTATTTCCAGTGTTCCAGGATTTCTTACGACACCGGAACAGCGAGAGGTCATGGAGAAAGCTATACTAAAGGCAGAGGCCATTCAAAAGCGGTTGAAGTCGCAAGACATGAAATTTTAGGGCATTACTCTCTCAATACTTCTACGCAACAAGAAAAATACGACCTACTAGCTAAGATCATAAAATCACGTTTAGAACCTACATTAAACGATGCTTGGGCGGACGTTGATAATGCCTACCGAGAACAAACCGAGTTCAAGAAAGCAGAAGAAGTTTTTGCATTTGTCGCAGAAAAAGAACCCGCGCTAAACCCAAACCTTCCGAAAACCAACCAATCTAAAACCTTCACCCTTGAAACCCTGCAACAAGAAGCAGCGGTGATTGCTGACGGTATTCGTCGCGGTATTAGACCTCAAAAAATCTTCCCAAAAAATAACCAAGCACAATTTCGACAAACTGAACCAAACCGTGAGGAAAAACAGATGGCTAACTTTGAAAAAGAATTTGAAAATTTTATGAATAGCGATACTGACTCTGAATCTAAAACTAAAAGCGTTCAGCTAGACCATTTTGAGAAAATAGATGAATTAAACGCTTCCTATGTAAATTTAAACGATGAGCAAAAAGCATCTTTTGATAATAATCAAAGTTTTTCTTATTCTAGGACTGAGATTGCAGAAAATGGTGATGTAGAGCATTTGTTCCTAGATGAAAGCGAAACAGCATCCTATCGAATGGCAACAACACCGGAGCTGGCCAGCGGACTACGAGAAGAATTTAACATTGGCGCGGCTAAGGATGAGCAAGAAATTACGCTCGATGGTGAAGTCAACGAAGAAAAAAAGCGCCCTGTTAGCGCGGAGCTTGATAATCGTTTTCTAATTAATGCCAAGGGGAATAAAACGACTTATGCTTATTCTAATGATCCAGACAAGATTGTTTTTACCGAAAAGAAAAACACTCTAATCGCGAAAGAGACCAATCCTTCAATCATTAGAAGTATGCTAGAAGTTGCGGAATCGAAGGGCTGGGAGTCAATCACGGTTAAAGGGACAAAGGAATTTAAACGTGATACCTGGCTTGAAGCCAAAACGCGCGGCCTTGATGTAAACGGGTATGAACCAACTGAGCAGGACGAACGAAAGCTGACCGCCCTACTCGATAAGCAAAATACCATCAGCGCGAACAAAGAGGGTTCCGGTAAAGAATCAGACACCGACAAAAAAGATGACAAAGGAAACACCAAGGCTATGCCGCCGATCTCCGTCGAAGGCCAAGAGCAACGTGCCAATCAACTCAAAACAGCTTTTCAAACCCTCAACAAAGAAGAGGCCATTGAACGTCACCCCGAACTAGAACCAGTGTATGACGTTAAACCCGCCGCAGAAGCGTTTTATCGCGCCAAAGGTGGTCAGATCGAGAGAGAAGAAGAAGACTTCAAAGAAGCGGCAACTGATCGAGCGATAAAGGACGTTGCCAGCGGCAAAGAGATTCCTAAATTCGACGTATCTTCCTATAAAACACCAACAGCAACAAAAGAGCGTGAAACAGAGATTGAGCGTTAATTGAGGAAGGCACCTTAAACGGTGTCCGGTTTTATTAGACCACTACATAGGCTTGCGATAAATCAGAAGGTCCTACTGACTACAATAAGACTACTATCAGGAATAAAGGAAATTTTTCGCCTTTAAATTTTAGCGAATTTCAACATAACTCATTGATTTTAATGGTGCGGAGCCTCTCACACATTCTACAGATAACTATATGATAGTTATCTGTATTAAGAAAAATTTATTTAAATATACCCCCTATTGTACCCCCTGAAATTGATAAGATTCGATGTTTCCAAGGTTTAAGCCTGTTCTTCTCGCGCGCGTGTAATGGTCCAGAAAATACTTTGCTCTCCTTTTTTATAGTCGCAAGTAAGTCATCCTAAGCTGGCCCATGCAAAAGCGGAATTATGTGGACATAAAAATCAACGGGTGTGTACGGTCTATAGCGCCCAAATGTTAGAGATTAGACCCTCCCCACCCACTGACCAGCTAACGCTAGGTGAAGGGGCAGTTTTGGGACGAAGCCCGACTTAAAATTCTCCCACTTGCACGCCTTGTTAGGAGCTGGCTCTTGCGACAATACCTATTCAATGCAACACTTCTTGTATTTTTTCCCGCCTCCACAAGGACATGGTTCATTACGACCAATTTTTCTTCCACGTCGCTTTTTTGTTTTAAAGTTTAATCGGCCACCGTTTTTCAAGTTTTGCGGTTTTGGTAAATTCTTAGTTACCTCGTCCATCTTATCTGACTGCTTCCAGTCAAAATCCAACTCTAATCCAAATTTAACTTTCTTGCTGTGTGGGTCTATACATAACCCAAACCAAGTTTTAGCTTTTAAAGCATACTTTCTTTTGTCGCAATGGTTTTGAAGTCTAGGCCCTGCAACATCAACTTCGTCGCTATTACAATGGATGGTTAATCCAGTTTTTCCTGCATCTACACCTAGTGTAAGGTCGTGAGATAGGCCATCCTTCTTATGTAAGTAGCATAGCTGCTCTATACCATCATTTATTTGTTCTATTGCATCCCCACTTAAGGAAAGAAGCATGAAACCTAGATCTATGGTTGCCGGATCATCGAGGCTATCAATTTCATCAATTAGTTGCCCGAAAATGGTGTCTTTGTACTTTGTTAATATCCCGTCAGGAGTATCGATGCCCGGCGCATCATTTCTCCTTGTGAGCATAGCCAAGTCTAAATCTGCACCAATATCATCACCAAGCTGGATCATCGACACATCATTATCGATCCAAAGGTTCTGCTTCAAATGATAGGACAGTATAGTTAATTCGTGATTAGATAAAATCTTTTCGGAGTACTCAACTCTTCGATTTATATAACTTAAGAAATGCAGCGGCGACTGTAGCATTTCGGTCATTACATCCAAAAGAAAAACATCCATAATAAATGGAGCTTTAATTTTTTCAGTTGTTTTATATTTTAAAAACTGCCGGGCTTGAAAACTAAGTGCTGGGTAATGGTCAGAAACTACGCAAAATGGATATATTTCTCGAAAATTTCTATCGATAATCAATTCCTCCCCAGAAGAATCGACTAACCTACAGCTATCATTATTTAAAAACTCTGAACATAGATAAGCTTGATCATAAGCATCTTGTACTGCCTTTTTAAAGTCATCTTGAAGACAGTTGTCATTTCCTTTTCTAGCAGCAATTGTTAATTTCTTTGATTTCGCCTGTAGAACGATGGCTCTATTTGAAAAGACTACAAGTACGTCGATCTCGCCAATTTTTGTTTTCTTGTCCTTATAAATATCGATATTGGTGAATACTCTGTTCTCTCCAAATACAATTTTTAGTCTTTCTTCAGAAAATTTCTCGGTAAAAATACCTCTATTCTCTCTGGCCTTAACCTTATAGTTTTCGTCATCATTGAACCAGAAAAATGGAGTCTCATATAGGGCTTCTAGCAAACTGTAATTCTGGAAAAGTATATACTCATTTTCATTGATTTTTATTATTGGGTAAGCATTCAGCGGATTAAAATCATCTAAAGCTGTGAACTGGTTTTTATCAATATTAGAGGGGGCAACAAAGGATTCAATTAAAGACTTGGAGACTTCAAAATCAATACTTGAAGCTTCTGCCAATTCCTCGGTGGAAAAAATAAACCCCGGAAGCTGGGTCCATTCTTCAGGGTGTTTTTCTATTAAAGAGGGAATCAGATCAGTGATTTTGTCATTTTGCAATTGAAGTAATGCAGATACTACATTCTCTGCTTGCTCGATTGAGTATCCCTTATTATCCAGAAACCATTCACTATCATCTTGGTACTTTATTGTAGAGAGATCTCTATATTGAAAATTATAGGCAGCTTCTCCACCATAAAAAATTGACTCCCTTAATGCTTCGCCAACTCTGAAGGGATTGAAACCAGGATCTCCAATTCTATTTTTATCAAAAATCTTCTCTAGCGGGAGCATCATCGCTTTATGAATATCCTGCAAAAGCGACTCTGTTTTATCAATATACTGTTGTATTTTTTGTGGGCCGGGAAGGCTTATATCAAGGTCACCTTTACACGCCAAACCAATTAGCGTTGAAATTTCTGTACGGACAAGCCTCTCCATTGAAAACTGCTGCATTACATCATCAACAACCATTTCTTCGCTTGCATACTGTATCGTGTTATCTCTAAAACAGAAGTAAGCTATCACATGCAGGTAGCCTGGCGACTTACACAGCACCTCAAGCTCATCAAATAATTCTTGCTCGCTCGGTAATCCTTCACTCATTATTCTTTTTCCGTTTGCTTGCTTGGGCGCCTAACGTCCGCAACACCGGGAAATTTGGAGCGAAGCGCCAAATTTATCCGCGTGCTTACGCTTGTTAGGCATTTTCATTGCTGCATCGATTCGAGAGAACTTTGCTCTTTAAAAATGCTTGGGGCTATAAATTTATTTACATACGGTGCTGAGCGTATGTGGTTCATTAGACGCCAAAACCACAGTTTTGATATTTCACTTTCAAACCCTTCTGGGTATTCGTATTTGTATTGGAAGCCATCACTGTCTTTTGTGAAGCACGAAATATAAATTGGTTCTAGATATCTTTGAATGCCCCAACGAACATCGTTTAGAAGCTGGACCATCCAAGTACCGTAATATATAAAATAGTTCTCATCTAGGTGCTCTTGAAAATCTTCTAATGCAAGCGGGATAAGGTCAATTGGCACCTCATAGTGGTGCTCCATAAGAATTCCATGAATTCCTTTCGACACCCCTGTCAATCTAGATATATTGTGCTTTGAATGGTTGCCGGAAATCTTCAAGAATTCCATTCTTGAGACTTCAATCTTCGCTTCAATGTCTAGTGTAGGCAACCATAATTTTAAAGGGGACTTAAATTCAAGCCAATTTTGTAATTCTTTTAGTGCTATCTCTAGCTCTCTTACACTTTTATTAATATCAAAACTTTTACTTTGGCATACGTGGCTAAGAACGTTTATACAAGAGCCAGAAACGCCAGTTAACTTGCTATCGCCTGCTTCTTTAGCAAAATCTAAGAATCGAATTACAAATAGTGAGCGATGAACAAAATCCTTGAAATAGACTTCGGCTTCACCTGGAGATCTTGAGCTTTTCCTAACATCAAGCAGAGCATGATTTACAATATCGTTTAGAGCTTCCAGGCATATACACAAACCTATTGTTTCTCTTTCGATTGAGTTCAACTCCATTCAGACTCCTAGATGCCTAACAGCTTATTAAGAAGCCTACGGCCTTATATCACTTTGGTCCCCTGTCTTGGGACAAACGATTTTAAGCCAAGGCTATTTTTGTTTATTTAAAATGGGCTAGAGAAAAGAGGGAATTTTATCATTTGGCAAAAAAGCCTAATACCTGCTTTTGTTTTCCAATCCATGGCCACTGATCATAAATCAACACCCTTTAAAATCAACGGGTGTGTACGGTCTGAGAGGGAAGCTCTAGAGATTTGCCCCGCCCCTCACTGTGGTCAGCTAATAGCTATAACGACTATAAGTTACTTTTTCACCCAGTATGTCTATGGTCATAGTATTGTTATCTGTAATTTCGTAGGCCACTTTTGTTCCCAATTTATCTCCTAATTTTGAGCTTACAATAACAAGGTTTCCTTGAACGTCATAGCTAACCTCCTCAAGAATACTGCCACACCTTGAGCTGTCTTTTATGAATACAACTTCATTGCACATGTCAGCTAAAAAACCAGAAGTCGATTGCCCAGGTTTTACCTTCCATGTACCAAGCAGAGAGTTTTTCTCACAACCTGTAAGAATTGTAATCAATAGCAGGAGAAAGGTAATCTTTGTGAATTTCATGCATGTTCCTTTTGCATATGATTGCGTGGATTCAGCTATCGAATGATGCAGCCAACCTCCTAACATTTCAAATGGGATTGTGACAATAAAGAGGGGATATCGTGAACCTCCCCCAACTTTCTACTTTACCACTGACACTGTGCAGTCAAACCCCTAAATACTGTGCAGTTGATGCACACGAAAACCCTTTATATACAATAGGTTAACCTGTTGGGCGCTGCACAAGCCATGTGCACAAGAAAAAATGTCAGACACCGCGCTCAGCGCCTCCCGTGGTGACCCAGACTGACTGGGAAGGACCCACTAATTCTTTGGTACAAGCCATGGATCATACCCCCACCTCTGACTGATAGACTAAACATTGGGTAATGTTGAAATCTTTCTAAATCAAGTTATCTGAAGTGTCTATTGTCGAGCGACTACACTGAAAGTCCACCCTTACATCTTTGAACTTGTCGCGGATCTCCGGAATCGATAGCACCCAAACCATAGATAGGTCTTTTCTATTTACGTCTATCGTTGTGATGGCGGGCATTAAAGGATTAGAGGTATACCTAAAACGCAACACTGATGGAAAATTCTTCAATTTGGCAGGTTGGATATCTCCACTAGGATCTTGCACCTCAGCATCTTCTTTATTGATATCAAAATTTAAACTTACCTTTACAGATTCATCTTCAACATTTCTACAATCAAGTTGTAAATATTCAGCATGAATTACTTGGTTAAAAAATAGTATCAGAACGAAGGATGAAATCTTCCATACCCATACTTTATTTCGAATGAAGGCTCGCGGACTCATCATTGATATAAACTTCCGTTGTTATAAGTTTTACAGTCTAGACAACTCTTACACAAAACAACAAGTCTTAACACAGGATGAATAACTGGATAATCCATCGTTATTGTCGCTTTCAATCACAATCCACCAAAAGTAGACATGTACATCAGCAATGCACCTAATGTACATGCCTCAAACTCACCAAAACCACCGAAACCCAAGGTACGAAAGGGTTACAGGAATTTTACAAAAAAGTGTTGTGGAGCACCCTACCCCCCCCTAAAATTTCCGTCTCACCGCGCTCAGCGCTCCCCCCGGTGATCAAAAGTACTGAGGAAGGACCCGCACATACATCACCCCCTGCCTGTATTACACGGTTTAAATCATGCTTATGCTTTAGCCCTCACTAGCCAGTGGTATAGTAAGCCCCAATTCTTGGATAGATCAGTACGGCTAGCCACTCAATAAAATAAACAATAGTGTGCACCTTGAATATGGATAAGAAAAAACTGACGGAACGTGATATTTGCACCAAATACATCCTCCCTGCGGTTAAGCAGGCTGGCTGGGATATCCACTCCCAGATCCGCGAAGAAGTATCCCTTACAGCAGGCCGCGTCATCGTTCGGGGCCAAATGGGGGCGCGCAGCAAGGGCAAGAGAGCTGACTTTGTGCTCTACCACAAACCTAACCTACCCTTGGCCGTTATCGAAGCCAAAAAGAACACCTTATCCATTGCCGCCGGTATGCAGCAGGGCTTGAACTATGCTGATCTGCTCGAAGTGCCCTTTATTTTTAGCTCTAATGGCGACGGCTTCATTTTTCATGATAAAACCGGACTATCCCCTGCAGTAGAGCAAGAGCTAAGCCTCGATGAATTCCCTAGTCATGATGAGCTGTGGTCGAAGTATCAGCAGTGGAGAGGCTTTAAACCACAAGAGCTGGCAACCATTACCCAGGATTACTACGAAGATGGCAGCGGCAAGTCACCGCGCTATTACCAAATGCATGCCATTAACAAGACCGTCGAGGCTATCGTCAGGGGGCAAGAACGTGCACTCTTAGTGATGGCTACTGGTACGGGTAAAACCTATACCGCCTTCCAGATTATCTGGCGCTTGTGGAAGGCAGGGGTCAAGAAACGCATATTATTCTTGGCTGATCGCAATATTCTGGTAGATCAAACCAAAACCAACGACTTCAAGCCCTTTGGTAGCGCTATGACCAAGATTACTGGGCGAAAGGTCGATACCTCCTACGAAATCTTCCTGTCGCTCTATCAGGCAATCACTGGCCCTGAAGAGGAACAGAAAGCTTATAAAAGTTTTTCCCCTGATTTCTTCGACCTAATCATTATCGACGAGTGCCATCGCGGCAGCGCTGCCGATGACTCAGCTTGGCGCGAAATCCTAGATTACTTTACCAGCGCCACCCATATTGGCCTCACGGCCACCCCCAAGGAGACAGAAGAAGTTTCCAATACCACATACTTTGGTGATCCGGTCTATACATACTCCCTTAAGCAAGGCATTGATGATGGCTTCTTAGCTCCATATAAGGTCGTCCGAGTCGATCTTGATACCGACTTACTCGGTTGGCGACCCACCAAGGGCCAATACGACAAAAATGGCGAGCTGATAGAAGACCGTATTTACAACCAATCAGACTTTGATCGCACGCTCGTTATCGAAGAACGCACCCAGTTAGTCGCCAAAATTGTTAGCGATCACCTTAAAGCCACCGATCCCATGGCCAAGACTATCGTCTTCTGCCAAGACATCGATCACGCTAATCGTATGCGACAAGCCCTGGTCAATGAAAATCCAGAGCAGGTGAATAAGAACCGTAAGTACGTAATGAAAATCACTGGAGATGACCCTGAAGGTAAAGCTGAGCTAGATAATTTTATCGATCCCGAACAAGCCTACCCTGTTATAGCCACAACATCAGAATTGATGAGCACGGGTGTCGATGCCGTAACCTGTAAACTCATCGTGTTAGACCAGAACATAAAATCCATGACCAAATTTAAGCAGGTAATTGGCCGTGGCACCCGAATCAATGAAGACTACAACAAGCTCTGGTTTACCATCATGGACTTCAAAAAGGCCACCGAGTTGTTTGCTGACCCTGATTTTGATGGTGATGCCGAAGTGGTTTATGTACCGACTGTGGGTGGCTCCACCGTCCCACCTGATGATCAAGCCGAGATTGAAGATCGTGACTTAGGCATAGATGAATACTATCACAGCGTAAATGAGCGCCCGTCCAAATACGTGGTCAAGGGTGTCACCGTAAATGTGCTTTCGGAGCGTGTTCAATACATTGGCAGCGATGGCTCACTCATTACTGAATCGTTGAAAGACTACACAACCAAAACCGTCAAGCAAACATACGCCACACTTAACGACTTCTTGCGTAAGTGGAATAATGCAGACCAAAAGCAGGCCGTTATTCAAGAATTAGAAGAACAAGGTGTTATTTGGCAAGCGCTCGAAGAAGATGTGGGCAAAGACTACGGCGCCTTCGATCTTATTTGTCACGTAGTTTATGGCCAGCCACCGCTAACACGTAAAGAGCGCGCCAATAATGTGCTCAAACGCGATGTGTTTACCAAGTACGGAGAACAGGCTCGCAAGGTCCTAGAAGCTTTGTTAGAGAAGTATGCAGATGAAGGTATCACCCCCATTGAAGATATCTCCGTGCTAAAAGTACAGCCCTTCAGTGACATGGGGCGCCCCATTGAGATTATTAAAAACTTCGGTGGCAGAGCCCAATATCAGCAAGCAGTCAAAGATCTAGAGAACGTTCTTTACAGCGCATCTAACAGCTAAGTTCTATTAATGAATTGAAGTGCGTTTGTTAGCTCAGGCGCTTATAACGAGAAATATATGTCCGTATCCAACATTGTGAAATCCATTCAAGACATCATGCGCAAAGATGCCGGGGTCGATGGCGACGCCCAACGCATTGGTCAAATGGCCTGGTTATTGTTTCTAAAAATCTTCGACGCTCAAGAAGAAGAGCTGGAACTAATGGACGACAACTACGAATCGCCCATTTCTGAAGAACTTCTCTGGCGTAATTGGGCCAGTGATAAAGAAGGCATTACTGGCGATGCCATGCTCGAATTCATCAACGACAAACTCTTCCCCGGCCTAAAGAACCTACACGCCACCCCCAAGAGTAATGCCCGTGGTTTTGTAGCTAAAGAAGCATTCAGTGATGCCTTTAACTACATGAAAAACGGCACCCTGTTGCGCCAAGTAGTCAACAAGGTCGATGAAATTGATTTCCACTCCAGTAACGAGCGTCACACCTTTGGCGACCTCTACGAGAAGATTCTTAAAGACTTACAATCCTCCGGTAACTCTGGTGAGTTCTACACCCCCCGTGCTGTAACCCGATTTATGGTCGATATGATTAGCCCCAAGTTAGGTGAAAAAGTGATGGACCCTGCCTGTGGTACCGGCGGCTTTCTCGCCTGCACGATGGATCACATATTAGAAAGCGGTTGTATTAAAACACCCGAAGATAATCAGACCCTGCAAAAACAAATTTATGGGGTAGAGAAGAAACAGCTCCCTCACCTGTTATGTACCACCAATATGCTGCTACATGGCATTGAAGTGCCCAGTCAGATTCGCCACGACAATACGCTGGCAAGACCATTGCGTGATTGGGGTCCAAGAGATCGCGTTGACGTGGTCGTCGCCAACCCACCCTTTGGCGGCATGGAAGAAGATGGCATCGAGCTAAACTTTCCCGCCGCCACCCGCACCCGCGAAACGGCCGATCTGTTTTTGCAGTTAATTATTCACATACTAGAGACCAATGGCCGTGCAGCCATTATATTGCCAGACGGCACACTGTTTGGCGAAGGTGTAAAAACCAAAATTAAAGAAAAGCTACTCACTGAATGTAACTTGCACACCATTGTGCGCTTGCCTAACTCCGTATTCGCGCCCTACACCAGCATTAAAACCAACATCCTGTTTTTTGAAAAAGGTACACCTACCGAAAATATCTGGTACTACGAGGTGCCACTGCCACCGGGCGTCAAAGCCTTTAATAAAACCAAACCAATGAAGCTGGAGCAATTTGACGATTGCGCCCAGTGGTGGGGCGAAGGTGAAACCCAGCAAGAAAAACAACTACGCAACAACCGCCAAGCCAATGAGCAGGCGTGGCTGGTAACCATCGACGAGATCAAAGCCCGCAACTACAATCTCGACATTAAAAACCCCCATGAGGAAGATCAAGTTAGCCACGACCCAGATGAACTACTGACAAGTTATGCCCAGCAGCAGGGCGACATACAAGGGCTGCGCAACCAGTTAAAAGACATTTTGGCAGAGGCATTGGCTGGAGGCGCTAAGGAATGAGTGCTCAGCAATTAATAACAGAACATATCGACCTTTGGACTTCCTCCATCAAGGCCAGAAACACACAGGGACGTGGCAGTAGTAAGAAGCGCGAACTCTACGGTATTAAAAAACTCCGTGAGCTGATTTTGGAGCTGGCTGTGCGCGGCAAGTTGGTACCGCAATACCCCAACGACGAACCCGCCAGCGAACTCCTGAAGCGTATTGCCGCCGAAAAAGAGCAACAGATTAAAGATAAGAAAATCAAAAAGCAGAAATCGCCACCAATAATCACTGATGAGAAAAAGCCTTTTGAACTACCAGAGGAATGGGAATGGTGTTCACTAAGCGCTATTTGCATTTTGGAAAATGGAGATAGAAGTAAGAATTACCCAAATAAATCTGTTCTTGTTGAGGAGGGCATTCCATTCGTAAATGCAGGCCATTTACAAGGAGGTAGAATCGATAGAAATGAGATGACCTATATACCGGAAGATAGATTCAATTTATTGAAAGCGGGAAAATTCTCTGATGGCGATATTCTTTTTTGTTTGCGTGGTTCTTTAGGAAAGTCTGCAATTGTTGACGGCTTTGAGAAAGGTGCTATTGCTTCGTCATTAGTTATTGTTAGGCTGATAGGTAGTCTAAATCACTGGTATATTCATAATTATTTTGATTCTCCGTTTTCATATAGACAAATTAAACAGTATGACAATGGCACTGCCCAGCCTAATCTTTCAGCAGCTGACCTAGGAAAGTTCTTAGTTCCTGTGCCTCCATCTGAAGAACAACGCCGCATAGTCGCCAAAGTCGATGAGCTCATGGCTCACTGCGATCAGCTGGAACAACAAACCGAATCCAGCCTTGATGCCCACCAGCTGTTAGTCGACACCCTGCTATCAACCCTAACCGACTCCCGCGACGCCAAAGAACTCAGCGACAACTGGACACGCTTGGCCGACCACTTCGACACCCTTATCACCACCGACTACGCGGTAGAACAACTCAAACAAACCATCCTTCAACTCGCCATCCAGGGCAACCTTGTGCCCCAGGACCCTAACGACGAACCCGCCAGCGAATTGCTAAAACGCATAGCTGCTGAAAAAAAGCAGCTGATTAAAGATAAGAAAATCAAAAATCAAAAGTCTATTTTGGTGATTACGGATGAGGAAAAACCGTTTGGGATTCCGGAGGGTTGGAAGTGGAGTCGAATTGGTGACATAGGGATTGGTTCTACAGGTAAAACACCAAGCACAAAAGTTAGTGAATATTTTGACGGTAATATCCCATTCATAGGACCTGGACAAATTACACCATCAGGTGAACTTCTTGACTCTGATAAAACTCTTACGGAGGAAGGATTGGAGTTTAGCACTGAAGCTGTTGAAGGTGATCTTTTGATGGTTTGTATCGGTGGCTCAATAGGTAAGAGTACTGTTACTGCTAAAAGGGTTGCGTTCAATCAGCAAATCAATTCGTTGCGTCCAATAATTGTTATTTCGTCATACGTGCATAAAGCTGTAAGTACAAACGTTTTTTTTCAATCTGTGAGGGATCACTCTACAGGATCAGCAACCCCAATAATTAATAGATCAAAGTGGGAGGAATTATTAGTGCCTACTCCTCCGTTAGCAGAACAATACCGTATTGTCGCCAAGGTCGATGAACTTATGACCATATGCGATCAACTCAAGGCCCGCCTAAACGATGCCCAAGCCACCCAGCTTCACCTCGCCGATGTAATGGTTCACGACTCGGTAGGATAAAAAAGGAATAACAATGGCTAAAAGGATTTTCTCAAACGGTTTTATCACAATCGCTGATCTGTACTTGGCTTATAGAAAAGCCAAGGCTGATGCTTTTTATGAAAACTTGCACCCTAGTGCGCTTTCTTTTACCGAGTATGAGCAAGACTTAAAGTCAAATTTGGAACAATTGCACAATCGGTTAAATAAGTCCGATGCTTCCTGGAAGGAAGACCTAGGCTTTATTGGCGGTCATCTATACATCCCCAAATCAATCGATGTGTCAGCTTGGTCTAATCCTGATGATATTCATTATCTAGATGTCGACCCGATTCAAAATTGGAAGAATCAATTTCAGGCGAATAAACAGAAACGGCTTGATGTTGCCTATAGGCTTATAATAGCCCCGACCATTAATTACCAGATTATTTCGGCACTTTGGATAATCAAGGTGGGTGAGAAGTTTGAAAGCCTCTTAGATACCAACCTTTCCTATGCTAATAGGCTACGGCGAAGAAATTCATGTACCTCTGATTTTATTGAGGGTGATGAGGGAGAGCTCAATCTAGACTGCTTGGGGCTGTTCGCACCATACTTTTCCGCCTATCAGAAATGGCGTGGAAATGGCCTTAAAGCCATGAAAGAATCCATACAAAATAAGAACAATGTCACGGCCATCACTATGGATTTGGCGGGTTTCTATCATAATGTCGCACCTAGATTTTTGATCAGACCGAGCTTTCTCAAACAGATAGGTCTCACCTTAAACACCAATGAGAAAAGGTTAACCCAGTATCTTCTTGATTCTATCGATACCTGGTATGAAAGCTCACCCGATTACGAAAAGAGGGAGGAAGGGGCACTTCCAGTAGGTCTATCCGCATCAAAAATAATATCTAATGTATTGTTGCATCAGCTTGACGCGGAGATACGAGATAATCTTAATCCTGTCTATTATGGGCGTTACGTGGATGATCTTTTTTTGGTCATTGAAACGCCTGATGGCGTAACATCAGGTCGTGATGTACTTAAATCGTTGGCGAGCCGTATACCAAGCTTGATCGTCAAGTATATCAAGGGACAGGAGCCCGACTTAAGATTGAAACTGCCATATGCAGTAGATTCCAACCTCTTCTTTACGGCTAGAAAGCAAAAGATATTCAATCTTTCATCTGAGCACGGGCTTGATTTAGTCGATCAAATTTCCAGTCAAATCCGAGCGCAGTCAAGCGAATATCGACTGCTTCCAGAATTACCAGATAATGCCGCTGATATGGCTGTAGGGGCATTACTAACGTCGTCCAATGCATCTCTATCTGCGGATGCGTTGAGAAAAGCAGATGTGGTCTCCATTAGAAGAATGGGCTTCTCTCTGTTGCTGAAAGATGTTGAGAGTTACTCTCGCGATCTCAAGAGGGAGGATTGGGCATCGATTAGGAAGCAGTTTTACGTACTAGTCAGTCACCATTTATTTACGCCAGCCAGTTTATTTGAACTGTCTAATTACTATTTAAGAATATTCAAATTGGTAGTGGCCAATGAAGACTTTAACTTTGCAAAAACTTTTGCAAGACAGTTGTTTGATTGTCTGGCGTTAGTAGAGAAAACAACTAAAGACGGGCCTAGAATAAATCGTGAAAAATCTATGTGTCGGGAGTATTTTTCAAAATTACTTCTGCAGGGTGCTATCCAGGCGTCAACAACAAAAGGGTTTACTGAGTGGCGTAAACTGGGCCAATTAATAAGAAATATTTTTGATCGAGGCGGTGTTGAATTACGACGCAGTACGGCGCCCTTTCTTAAAGCTAAATCTCAGCAAGTGTTACTAGCCGATTTGGGCAGTCGGCCATACAAAGACTATTGGTATTTTAGCCAACCTGAAGATATACGTGATGCACGAATCCCTCACAGCCTTAAGGTGCAGCGTGTAATCAACTGGCTAAAAATTAAGAGGTTTACAAAGGTTGCGAACCTAAAGACGCCGCATTGGCCGGCTCTTACATTTCCAACACGGCCACTTACCATTCAGGAAATTGGCCTAATAGCACCTGCGGTCTTTCATGACGATGAGTTATTTCGTGATGCAATAAGAGGCTTGAGAGGGGCCAAAGTCTGGTCCAATGATAGGGTGGGTTTCTATTCCGACTCTAAAGATCTCTATTTTTATGTGCCAAAGAAAGAAAAGTCTAATATTAGAATTGCCCTAACTAATTTTAGAACTACTGACTCTCAATGGAAAGGTGCTGTAAAGGGCAAGCCCGATCACTCAACTCGGCGGTACGAAAACCTTTCTAACCTAATCAACCAGGTTCTTAAGGAAAAGTGCAAGCCTGACTATATTATTTTTCCTGAGTGTTCTCTGCCTAAACGCTGGGCCATTTCAATAGCAGGGAGATTGGCTAGGGAAGGTATTTCTTTAATGGTAGGCCTAGAGTATTACACCGACCGAAAAACTGGCAATAAATTACGGAATGACTCACTTGTATCTCTGGCAACACGCTGGCCGGGTTACAAAAGCAATCTTATCTATACTCAGCCGAAGTTACTGCCTTCTCATGGAGAAAAATACCAGCTTTCCAAAATGGGGCGGCAGCAATACTTACCTCCAGGTGGTATAGACCAGGTACCGATCTATATTCATGGGTCTTATATATTTGGTGTCATCAACTGTAGTGACCTGACCACTCCACAAAATAGAGTTAAGTACCAAGGCAAGGTGGATGGACTATACGTTCTCGAATGGAATTCTGATGTTAAAACATTCAGCTTTCTTGTCGAGGGTGCAGCTCATGATGTCCATACATTTATTATTCAGGTGAACAATCGCATGTTTGGCGACAGTAGAGTTAGAGCCCCTTATAGAGAGGAACATCAAAGAGACCTCATCAGGGTAAAAGGGGGTGTCTCTGACTATTATGTCCTAGGCGATATGGATTATATTGCCTTGAGAAAATATCAGAAAAGAAACTGGATGGCGGATAAAAAATCTTTATTCAAGCCTGTACCTATTGGTTTTAAAATGTCCGATATTCGCAAAAGTATTCCTAAGAAAAAGTAGATAGATTTAAAGCATTAGCCCCCATCACGGCAAAGAACATTATGTTATATTTGAGAACCGGGAGGTGCTACCCTCCCGGCGTAGATAGATAGTCAGATAGAATATCCACCGCTACATCAATCAAGTTTCCTGCGACAACAGTCTTTTGATTGGTTCTCAGGGTGAATTCTTTGCCAACCCGCCCCGCTACACCCCTTCACACACCTGTCCTGTGGGTGTTTTTAAGTAGGTATAGGTATAGGTTCAGGAATAGGTAAGGAAGAAGTAAAGCTAACCATTAGAAATACCAGTGATCTCAGAAACTTTGGRGTACCAGAGCTGCTCAGGAATAGACCTTTGTCTTGAGTCCAATTTTACCGTTTCAATTTTCCCTGACACCACAGGATTGAACAATGGAGTCATCGAAATTCGATCCAGCCGGTGAATACTGGCATGGCTCATTAGGCAATACTCTCTGAGAAAGTCACTCCTGGCACCGACTTTAAAAAAGCCCCTCTGGGCGGGTTTCCCCTTTATACTCTTGACGTTATAGAAGCGCTCAACCTCAGTTTCAAAAAATTCTCCAAATGTGACAATTCTGAATGTTAGAACAAGCTTGAAAGACCGAAAGTAAGATGCTGTTCGGTAATCTATAAGAGCCATTTTATAAATTCCTGGCCTAACTAAAGGCCTGAAGTCCTCAACCTCAAAACTTGACAGCCTCCTATTAGATGTCGGTGCTGTCTCTTTGACTAGGTGCAGGTCAGCATTCATGGTGTTTAACCCTCACCGGATCGAGAAGCTTTTATACGCTGATCAATCCAGTCTGAAATTTCAGACTCTAACCAACCGCTGGCGCGCAAGCCAAGCTTTATTGGTCTTGGGAACTTGGGTTTTCCTTTTGAATCAACCTGGGAAGCAAGGTGATGTGCATAACTTCGACAAATACCAATTCGGCGATGAACCTCAGGCCACCTAAGAATGGTTATTGTCTGACTGCGTGTAATGTTTGTCATTAGTGCCCTCATGTGTATTTTGACCAGCAAGGCTATACAGTAATGACCGTTTGGTTGAATGTCGGGTATGTGAAATCAATCGATTTACATAATTCATATACGGTTTTAAGCTTTTCTCTGTTTCCTTCTGTCTCTAAGGACTTCTTGAAAGCTCCTAATAAGCTCATTGTTTTTCTTACTAGCAGCATATTCAGGGTGTTCATTTGGAAAAATCTCCATTAACACCATTGCAGAAAGCTTATGCTGAGGACTATTAGTATGTCTTAGAAAGTGCTGGCGTAATGTTTCATCACATGCCAGCGAAGATTTCCAAGTTTTTTCTTTATATTTATCTTGTAGGTGAGACAGCTTCCAGGTAACACTCCAATCAATCAAATGCCCCCAGTTTGGCTTCAAGTGATCATATTTCTGGCTCCCGTTTGTAATGGAGTCTATGTCTTGTTTTAGTTTTTTTCTAACTATGGCTAGGGCATCTACAAGAGGAATTTCTAGAGTTTCTGAAAGTTGAGCAGGTGTGCCCCCCGCCTCTTGGTTCATTTCTAATATCAAGGAGGATATTTTTTTAAGATTTAAACTCTCAGCAAGAGGTATAACTCTGAGGATGTTTTCAAATTTATGAAGTGCAGATTCAAGTTCTTCAGACCTTTTTATCGCTTCACTAAGGTTTATGACCTTTCGTTCCGTGTAATCACCAGCAAGCAATAAAAATAGTTTTTGGTAGGCTTCTCTATGATCCTTCTCGTCAATGGCGCTTGAATAGGCTTCCCAGAATTTTAAGCCCAGATTTTTGATCCTCTGGAGTAACCTGCTATTTATTTGTTGGTCGTGAGATCCGAGAACACTTGCTAAGCTAAGGCACGCAACGTAATCCAATAATTGAGCAGGTTCGTTAAGTTGAGTTTTTAAGTTGCTCAAAATATCGTCCAATATAGAAGTACCGGAGTCAGAAGACTCTAGATATATATCTTGGTTCGATATGAAAAAAGTATCGACAACATCATCCAAGCTGGTTTTAATTTTGACTTGAATCTTTTCGGAATCAAAGCAGTTATTGATATCATATCTAAGCTCAAATTCCTGGCTATCCCTGCTTTTAATAACCATTCTAATTACACTCTAGTTGCTCGAGATAATCCGCCCACCACTGCATCATCTTCGTCCTGTCTTTCAGGTATTCTGCATGTTGAGTGTACGCTCCTCGCACTTGGTTTCTCTCAAGGTGGGATAGTTGTCGTTCGATGGCATCAGGATTAAAGCCTTCTTCATTAAGAATTGATGATGCAGTGGTTCTGAATCCATGGGCTGTAGCTCGGCTTTTGTACCCCATGCGATACAGCGCATAGTTCATCGTATTTTCTGAAATGGGTTTAGCTCTACTGCGCTCACCTGGGAACAGGAAGTCATAATGGCCAGAGATAGGCCGAAGATCTTCCAAAAGCGCTATAGCCTGCCGTGAGAGTGGCACAAGATGCTCTGTCCCCATCTTCATCCGCTCACCAGGAATACGCCACAGCTTGGCTTCCAGGTCAAACTCAGCCCATCTCGAAAAACGAAGCTCACCAGGTCGTACAAAGGTTAATATCAGCAGTTTTAAGGCATGACGGGTAATGGGGTAACCATTGTAATGAGACACCTTGTTGAGTAATTCAGGGAACTCCGCACGGGTGACTGCGGCTCGGTGTTGAACCTTACGGGTTTTCAGTACCCCTTTTAGCTCAGAAGCCGGATTCATTTGGGCTCGACCTGTTTGAACTGCGTACCGACAGATGGCGGAACAACGCTGAAGTATCCGCCCTGCGACATCCAGCGCATCACGGCTTTCCACTTTACGAATAACATCCAATATATCCGGCGGTGTCAGGTCAGCTATTGGACGATAACCGATGTAGGGAAAAGCATCTTGCTCTAGTGATGTGAGCACCCTATCTGCATGATCTTTTGACCACAGTCCTTTTTGCTGTTCAAACCAATCTAGGGCGATGGCTTCAAAGGTGTTTTCAGCATTGATACGGCCAGCTCTTTTCTGTTGTTTGCGGACAAGACTGGGGTCTGAGCCATTGCGAAGTAAGGTCTTTGCCTCACTTTGTAGCAACCTTGCTTGGGCTAGCGAGATTTCAGGGTAAATACCCAGTGCAAGCACCTTTTCTTTACCCACAAAACGAAACTTGAGCCTCCAATACTTGGAGCCATTGGGATGGATCAGAAGATGAAGGCCGCCCCCATCAGATAACTTCCACGGCTTATCTCTGGGTTTCGCGCCTTTTACTGCGGTATTGGTCAATGCCATGGGGGTATAACTACATCACTGTATCAATTTGTACCCCAAATATACCCCCTAAAGTGGGGGGATAGCAATAGACAGTAGTGGACACCACTAAACCAACAGGCAATAAAAAACCCCGACGGTGCGGGGCTTACAGGATGATAATGGATGTTACTGGTTGTTTAAATGGTGCCCGGAGCCGGAATCGAACCGGCACGCCCGTGAAGGCGCAAGATTTTAAGTTCTGCTCATGGTCTTCATCTTTCGCTAACGATTGTGTCGTTATGACACACAACACAAAGAATAGCCATAAATGCGTTGGCTTAAAAACCGTCTGCTTTAGCTGACGGATGTCAATTGWTMCTNTRAWWYASYRAMWGMAWSARMWKNAGCGCGAAASAGASATTGAACGCTAACGCTCAATGTTCGCTTCTTGMTGYGCCTGTAYRTGCCTCACCGCCTGYTCCCTAAGCGATTGAGGCTCAGGCATAGCCTTAGCATACTCARCTAGACTTTTGGCCTGAGAAGCCAATACAGCCCCYTCTTTGCCRCCCARCTTTTTACTTTCAGCCTTAATTTTCTCTGCTTCATCCATGTATGAAGCTCTGTACCGYTCKGTAATCGCTTTGGCTTTYTTTTCCCASGGCTTCARRKYCMCRCGCCCTTTTKCTTKRRACTCKGCRARRCTMTCTTTRACAGTAGMCATAAAMCCATCTTTTACACGTTGCTGCGCCCCTCTCTCAGCCATTTTAACGACCGMCAGGCKTTTCCCCTTGCTCCCAGCCCCGCGAGCCAAGCGAGGGCTAGAATCGACGTTTATACCCTGCTCTTGGCATTTTTCAGCGAACACCTCACGATAGCGTTTTAAATCGGCTTTTCGTGGATCTAACTTAACTCCGTCATGCCCTCGCATTTTCACCATTAAATGCCCATGAGGATTATCCGTATCATTGTGCATAGCAAACATATAGCTATGATTGCCGCTAAACATTTCAGCAGAAAAGGCTCGAACAGCTCTATGAGCTGCCACTCGATCACTGCCACTTGGTGTCGATAAAACCATGTGCATAGCATCCCGGCTATTTTTGCGCTCACCAAAATCATGACTCCATTCACTTAGATTGTCAGCAATATCCTCTTTGCCGGTCAGTATGTCGCCCTCGCCCGTTTCCATTGGCAACTCACCTTCTCGGCTAATATAACTAGCTGTTGCTCCAGCCCTGCCCRCTCCGCTGGCATAGCTTGTGATCTTAACCATTGCTTGAGGTGCTTTTTCAGCAACCCTGAGCATTTGTTTTCTTGATAARGTTAAGTTTTTATTTTTCCCCTGCTTTACCTTCCCYGCTTTATCAAGGTCTAAATCTAAATCAGAYTCCATTCGGTTCTTCCCAGACAAACGGCGYTTGCCCTCTTTTTTGGCAATGCTTAATTAACCCAGACAAAGCTTTGCTGTTTGCTTCCATCCGAGCAGTAATTTCATTCAGATATTTAATGGTGAGTATGTCTGCCGTAGYTTCACCAGAGTGAATACGCCGAATAACTTGATTTAAGTTTCGCCCAATAGCTAACAAGTTTCGGTTTGATYCTTTAACCACTGCTAACTCGTCTGCAAGAAAAYYAGGRCYGAGGCCAACACAAYTTCTCACAAGAGACTGTAAAACCTGGTTTCTGTTTGTTGGYCTACTGGCTTCCGATGCGTTGCGTTTCGCAATGAAAGCATCGAGCATACTTGCTTCTTTGTCGGTTGCTCTGAACCGAATGACCTTTGTTTTTTTTGCTGTCACTTTGGGCCTTTGCTTTGACAGAGAGAAGGGGGAAACCAGAAAATTGCTATATAGCAATTTTTGGCAGGCGCTGATGCAATCGCGGGAGAATTGTACCACAAAACCCCTATCCTGCCATATACCCCTTTTCTTAATCCCTCAGTTATTTAGTTCTGAATATCACTGCCGCCCTTGCTTCACCCGGTTGGTGGCTACTGATTCGCAKTGCATCAAAGATWCACYACSAATAAGCAGCTCCGGWAAAAGCAANAAATTGCTATATAGCAATTTWTTTAAACRAAAAAAATCCCGCTTTRARGCAGGATTTTTGAAACAATRTTTTTACARCKAMTTACTGTACAGCTAAAACCKTGAGTTCTTTTGCTTCCACTCGCAAAGCATCAGAACCCCGCTTAATCCAACAGAAATCTGCATCATCATCTTTCCTGACCAAATCTAATTGCCACTGCTCGCCAAGGTACTCAACAAAGACCGTGACGTTTTGGTTGTCCAGGGTATAACCCAAATCATCCTCGCCGACTTCTTTAGTATTACCGCTTTTCGTTTGCTGATGTTCTTCGTCCTGTCCGCCGCTACCCTCCCCTTCTTCTTCACTCCCATTAGATGATACTGAATCAACAACGGCCTTCGGCTCCTTTAGCTTCTTCTGAAATGCGATGGCCTCAGAATATGTAATGCTTTCACGACCAACAATGAAGCCCAGCGTTAGCTCTTCTTCGCTTTTCAAGCAACGGCTTAAAACGGCTAGGATTTGCGGGGATGTTGTCCCCTTTCCATAAAGCTCCTCCAAGACCTTCGGCAAAGACAAAAGCCCCAGCAGCAAGCTAATTTCTTTCTCGCTCTTACCCAAAAGCTTTGCGACTTCTTTATTCTTTAAGCCAAACTCTTTTTTGAGGCCACCAACCGATTCAGCTTCTTCTCGATAATCTAAGTCTTCGCGCTGGATATTCTCAATCAAGGCCATCGCTAAGGCTGTCTGGTCATCAACCTCTCTAACGATAGCGGGTATTGTCTCAAGCCCCGCCAGCTGTGCGGCTCTCCACCGGCGCTCACCCGCAATAATTTCGTAGCCTTCATCCACCGGACGCACAATAATTGGCTGAATAACGCCCTGCACTTTAATACTCTCAGCAAGCTCAGATAAAGACGCTTCATCAAACGTCCGGCGCGGCTGATACCGACCAGCCGACATCCGACTAACAGGCAGATCCAAATTKCCTTTACCCTCARAAATAGGTTTTTTTTCAACCTTGCTCATTAATGCGCTTATTGAACCTAGCTTRCTCTTTCTTCTCGATGCAGCRCTTGCTTCARCCATTAGATAATCTCCTTATTTTCTTGAATCARACCCATGCGTTCCTCGATATGCCGAAAAACAGCTTTAAATTCCTTGCCRGACTGTTTCCCCCCGCGACTCATAATKTCCCAGACGGGTCTACCYGTATCAACCGCGTCAGCTACAGCAACGCGGTTRCCGAGCATYTGTGGAATAACTGCACCTTCYARCTCTTCAAACAAATCACGCATAAATTCTTTTTGATTTTTACTGACAGCATGCACCTTGTTMGGCAAGACACCCAAGAAATTCAAATCTGGGTTAAACCGATCYTTCACCATTTCAATCGTACCCARRAGATCACCTAAACCGTCGATGGCATAGCCAGTTGGCTCTATTGGCGCAAGAACATGATCCGCTGCAATCAACGCAGACAATAAGCGRCGRCCCAGCGCTGGWGGCGTATCAATAATAATAWAATCAGCCCAGCCAATTCCCTGTAGATGYTTAGMTGGGTTCTGAATYGMCTCAATGTCRATGCCTTCAACGTCAGCAAGCTCTCCATCAGCAGTAATCACGCTGATTTGTCCATCTGGCTCAGGAATATCAAGCAAATCAGTACCAAAAAGCTGACTTGCGACAATAGGGGACTYATGTTCACCCTCAAACGTACCGCCAGCGTTTCCCTGCGAATCCAAATCAACYAAGCAAACYTTCCCTTTTTGCATAAAATGAAAGGCTAGGTGAACAACTATTGTTGTTTTACCTACACCTCCTTTTTGATTYGCAACGACGATAATATGCGTCATTTCCTAAACTCCTCAATAATTATTTCYATAAAAATTACTACRTAGTAATTTYCTGAKCCAATRYGTCACACRAACGCTACAAGGACARYAAAAAWTKNCTATGTAGTAATTTYTGCTATYAATTTCTTTCTTTTCCKGCTTCTTTTCTTCCKRCAARSCTCRCCACARGTCTCTTTTGTYGAAATACCGACAAAAGRCCCGYCRCAYTCRGAGCAWAATTTCYTGTATTKYTTYCGRTAAGAYGCMAGMACMGCCCCAGCYGWTTTYYCTTTTTYARTMWCCACAATAANCCAAAKCCWGTGWAATTTTYYRCATTGTCACACTWRCGCTACAYTSWGGCAAYSRTTAAGTTATCAATAGTTTTGGTCGGCACTCTAAGAGCATTCTTCCTAAAAAGTAGGAAGAATGCTCTTTTTTATTACGCTGTTTTCCCAAGAATTAAATCTCTCGCTTTATAGGCTTGATTAACAGCGGACACGAACGCCGCTGCATTGTCTTTGATGAATTTTGACCAGCCACGAATATACGCCGCACTATTTTTAATACTCGCCTGGCTATCAACTGCTGATTCATGGCAGAGTAGGGCGGCTGTAATCTCGGCAAGCAGTTCTTCCTTAGAATAATCCTCTTTATCGCTCAGTGGTGACTGACCTTCTTTCAATCGTGCAAGCCTGTTTTTATGTCCCGTGCTGTGCGCTAGTTCGTGGAAAAAAGTACTGTAGTATTCGTCCTGAGAACAAAATCTTTCAATTTGTGGCATTTTTACCGTATCAATTGAAGGCGCATATAGCGGCTGTACACCTTCTACCACCCGCACTTTCTCCCGCTGTATATAATCAATTGCGATACTCTCTGCGGTTAAATCTTTAGCAAAATCAACCCCTACGCTATTTATCAAAACAGGCAACTCCACACCCTCAACTAAATCAAAATTAAAAACAAAACTGTGGCGAACAATTAAACGAAGTTTTTCGTTTTCTTCACCTTTATCCTTATCACGTTCAATATTTTTATAAAACAAAATCGGAATACCTTTACCCTTCGCGTCTTTAAGGGTGCCCCCCATTTCTTTAATTTGTTTAAATGTTGCCCAATARGGYGATGMRTAMCCCTCCATACCMGCMACCARMGCAGTYAWAAAWGCRTTYATACCTYKRTAWTCTTTYTTRCTYACWGCRTTAGCCTGYSCCRCTGACAAATARGGCTTGTGCCATACCAAAGAATCATCCGACAAATARGACTYAATCAAATCAACTACCTTATCGCTAGACTTGCTCATTTTTTTGYCTCTCTTAANNYYWWKTTWTTGTTTTAAAACCACCNGATCCTCTGGGGTTGAAAACCCCAAGARAGCGACCATCGGGAGCAAGAGCATTGGGCTTTGGTGTGTCCACGCAGGGGGARCCACCCGATTTGYAAGGAAAGAACGTAGTAAGAGAGTGAAAATTGGGGGATGCGTTGACTAAGACAAAAYCGATGCTAGGCTCTTATCGCCCCAGAGGATCAAGTCTTGAATGTTGAATTTTTGTGSATGGCMGAGCCAGCGGCCAGAACATCACRTTAGCCKACGGCAGGAGYGARGCGGTGCAGTGGRCTAATTACTACATCTTGTATCRRTCKTAGGTGAGATCCACACAAGATGTARTGTTTTNGCCAAACGAAGTGCGGCGCATSATTTGTTNTRAGTGTGTCCGAAGGACTGCAGCTGCATCGRGCAACAATTCAGTGCAGAGGCGGTAAGACATGAYCGAAGCGGWACCWGGAAAACTATAATTTTGTAACATCAACGCTACAAAACACCTRTTTTAACGAGCYAACAAAGGTACTATGTRCTTGAATATTAYYCATAAAAGGATTTTCCCAATGAAAAGMAKTTTATTTTCAGCCATCATTRTTTTTTCAGCAATATCACTACCAACWCACGCTAACGACGAGTTAGCGTGTGCAATGTTTATGTGTGCTTATGGAGAAGAAGAGGGCGGCGGTTGCGCTGGGCCTATAAGCAAACTCAGAGGAATTATCGGCAAAAAGCACGGTCATTTCTCTTGCTCAAGAACAAAATCAAAAAGATTAACAAAATTAWTGRCTTGCMAAGAAGCSGATAAAGGCCAAGTCAAAGAGGCSGCAACAAAAWTYGGCTGCGARARRTAATAGGGTAGGGCGCKWMGCGCCCTTTAATCATAGCRTTGCTGTATTAAGCATTTTAAACATGGGYTGATTTGCTGCTTTTTTGTCAAAAGTYACCGTAAAATCACATTTTKCTGCTTGATTTACCCTTGCTAACAARTGGTCRGGGAAATCAGCRTTTGATTTTTTGTAATCGTTTAAGGCTTKTCGTACCACATCTGAATTYATKACTTCYAGCTCACCAACAAGYAATAATTCTTCAATAATTGTGGCTATTTGCCCSYTGTCTTGGTTGTAATTACTTTCCAGMACCCACGCCAGCTCAYACAAAACAATCTGGCCAATAAAACAGGGCTCATCAACTGTACAAAAAGTTTCAATAAAGCTTACGGCCAACTTTGCYTGTTTCGGGTCGTCTTGCACCAAATAACGAACCAAAACATTAGTATCTAACCCTTTCAATCTCTAGCTCCTCGCGTTTTAACAGTAGCTTTCATTGATTCAAGAGAAACAGGCTCTTTTGGTTTAGGAACAAGACCTTTTAAAGAAGATAATTTTTTTGTTAGCGGAATAAAGGTAACTTTACCTTTGCTATCGAATGAAAAATCAACTTTATCGCCAGACTCTAGGCCAAGTAAAATCCTAACCTCCCTGGGTATCGTTATTTGTCCTTTGCTTGTAATTGTTGCTACGGCCATCAGTAAATCCTCTATTTCTTACTACATACTGTATTCCTTACTTTGGAGTAAGGCAAGAAAAAAAGTTTTTCCTGATTACTTGTTTAGCGAGCATAGCGAGTTGAATAAATAATTTTCTCGGCTTTACTTTGCCGAGGCATTAGTTCGTGCATGGATGCACGTTAGGCTGTCCGATAGGGCAGGGCGAAGCCAGGGATGGCGTAGGGTAGGTGTTATGTTCTCGGCTTTACTTATCCACAGAAAAATATTGATTTTAGTATGTGTGTTATATACATGAGTTAAATAAAAGGGTTAAGTTGTGTTAAAAGAGTGTTAAGAGTAGAAAATACACCGTAACCTATTGAAAATAAATCTAAAACTCTAGGTTCCTGTGTGTAAAACCCCGAACATCTGTGTGTAAAACCCCGAATATACGTGTGTAAAACCCCGATTCATTTGTGTGTAAAACCCCGATTATGCGTGTGTAAAACCCCGAACAGTGTGTGTAAAACCCCGAAAAGACTGTGCTTCGTTTTAAGCTCGCTTCTCCTGCTTCGCACCTTGGAGGCCGCGCAAGTTGACAGAGCCGCTTAGATCAATATTAGGATAGCATAACAGCAATCAACTAAGAGCCTACTAAGATTACGGTAGAGTACCTAGCCGTGTGTGTAAAACCCCGAAAAGACTGTGCTTCGTTTTAAGCTCGCTTCTCCTGCTTTGCACCTTAGAGGCCTCGCAAGTTGACAGAGTCGCTTAGATCAATATTAGGATAGCATAACAGCAATCAACTAAGAGCCTACTAAGATAACGGTAGAGTACCTAGCCGTGTGTGTAAAACCCCGAATATGTGTGTAAAACCCCGAATATTTGACATTTGTGTGTAAAACCCCGAATATGTGGGCGAAACCCCGAAACCGTGGGTGAAAACCCGAAACTTTAATGCTATCGAGAATCATTTAATGGATGAAATGAAAGAGAGTAAAAAGAAAGGGCTCATACCAAATAAGCACCCGACAGGGGACTTGTTTATTTGTGACGTTGCAGATGCTGTCATCAAAGATTTTCATGCCGAAATGGAACACCCGTTCTACTCATTATCGAAAAGACCGGTGTTGTCTATTAGACGCTACCAGCAGGGGAAAAACTGGCTAGAAATAACGCCCTCTGTTAAAGGCTTGGCTACGATTTATGACAAAGATATTCTTATTTATGCTATCTCTCAGCTAATCTCGAAATTAAATGCAGGGGAGGCGGTCACTCAAAAAGTCCGTATCAATGCTCACGAATTTTTAAAATTCTCAAACAGAGGCACAGCCGGTAAAGATTATAAAGCTATGTGCGAAGCGATAGATCGGCTGGCAGGCACACGAATTTCAACCAATATAATTACGGGCGACGAAGAGCAATATGAAAATTTTGGCCTGATAGAATCAGGCTCTATTCGCAGAAAAAATGGGTTGGATGGCCGAATTCAGTGGGTTGAGCTTAAAATTTCAGATTGGGTATTTAACGCTATAGAAGCGAAAGAAGTGCTAACACTGCATCGAGATTATTTTCGACTACGCAAACCTATTGAAAGACGCATGTATGAAGTTGCTCGAAAGCACTGTGGTAGACAGCCGAGTTGGAAAATATATTTATCTACGCTTCATAAAAAGTCTGGCTCAACCAGTAGCGAACGAGAATTTCGCCGAGCAATCAAAGAAATTGCTGCATCTAACCACTTACCGGATTACACCCTTACTTTTGATATAGATATGGACTCGGTTATATTCACCAACCGCGATACCTGGTGGGACAAAAACAAGGAATTTCCTCTTTTTGAAGATGAGCCAGAAACACTAAAACAAGCCAAAAAATATTTACCTGCCAACACAAATGTTGGCGCAGTCCATAAAGAATGGCTGAATTACTGGATAGATAAAGGTTGCCTGCCTTTAAAATCGCCGGAGGCGGCTTTTAAAGGTTTTTGTAAAAACTACAACTGCGGTAATATTTAATATCTATATATCAAGCGTGAGCAGCCCACTGGCTGAACAGGTAGCGAGTGCGTAAAAGAAAAAAATCCGGTTTATAAACAAGCAATCCTTGAAAGAATTTAAGGCGCTACCTGACCACATTCAAAAGCGGTTTGCATTAGATCTCAACGCAGTGTGCCAAGGTAAAGCCCCGTTCTCAAAGTTTAAGCACATTAGTGACTCTGTGGGCGTGGGAGCTATTGAACTAATCGAAAATGGCCTACCAGCTTACCGCACAGTGTATGTCGCTAAATATGGTGCTGTTGTTTATATACTGCACTCTTTCACCAAGACCACGATTTAGCATCACTTGGTTTGATTAGGGGTATGCTGCTTGCTCTGTTCATTGGTGGGTTATCATCCCTGTTGTAAATCCTTCTACAAATTATCAGATAGCGGGCTGATGCTAAAGAACCTTTTTTGATTGCCGACTCCCCGATTTTCCCATAGTCTCTCACTGGTATTTTGGTGGGTAAAGCGATGACTGATGAAATTTTGACCCTGAAAGAGGTCGCTCAATATTTGAAATTGGCTGAGAAAACAGCTTACAGGCTTGCTGCCGATGGTAAGTTACCCGGATTTAAGGTTGGTGGTAGCTGGCGCTTCAAACGAACTGACATAGAGCAATGGATCGAGCAGAGCAAACAAGGCCAGAGGGAATAGGGGCGTAACAAGTGTTACTAGATAATAAAAATAGCGGTCATGTAGGTAAAGAGCTTAAAAGCCATGTGTTTGAAGGCTCAAAACTATCTGTCCTTTCCAGCCTATTCACTATCTATGGCTATCTCTCGCTTAAGAAAGAGCTGTCAAAGCTATCCAATGTTCGTTTGTTGTTGAGCGATTGGCGGCATCAAAACCTTCAAGCTTTAATTGGGGCAGACAATGAATTAAGGCTAACCAACCAGCTTGATCAAAAGCGAATAGCGAAAGAATGCGCCAAATGGCTGAGTGGTAAAGTTGAAGTAAAGGCAGGTATCAACCTGCAACAAGCTAGCCAAAATATCTTTCATCTTGATAACTCAGAACATCCAGATTTTGCCGTTCATGGCAGTGCCACATTTACCCCCACAGGTTTGGGAGAGGTAAGGTCAGATGCCCTTCAAATGAATACGGGCATAACTGACCACGAGACCACACAGCAACTATCGAGCTGGTTCGATTCTATCTGGTCAGATGACGCTTCAGCAAAAGTAATCAAAAAGGAGCTTATTGAAAAACTGGATTATATGGCAGAGGATCAACCTGCAAACTTCGTCTATTTTCTGACGCTCTACAATATATTCAAAGATTTTTTAGCGGATATTCAGAATAAAATAACTCTTCAAACCACTCTCTAGAAAATAAACATTTTTTGGAAAACCTTTCATGCTCGCCTTTGAAATATTGTTCTGTATTTTCTGCTGGCACACCCAAAGCGTCTAGTACATAGATACACAATGCGTCATTAGATGATGCTGAATCTTGTATTCCTAGCTCATCTAATGCGGCTGTTCTTTCAGCTTCATATTCAATAACCCTTAAAAGATCACATAAAGTTGCATCATCAATGGTTCGTGACTTACTTCGACACCATTCTTCTTCATTTATCCAATGAGTTGGCACAAATTCTCCTTAAATCTAACAATTAATTCTGAAGCTTAGCGCCTTATATCTCTTCCGCATCCTATTTCGGGCGACTTGAGAACCGCGTGAGGCAGTTTTATATAAAAATCAGGGAGATGGAGATGATTAGGTTTTTGGAAGCTTCGACAAAAGCTGTGTCCTTTATGTTTTTATCACTCAATCCCTTGCCCATTGATCATAATGCCCACCCTATAAAAATCAATAGGTTATGTGCTTATTTACAGAATTAAGTAGCCTGACGCCCTGTGTGTCAACCTGATCCCATACACTCTCTGTTTGGGATAACATAGATTTCAGGGCCACAGGTACTGGACACACAACATGCCAAATACTCAGGTTATACCGGAACCGGCACTGGAGAAACGCACTCGCCGTCAGTTCAAGATCGAGTACAAGTTACGCATTATCGCCAAAGCCGATGCCTGCAAGCACGGTGAACTTGGCGCACTGCTACGTCGAGAAAAGCTTTACAGCAGCCAACTCTCTGAATGGCGACGATAGTTTGCGGAAAATGGCGTGGCCGGATTGAGTAAAAGCGCCCCCGGTCCAGCGGCTTCCCGCACACTGGAACAACGACGTATCGATCAGCTTGAAAAAGAAAATAGTCGCTTGAACCGAAAGCTGGAGATAGCCAATGACTGCCTGGATTTGCAAAAAAAAGCCTTGTCGATGCTCGATCGACTGAGCAATGGGAAAGACGCATGAATGCTGTGCTCGCCCAACGCCCTGCAAGGTTACCTTTAGCGCGGGCGTGTCATGCCCTGGCTTTCCACAAAGGCTGTAGCAGGGATAATACAGCGAGATGTTCGGTACTCAGGTTTCTTCGGTAGCTTGGCGTGATTAGTATTGACGCTGAAATAGTTTCTGTGAGGCTTCAATCCCTGATTTGTTTGTTGTAGATAAAGCCACCAAATTGAAGATATAACCTTCCGTTCATCAGTCCCGCCAGTAACGATGCTGATAGTCGAACCAGGCCGAAAGTCAGAACCATAGATGAGTTTTTGATCCTTGACGCCAAGACGGTCAGCCAATAGGCTTGAACCACTTGTACTGATATGGACAAAGTTGGTACACATCTGAGCTTTATATGCTCTATCTCAAACACTGGCAAGGAGGCATTTGAAATGATCACCAAGTATTTAGTTCTCATTGCGCTTGTTTTCCCGTTCCTGTCATTGGCAGATGATTCGGCTTATCAGAGTGTTCGAGATAATGTCTTCTGGCCTCAACTCTATAATAAAGCCTATGAGGGGCTTTACTGTGGAAGGCAGTTCCCACAGGGCCACAAAATCACCGTAGAACACGTTTATCCTGCTGGCTGGATAGCAGCAGCCAATGGATGCCCAAATCGAAATAGTTGCCCCAAAGACGCTTACAGAAAGGCTAGTTCCGACCTTCACAACTTATGGCCAGCAGAAGGTCGATACAACAGTTCCAGAAGCAATAAGCCTTTTGCGGTTATTCCAGGGAATGATCCAAGGTTCACTGATGAAGACCCTCCATGCGATTTTGAGCGAACAACTGGCGCTGATGCTGTTGTAGAACCAAGGGATTCGGTGAAAGGGGAGATTGCCCGTTCCTTGCTGTACATGATCTGGAAATATCAGTTGCCGGATCAAGGCATGTATCAACTCATCATGGAATGGAATTTCCGTGATCCGCCAACTGACGAAGAGAAGAGGCGTTATCTTGATGCTCAGATGTTGCAGGGTAATAGTAACCCTTACATTGAGATGTGGATGTGAAAGTTTCTAGACTGGGCTTTTATGAATCGAATGGGTCAAACGGATAAAAACCTTTTTTTGTGTCTGAAACCCTATACCCTTATAGGGGTAGTGACCGGGTAGCTACGATAAGTGCCAGCTTTTAATTCCCTATAGTTTTGGGAAAAGACGGCTGGACATTTTGACCAAAAAGGATACTATAAGTATATAAATACCTTTGTATATCAATATGTTATTGTGAATAATAGTGATTATGTTAAATTGGTCAGAAATATAGAAAACCGCCAAAGTCCCTATTCCTGTTCAACAATATAGGGGTGCCCATAACTGAAGTGGCTGATGCAACATGCTCTTGTTAAATTTTGACCATTTTTTGCATGCCGTTACCCATTCTTACGTTATTCAGCGTTACAAAGCCGGTGCCATCATTAAAAACATAAACCACTGCATTTTATTGCAATACTTCTTCCAGCTTTTGAAGCTCATCAGGCACGATTTGCTCAACCACCCAAATGCCCGCAGTAAGGGTAAGTTAATTTGCAGCATTAAGAGCTTATCGAGCAAGCGTCACTTTAATTCTCACTAGGTAAATAGGTTTCAGGGGATGGATATTTACCTGTTCACATTGTCACTTTGTGAGCTATCAGGGTTATCCCTAGCGTATTCTCTGTCATTGATTGTCACAATATGCGCTCCAGGATGTTCTCCACGCTTAATTTCAGCGACAACATTCCTACGAGGGATATTTTTACGACATCCTATATCATAGTGCTCGTTCCTGCCGCCGGGGCCATCATTTTTTCCAATGATCTTTGTCATTGATATGCTCCTCTTCTTGCATAATTTTGTGAGTCTATAATAACGGTTATAATGAATAAAACAAGATTATAGTGATTGAAATATTCACAATATTTATATATTGTTCATTATTATACGAATATGTTCATATATATTGACTTGGATACTCCTCATGGAATACTTGCCTACGATGTTAAAGATCATTGAAAATGGTGCTTTAGCTAACACAGAGAAGGTAGCGTCATATACTAAAGTCCTCGCTGATAAGCTACGCAATGATGGGGATACTAAGGCCGCTCAGAAAGTAATCAACATCATCAAACAAACCAATACTCGAAAAGGCATTTCTCCTGCTTCGGCACTAAATTCATCAACCATCCCCGTAGACCGCGACAGTCGATTTTCCCTAGCGGATGAATCATTTCCGGATATAAAGGATATTGATATTCAGCTTGATAAGATTGTTGAAAGGCCTGTGGAAGAATTTATATCATTTGTAGAAAATGCGCATTTACTATCGGATGCTGGGGTTGGGATCAGCCCCTCCATGCTTATCTATGGTCCCCCTGGTTGTGGTAAATCGTATTTGGCTCAACATATCGCAGCAAGATTGAAATTACCGCTTTTGACAACACGTTGTGATTCACTTATGTCTTCTTTGCTGGGCTCTACTGCAAAGAATATTAGAAATTTGTTTGACCATGCAGCAAATCGACCTTGTGTTTTATTCTTAGACGAATTTGATGCTTTAGCTAAAGCAAGGGATGATCAACATGAAGTGGGGGAATTAAAGCGGGTTGTTGTTGGATTGCTACAAAACATTGATAACCTACCTTCGGATACAGTTGTACTGGCTGCGACTAATCATGAGAATTTGCTTGATCCTGCGGTATGGCGTCGTTTTGCATACCGGCTAAATATTCAGATGCCTTCATACGAGAGTCGCGAAAAATTGTTGAAACAGTATTTGAAGGGTTTTTCCCCTAAGAATTTAAAAAACCTTACCTCCGCAACCGAAGGTATGAGCGGGGCATTGATACGGCAAGCGTGTGAGGCACTTATTCGATTAGCGGTTCTCAATGGTGAGTCTAATCTTGATGAAAATAAACTGCTGGTAAAGATTGCTCAAATCCAGCATTACAAAATTATTCAATCCCACGAAACAGCAGAAAGTAAGATCCGTCAGTTGAAACAAGCAGACAGCCGGCTTTTCACCACTCGTGTCTTGAGTGAGTTATTTACGATTTCGACAGGGAAAATATCCAAGATTCTTAATAGCCCATTGCAGGCATAGAAGATGGCCAAGAAAGACTTCCCCATACAAGTTGTTGAGATTCGGGCGACCGATCATCGTCCTCCTGTTATCGTTCGCCCTGGCCCAGCAAAACTATTTGGGCCGGTTGACAAAGAAACAAGGCAATCGTTGTGTCTACAGTTGGCGGAGGTACATGATTATTTTCAGGATTACTTTCAGCGATGGCCAAATATCCCTGCGGTAATTAAGGTAACACTGAAAGAAGAGGCCTTAGCTAAATCTCATCGGCCAACCGGATTACTCACACGATCTACTTGCCCAATTATCGGGACGCTTGATTTTGGAGAAATACTGGTCAGTGCAACGTTGGTAGGCATATCTCGACTATCCCAAAAAATTAATACTACGCAGGCAAAAAAACCCATTGCCAATATTTCAGCTATAGAAAAAATCGAACCGTATCGAGTCCAGGATAATCGACTATATGATCTGGACAGTTTAGCAAAGCATGACATATCACTAAAAATTCATACCTTCGATCATCACCAGTCAGATACCAATCAACGCATCAATAGTGCGTTGATTGAGTATGCCCATTCGTTGGGTGTCGAGCTAGAGGGAGTAAACTATGGGGCGCGATGTTCATTTTTTAAGGCGCCTAGTGTGAGCTCAGAAGTAAAAAAAGCGTTAGAATCATTTATCGGTTTGCAGTCGCTTGAACCGATGCCGAGCTATCGTCCGGGTGATTTTGAACTGCAATCTTCTCGGATAGGCATGGTGGACGAAATGTTGTTACCGCCACCTGATCCAGAAATTGAATATCCTATTGTTGGTGTCATAGATTCCGGAGTTTGTCCGAATAGCGTATTACTCTCGCCTTGGGTAATCGATAAAGAGGAGTACGTTGATAGAGAGCTACAAGACAATGTGCATGGAACAATGGTGGCGGGGCTGATCGCAGGGGCGCATAGTCTGAATCACAATGATGATAGATTTCCTGATGCACAAGCTAAAATTGTAGATGTAACCGTATTCGAAAAAGACAGTGCCTTGCAGGAAGATGTGTTGATCGCAATACTCGAAGATGTCATTCCCAAGCATCCTGAAGTTCATGTTTGGAATCTTTCATTGGGTGGAAGTACGCCTACATCGCGTTTTGAATTCTCAGATTTCGCCTGTTTTTTGGATGAAATGCACGATACCTATCAATGTTTGTTTGTAGTTGCTTCCGGTAACCATAGCTTTATGCAGAAGTGGCCAAAGGTCAATGATACGCAGGGTGTTGATAGAGTGTCATCGCCCGGAGACTCGATTCGCTCATTAACTGTGGGAGCGCTGGCAAATTCTCATAACGCCAATTCGCTTTCCAAAACCGGTGAGCCTTCCCCCTTCTCTAGAGGTGGACCTGGGCCCTGCTTCATTCCCAAGCCAGAAGTTACCCATTATGGCGGCAACTGCTCGGAAAATGGAACGTACGCGCAGACGGGGGTATTGTCTATTGGCCCGAATAACTCACTGTGTGAAACGCTGGGGACAAGTTTTGCTACACCGCTGGTCAGTGCTCAGGCTGCTGTTTTGTGGAGTTATTTGGATACAGCCGATTCTCCTAGTACTCCAGAGCGTATTAAAGCTCTACTCATTCACTCCGCGCTTATAGCGTCAGACAAAGTAACTACCGAGACTATCAATGATTATGGGTTTGGGCGGCCCACCGATGTCATCGATGCACTGTACTGCGACCCGAACACGATCACCCTAATGTTTGAAACAGACCTTCGACATGGTGGGCATGAGTTTGAGCGCTGGCCATTTCCAATAGCTGATTGTCTGCGGACGTTAGAGGGTAAGTTTCAGGGGGAGATACTAATGACAGTGGCGTATTCACCGATTACTGATGCCAGCTTCAAATCTGAATACTGCCGGACAAATGTCGATGTGGGCATGGGGAGTTATGTACTGATAGAAGATGCTGACGGTAGCAAGAAATATAAGTTTGATAGTGCTGTTCCGGTGGCTCCCAAAGACATGAAACAACTGTACGAAAAACATCAAATAGAAAATGGTTTTAAATGGTCGCCAGTGAAAGCATATTACGCAATGTTTCCTCGGGGAAAAGCGATAGAAATCTGGCGACTAAAAATGAAGGTGACACGACGAGCTGAGCTAGAAACGCCCGATCAACCACAGCGGGCAACCTTACTATTAACTATTCGTGCTAAGACAGCCGATCAACCGGTTTATAATGAAACCATTCAGGCTATGAATCAGGTTGGCTGGATAACTCATAATATCGATCAGCATATTGAAATAAGAACGTAACAATAATAGCTCATTAAGTTTTATGTAGAAGTTAATGAGTCCTGACCTGGTGGGACAAAAACAAGGAATTTCCTCTTTTTGAAGATGAGCCAGAAACACTAAAACAAGCCAAAAAATATTTACCTGCCAACACAAATGTTAGCGCAGTCCATAAAGAATGGCTGAATTACTGGATAGATAAAGGTTGCCTGCCTTTAAAATCGCCGGAGGCGGCTTTTAAAGGGTTTTGTAAAAACTACAACCATGGTAGTATTTAATGTCTATATATATCAATTAGTTATGTTCTCAGTATGCGCATAATATAGATTATGTTAAATACAAGATGTGCGACGAAAAGTTAGTTTCGAGTAAAAACCTATTTCCTTTCAATGAACAAATGAATAAAAAAGTCTAAGATTCTTCTGACACTAACCGTGGGTCAAAAGCATGGGAAATAAGAACAACAGATTCCAAAAAACGTACAAAATCTTCGTGAAAGAGATTAATAATAACGTTGTACTCCAATGTAGCGCTAGATTCTTTCAGCCAGGTATCACCAATAGGGGCTGTTTCTGAAAAATCGACAAGACTATCCCATTGTTCTGGCAACATACCCTCTTCAATATAATAGAAATCGTCATCCTTCAGCTCACCCACAAAACCTGAATACTGTTCTGAGGCCTTACCATTATTTGTATGAACTAAGACTTCAAGAATTGCAGAATTGCTAGAGATAACGTTTCGACCATATAAATACAGGCTGCACCTTTACTGTTCCATCTACCACCGAAATGCTTTGAGCCTACGCCACTAAAAGCAGTTTCTATTTCACTTGATTGAGAAACGCGGTAGACAAACATCGCTAAGTAACGACCCCATCACTCAACCGACCCAGCAGATCAACGACCATATCGTAACCAGCAGTTGTTCTAACCATTTCAATGGGCTTTTTATATCCTAAGCCACGCACCTCAGATTTAATCCAAGCACTCGCGGCCTTCTTTTTCACCAAAGAAAGCTCTAGCAGCAGCAATCCGCTGTAACCGATACAGCTTGTCGCTTTCTGTTTCATGCCAAAGCCCCTCTTCACGGCGACGAGAAACCGTAGAGGATGACACATCAATATACTATGCTATCTCTTTTTGACTCAATGAAAGTTGATCAGAAAGTGTCTTTATAATTTTGTATTCAAACCCCGAAACAATATCCGCCTGTTTTACAGCTACGGTAGGAATTTCATCGCCTATAGGCACGTCAACAAACCAACGACCACGACCACCACTTTGGAGGTATCAGCAACTTTAGATTGATTCATATAAACGGCTCCAAATAGCCCATATGGTATATATATAGAGCATATCATATAGTACAGGCTCATAACTTATTGCCTTGTTTCTCCATCCTAAGCCATTCTCCATGAGGTGCAGGTCACGCTTTCATCGCAAACTCTTCAAATTCTTCCACGGGTATCGGTCGGCTGAATAGATAGCCTTGATAGCGATGACAACCTAAACAGGCCAGGAATTCTTGTTGTGACTCCGTTTCAATACCTTCTGCAATCACCTCAATGTCGAGACTCTCTCCTAACCCCACAATAGCTTTGGCAATTGCAGCAGCATTCTTGTCAGTAAGCATGTCGCGCACAAAACTTAGATCAATCTTCAATTGTTCTAGCGGCAGGCGGCTCAGGTATGACAACGAGGAATAGCCTGTACCAAAATCATCCAGCGAAAAGCGCACGCCCTTGGTTTTCAGCGTTAACATTATCTCGATAATACCCTCAACATTCTCTACCAGCATACTCTCTGTCAGTTCCAACTTAAGTCGCTCTGGATT
>JAESRW010000203.1 GCA_016764395.1 Flavobacteriales bacterium
TTTTCTGCACCAACTGCGCCGGTTGCAGCTTCTCCCCCAGCCTTTTGTGTTGGTGACCCAATTAGCGACCTAACCGCAACCGGAACAGGTGTTATCAAATGGTATTCGGACATCCTTTTGAATGACTCTATTGGAACGGGCAGCCCATTCACCAGTGGGGCAACATCAGATACGGCCTACTGGGTAGCTGGAACCAGTAATGGTTGTGTGGGCGCTTCCACACAAGTGGATATTGTGATTAATTCCACACCACCTGCGCCATTTGCTGGAAATGACACTGCCATCTGCTTCGGTGCCGTTGTGAATGTTACACTCAACGTAACCGGAGGAAGTGGTACAGAATGGTGGCTGGATGCAGGCTTAACCATACCACTTGATACAGGTAACTTATTGACCATCCCCCCTTCAATTGGCGTAAACATCTATTATGTCACGCAATCCAATGGGTCTTGTCGGGGTCCTTATGACTCTGTTATCGTAACTATGGATGCCCCGGTCACAGCGAGTATTGCTGGAAACGATACCATCTGTGAAGGCAACCCAACCACGTTGACCGCGAGTGGAGGAACCACGTATTTATGGAGTACTACGGAGACTTCAGCTGCCATTAGCGTTTCACCAACAGTTACCACTACTTATAATGTGATTGTTGGGGATGGTGCATGTTCAGCAACTGTTTCACATACTGTGAACATTGAAAGTTTGCCGGTTGCAAACATTACAATTACAGGAGGGTCCGCTAATCTATGCGGTGGGGAGTCCTTAACGCTGTCTTCCGATCCGGCGGACACGTACTCCTGGGATACCAGCCCTGGTTCTACAACCCAAGTGATCACTTTCACGCCTCCCGCGGGAATAAACAGTGTGTATACACTCACCGTAACCAATAGCTGTGGTTCAGATAATACCAGCTTACCCGTTACAGTAGAAGCATTACTCGATGCGGGTCCGGACCTTGACCTCTGTAAAAACACGGATATAGTAGGTTTTGCTGCGACCGGTTCCGCGACTCCTCCAGGTGGTACATGGTCATCACCGGACCCGGTGATATTCCCAGGAAACCTGCAGCCAAATGGATTTATCGATCACATTGCAATTCCCTGGGGTTCCGGATATGAGCTTGTCTATACTTCCGCATCTGGACAGTGTGCAGATACCCTATTATTGGAAGTTACAGGAGCGGAAGCAGGGGCAGATACCACAGTATGTACTGGAGCAAGTTCTTTTTTCTTGTCTAACCCAAGCCCAGCTGGTGGTACATGGAGTTCACCAGATATTAATGCGGCCAACAACTTAGACGGCACAACCGGAGAAGTCCTTTTGGAAGGGTTGGCTGGGCCATATGTGTTTGTTTATGAAACCCTGGGCCTTACTGGGAAAAGTTGTCCCGACTCAGTGGTTGTTAAAATATGTGGAAGTAACGATGTTTGGATTCCCAATATCTTCTCACCGAATGGTGACTCTGAAAACGACATTATGTTCGTTAGAGGTATCGCCCTTGATTGGGTGCAAATATTAATTTACGATAGATGGGGCGAGCAGGTATATGACTCTGGCAAAGGCACGATGGCGCTGGATGAAGGATGGGATGGAACCTATAAGGGCAAAGAACTGACTCCTCAGGTATTCGTGTATTATCTGAATGGGGCCTATTTAGATGGTGAAGTGATTGAGATGAAGAAAGGCAATATCACATTGGTAAAATAGAGAACATGGTAAAAAGAAGCATGCAGGTAGCCGTACTGGCATTCGGTGTTAGTTTAGCTGGAAATGTTTTTGCGCAGGATGTTCATTTCTCGCAGTTTTCCTATTCGCCTTCAACACTAAACCCGGGTGCAACGGGAGCCTTCAACGGTGAATTTAGGGTGGTAGGAAATGTGAGAGAACAATGGAAAAATGTTGGAGACTTCAGCACTTTTGCTGGTTCCTTTGACATGCCCATTATGAAAGATTTGATTACCGATGGTTCATTGGCTTTTGGGGTGAATTTCTACAGTGATAAATCCGGTGATCTCGATTTTTCTACTACTTTGGCAAGCTTGTCTATTGCCGCCAATAAGAATATTGACGAAAAGAACAACTTCTCTCTTGGCTTGGCGAGTGGTTTTGGCCAAAGGGGCGTTTTAGGAAATTCGGAGCTTCAACAATGGGACAACCAGTACGTCGCTGATGCTGGCTACAATTCCAATTTATCATCTGGAGAATCAGGAGCTGTGGAGAACTTTACTTTTGGAGATTTCTCAGCCGGTTTATTATGGAGGTACAATTCTGATAAATTGAAGCTCCATTTTGGGACAGCGTTGTTCCATCTAAATCAGGCCAAACAAAAGTTCTTATTAGACAATGGCAAGCAATTCATGCAAATGGCCATGCATGGTGGAGCCGATATTAGAATTAAAGATCAGCCCTTTTATATTTTGCCTCAAGCACTGCTTTTAAAGAATGGGGCACAGCTTGAAACAAGTACAGGACTGTTATTCAAATACATGTTGCGTGAAGGATCCAACTTTGCAGATGGAGATCCTGAAACATCGGTATACCTAGGTGGCTTTTTTAGAGTCGGTGACGCGGCCATTGCCATGATCAAAATGGATTATATGAATTTTTCTGTTGGTGTTAGCTATGATTTCAACATCTCTGGCTACAAGACCGTCACATCTGGTAAAGGGGGGTTTGAAATCTCAATAATCTACATCAAACCTGCACTTCAAACCCGGAAGAAGAAACGTTCACTGTTGTAAAGGATGGGGAATAATTCAAACATATTGTATAATTTAGCACAATACCGTAGCCATATGAGAAATTCGAAAATATATCTGGGGGTTATTGCCATTTTGTTATGTGGGTTTGGAGTTCCCCGAGTCTCTGCTCAGGACATTCACTTTTCTCAGTTCTCTTCTTCGCCCCTTACACTCAATCCGGGGGCAACAGGAGCGTTTAACGGTAAATTCAGGGTGGCAGCCAATATCAAGGATCAATGGACTGCTTTCGACAGTCCTTTCAAAACGCGATCGCTCTCTTTTGATATGCCATTTATGGAGGATATTATCACGGATGGATCACTGGCCGGGGGAATTCATTATGTGCGAGATATAGCAGGAGATCTGGATGTAGGGACCAACCAAATTGGCCTGTCGCTTGCGGCGAACAAATCACTGGATAGAGAAAACAACGTATCCATTGGAATTCAGGCTGGATTTGCACAATGGGCAATTGGCGGAGACGGAAATACGAGGCGTTGGGATAGTGAATTTGATCCGAGCGCTTCCGGTGGATACACTAATAACGGAGCCTTGGAGAGCACTATACCTCTGGAGAATTTTAGTTATGGCGATTTTTCTACGGGTATCTTTTGGAGGTATATGGGAAACATTCAGGCGCATGCTGGTTTAGCAGTGTATCATGTGAATAGGCCCAGCTTGTCTTTCCTTGATTCAGGAGAGAAGTTAAACTCTAAATTGGCATTTCATGGTGGAGCAGAGATTTTTGTGGTGGATGAGCTCGTATCAGTAATGCCTCAACTGCTGTTCCTGAAGCAAGGGCCACAGTCGGAATTTAATGTAGGAGGATTGGTAAAATACCGATTGAAGCAACCTGCCCGCTATACCGGGGAAATTGAGGAGACCGCAGTGTATCTTGGTGGCTGGTACCGTGTTTCTGATGCATTCATTGTTAATGCTCGATTTGATTATAAGAATTTTGCCCTGGGCGTGAGTTACGACATCAATATTTCGGATTTCGATGTTGCTACTTCTAAAAAAGGTGGCCTTGAATTCTCCCTCATCTTTATCAATCCAGGCGAATCGAAGAGAAAAACGGCTTCACCGTTGATGTAAGGACCATTGATCACAGAGAAGGTCTTCCAATTCCCCCTTCTAAATCTGGATTTAATTTGCGCCTTTATTGTTACTGTTAGCCAATGGCGTACATTAGCCAAGATTACGGCCTCTTATAGTCAAATGCGCTTTTCATCCTTCCTATCATCCTTCCTAGATGTAACTTTTTCGCTCCTTAAGGTACACTCTAACGCCTTACGCAATCAATTTGGAAGTTCGCAAAAATGTCGTCGTCCCTTTAAGAGACGACTTGAATCTTTGATTTGTTGTACACAATGAGTCTTCGAAAAAAATATGCAATAGTGGTACGCCAGTTACTGCTAACCGTATTGGGCGTTGTTCCCAACATGTACCTTGAATCTTCTGCTCAAATCGATCAAATCCCTTTTGAAAACATTTCCATTAATCAGGGGCTCTCACAAAGTATTATTTTCTGCATAACGCAAGATCAAAGCGGGTACATGTGGTTCGGAACGGAAGACGGGCTGAACCGATTTGACGGCTACCAATTTGACATCCTGCGAAATCAACCAGGCGATTCTAACAGTCTTTCCAATAATGGAATTGTGTCCATGTATGAAGACAAATCCGGTTTACTGTGGATAGGCACCTATGGAGGCGGTTTAAATGTATTGGACCAAAAAACAGGACAGATTAACTTATATACGAGTCGCAAAGGCGCTCAACGAACAAAAGGAAGCAAAGGAGAAGGGTTCAGAGGCTCATTTATTTTCTCTATCTATCAAGACAGAAAAGGCATTGTTTGGGTAGGATCCCATCAAGCACTCAATAGATTTGACCCGGTTACCGGTGAAGTCGTCCATTATACCAACAATCCGAACGACGCTTCCAGCATATCCAAAGGCGCCATAAGAGCGATCATTGAAGATCAACATGGTAATCTTTGGATCGGCACACAGGGAGGTGGGTTGAATAAATTTGACAGGGTCTCAGAAAAATTTACACATTATACTTATCAAGAAAACAGCCCTGCAGGGATATCCGGAAACGATATCATCACCATGTATCTGGATCGGCAAGAAAAGCTTTGGATCGGGACGTATAGCGCGGGACTTAACACTGCTGATCTTTCCCAAAGTGATCAGAAAGAGTTCACATTGAATTTCCAGCATTACTCCCATAACCCCAACGATCCCTTCAGCTTATCGCAAAATAGAATTAGCTCCATATTTGAGGATTCAAAGGGCAACGTGTGGATTGGCACCCAGGCAGAAGGACTCAATAAATTCGACAGGAATACGGGTAATTTTTACCGGTACCTTCACAATTCCAAAGAACCCCACAGCCTTTCAGATAATACGGTTTATGCAATTTACGAAGACATTTTTGGGGTCCTGTGGTTTGGCACTAGGGAAGGCATCAATAAGTATGACCCGCTTTCCAACAAATTCAAATCATACAGTCACAACCCCAATGACCCCTTCAGCCTATCAAGCAATAACATCCGTGCTATTCTAGAAGATACGGAAGGATTGGTTTGGATAGGCACTTCGGAAAGAGGGCTCGAAATGCTCGACCGAAAAACGGGCCGTTTCACGCATTTTACAGCGGACCCAAACAATCCAAATGCCTTACAAAACAACAATCTAAGGGCCTTGCTCCAGGACCAACAGGGCAGAATCTGGATAGGTGCAGATGACAAGGGCCTCATACAATATCATAAAAAACCTGGCTACTTCACCTTGCACAAAGAATACAGCATTGAATGTAAGAACTGCCTGGGAGGCAATAGGGTCAAGACCTTGTTTGAAGACCGGGAAGGAAATATTTGGATGGGAACAGAAGCAGGTTTAGGGGTTATCAATTCAAAAACGGAACACTTTACGGTCTACAAATGTGAAAAAGGTGATGCGTCAACCATTTCTGGCCTTAATATATCAAGCATTTGTCAAACAAAAGATGGCACGGTATGGATTGGAACGGCCAAGGCGGGATTTAACAGATTTGTTAGCGAAACAGGCAGCTTTAAACGATACTTGCACGACCCGATGGACAATACATCTCTTGTTGACAATCGCGTTAGATGTATTACCGAAGGTGATGACGGCTTTTTATGGATCGGAACACTCGGAGGCGGTTTAACTAAATTTGACCCGGTTTCCGGAAATTGTGTGAGCTGGAGAGCCTCGAACTCTACCGCGTATCAGAAGAACAAGAAAGATGGCTTGCCCAATGATGTGGTATATGGTATTCTCACAGATGACAAGGGCAATCTCTGGATGAGCACCAATATGGGGATTTCCAAGTTCAATCCCAAGGATGAATCATTTCGAAACTATGATGTAAGTGATGGCCTCCAAAGCAACGAATTTACCGCCGACGCATTTTACAAATCGAGCAACGGAGAGATGTACTTTGGTGGAATCTCTGGTTTTTCGGTATTTCATCCAGATAGCATACGCGATAATATCACACCACCCAAAATTGGCATCAACAGTTTCAAGTTATTCAACGAGGAAATAACACCTGGAACTTCAAAGGATTCAAGATTAAGAAACCCAATCAATTATGCCGATACGGTGCTGCTCTCCTATAAGGATTATGTATTCTCCTTCGAATTTGCGGCGTTGCATTATGGAATACCCAGCAAAAACGAACTTGCCTACCAGATGATCGGATTTGACAGGGATTGGAATTATGTAGGCACTCGTAAGTTCGCCACTTATACCAATTTGGACCCCGGTGAATATACGTTTAGAGTGAAAGGAACCAATAGTGATGGTGTCTGGAATGAAGCAGGAAGATCGATACACATGATCATATCGCCACCTTTCTGGGAAACCTGGTGGTTCAGAATTTCAGCAATATTGTTTTTTGTGCTGAGTGTATTATCTATTTATAACTACCGGGTAAATAAAATCAAACAGGAAGAAAAAAGAAAAACAACACTGAATCAAAAAATCGCTGACTTAAAACTGGAAGCCTTGAGATCCCAACTCAACCCGCATTTCGTTTTCAATTGCTTGAATTCCATTCAGGGGCTGATAAACAAGAAGGATGACGAGGCTGCCAACGTATATCTCACCAAATTCTCCCGACTCATGCGGATGATTTTAGCGTATTCTAGAAAGCCTGAAATACTCATCAAAGATGAAATCCACGCGCTTGAACTGTACTTGGAGCTGGAAAATATGCGCTTCAGAAATAAATTTGACTACAAAATCACCCTTGAGGGAGGTATCGACGTTGGCAATATGAAAATTTCCCCCATGCTCATGCAACCGTATGTTGAAAATGCGATTAAACACGGGCTTATGCACAAAAGCACCAAAGGGAAAATCGATATATTGCTCAACCTGGAAAACAGCACTTTACACTGTACCATAAAAGACAATGGTGTGGGCCGGGAGAAAGCCGCACAATTGAACAAGACGCTTAACAGATTCCACAAATCTACCGGAATGGACCTGACCAAAGAACGTTTGGAAATATTGAACAAGCTAAAAGGTATGGATATGACTGTGACTATTACTGATCTTTACGATGACGATAAAAATCCTGCGGGGACCTCAGTGAAAATTGCAATACCAATAGCGTACAATTATTAGAGGTGCACTTAATCTAATATCTTTGTCAAACCTACCCAGAACACCGTCCATGAAGGAAATACGCGCCATAGTTGTTGAAGATGAGCCCAACAACAGGGATAATCTGCTTGAGCTGCTTAAAAAATATTGCCCTGGTGTAGAAGTCATCGCAACCGCTTACTCTGGTTTAACGGGGATAGAGACCATTCTAAAACACCAACCAGATCTTGTCTTTTTAGATGTTGAAATGCCTGATGGTAATGGTTTTGATGTATTGGAAAAAACCACCAGCGTTGAATTTGAAGTTGTTTTTACAACTGCTTATGACCAATATGCCCTACAAGCATTTAAATTTTGTGCGTTAGACTATTTACTAAAGCCCATTGATATATCCGAGTTAATAGCAGCCATTGATAAGGTAAAGAAGCTCCCTCCAGAACACTCTTCCAGTGATCAATTTGCAGCGCTCGCGCACAATTTCAACAATGCCCAGGCACAGTCCAAAAAGATTGGCCTCCCAACCCGCGATGGTTTATTGTTCGTTTCGTTGACTGAAATAATTCGCTGCGAGTCCGATGGCCCCTATACCACTTTCCATTTAGTAAATGATAGCGTCATGGTTTCTAAATCTATTGGCGAATATGAAGAGCTCCTGGAAGGCTTTCATTTTTATAGAGTGCACCAGTCTCATATCATCAACCTCAATTGCGTAAACAAGTATATTAAAGGTGAGGGAGGCAGCCTGATCATGGCAGATGATGCCAAAATTCCGGTCTCCAGAAGAAAAAAAGAGCATTTTTTGAGTAAAATGGAAGAATTGTGATTTATTTCGCCATTAGAACCCAACCAAATCCCTCACTTTTTTCGTCATCTATTAAGCAAAAGCTACCGCCTGTTAATTACAGGTTAATAATGGGAACCCGAAAGACACTGTCCGCGTAGAAAATACTGAAAAACCGAAAAGATGGTATCATAATCAAGTGTGATCCCCTTTTCTGTCTTTAGCAATTAACACAGACTTAAAACCAACAAACCATGGAAACCTCCGTCAAAGACTTTAACCTGCATTATTCGATTAGGCCCGCAGTGAAGAAAGCGCTTACTTTAGTTACTGCATTCTTGTTTGGTATCGGTGTAATGCTGGCTCAACCTACTGCCAACTTCAGTTTCAACGGTACTTGCTTGGGTGATAACACCGCCTTCACCGACGCCACTACTGGAGGCATTGCTCCCTATACCTATTCCTGGGATTTCGGCGACAGTGCTACTTCAACCTCGCAAAGCCCGTCTCATGTATATGCATCTCCTGGTCTTTATAGTGTCACTTTGCTGGTAACGGATAATCTATCGTTATCGGATTCCCTCACCTTATCTGTCGGAATTAATAGCGGCCCTTCTGCGTCGATCTCTTCCAGCACCAATGCGAGCTGCGGCGGTTCATGTGATGGTAATGCTACCGCTAGTGCTACGGGAGGCACCCCACCATATGCTTATCTATGGGATGATTCTTTGGGTCAAGTAAGTGCTACAGCTGCAGGATTATGTGCAGGAACCTATACCGCAACAATTACGGATTCTCTGGGGTGTATCGGCTCGGCCAGCATTACAATTACTGAACCGCCACTTTTAGCGGCATCTGCATCAAGCATCAATGCAACCTGCAATGGGGCCTGTGACGGTGTCGCCTCAGCAGTAGCTTCCGGAGGTTTAGCTCCTTACACCTACGCTTGGGACAGCCTGTCCGGTTCTCAAACAACAGCCACCGCAATTGGATTGTGTGCGGGAACCTATAGTGTGATTATTACCGATGCCAACGGATGTACCGCGTCAACGGGTGCTACGATTTCTGAACCGCCTCTATTGGGGATATCTGCCTCCAGCACCAATGCAACCTGTAATGGAGCTTGCGATGGTACGGCTAGTGTAATCGCATCCGGCGGAACCGTACCCTATACCTATCTATGGGACGATCCTTCGCTCCAAACAACTGCAACAGCTACTGGTTTATGTGCAGGAACCTTTAGTGTAGTTATTACAGATGCCAGCGGATGTACCAACTCTGCCAGTGTCACCATAACGGAACCAACGCTCATAGTCGCATCGGCATCAAGTAGCAACGCAACTTGTAACGGCGCTTGTGACGGTACTGCAACGGTAGTCACATCCGGTGGGATAGCCCCTTACAACTACCAATGGGATAGCTTAACGGGTTCTCAGATTACAGCCTCAATTTCCGCATTATGTGCCGGAACTTATAGTGTGATTATTACGGATGTCAATGGATGTACCGCCTCAGCCAGTGTCACCATAACGGATCCTACGCTCATAGTCGCATCTGCATCAAGTAGCAACGCAACTTGTAATGGCGCTTGTGACGGTACTGCAACAATAGTCGCATCAGGTGGTACAGTTCCCTATACCTATCAGTGGGACAGCTTAACAGGCTCGCAGACAACAGCTTCCGTTTCCGCATTATGCGCCGGAACCTATGGTGTAATTATTACTGATTCCATTGGATGTACCGCTTCGGCAAGTGTTACCATCACCGAGCCAATACTTCTAGCAGCTGCCATCACGTCCAGTACAAATTTGAGTTGTAATGGATCGAATGATGGCTCGGCTGCTGTCGCAGCTACCGGTGGACTCCCACCTTATACCTATTCCTGGTCTCCGTCAGGAGACGTAACTGCTACTGCTGTGGCACTTGCAGCGGGAGTACACACTGCAACGGTCACTGATGCAAACGGATGTACGGCTTCTGTTGCTGTAACCCTTACGCAACCCGGTGCACTTTCTGCTTTCATTGCAGGAAGCACCAACATTTCTTGCAACGGAGCAAGCGACGGAATCGCCATTGTTTTTGCAGTAGGCGGTGCAGCACCTTACAATTACTCTTGGTCGCCATCAGGAAGCATCAATGATACAGCTTTTGCTTTGGGCGCCGGTGTACATACGGCCACGGTAACAGACGCCAACGGTTGTACAGCTTCGGATTCTGCTATACTTATTGAGCCCGCTGCACTTACGGCTAATGTTTCTACGATCACTGGCATCAGCTGTAACGGAGCCGGTGACGGTTCGGCGGTCGCTGCTGCAACTGGCGGAACGGCACCTTACAACTACAGTTGGACACCGTCTGGGAGTATCAATGATACGGTTTCTGCTTTAGCAGCAGGTACACATACTGTTTCCGTAACCGATGCCAATGGATGTACCGTTTCAGATTCTGCCATGATTACAGAACCTGTTGCGTTAATAGCTAGTATTTCCGGAATTTCGAACATCAGCTGTAACGGAGCGGTGGATGGATCTGCTATTGCTGTTACTTCAGGGGGTACAACACCTTATACCTACCTTTGGTCACCCTCTGGAAGCATCAATGATTCGGCTTCTGCTTTAGCAGCAGGTACACATACTGTTTCAGTAACGGATGCCAATGGTTGTAGTGCTTCTGATTCTGTAACCATTATTGAGCCCGCTGCTTTAACCGCTGCTATCTCTGCAAGCACCAACGTAAGTTGTAACGGAGCCGCTGACGGGTCCGCCGTTGTTGTGGCTACAGGAGGAACAGCACCTTATAATTACAGTTGGTCACCCTCTGGAGACATCATTGATTCGCCTTCTGCACTAGCTGCCGGTGCGCATACCGCTACCGTAACAGATGCCAGCGGATGTACCGCTTCTGCTACCGCCACGATTACTGAACCATCTGCATTGCTGGCAACGGTCGTAGGCACGGATGCAACATGTGCAAATGCCGATGGATCTGCTGCGGCTACTGCCTCCGGAGGTACAGGTGTATACATGTTCTTGTGGGATGATCCATCGAACCAAACTACTCCAACAGCTATTGGCCTACTAGCTGGAACGTATACGGCTACTATTACAGACGCTAATAACTGTTCAGTTGCGGCGAGTACCACGATCATCGCCAATAATGTGGATGCGGTCATTTCCGGTACCGTGAGCATTAACGGAATTCCAGTTACAGCTGGACTCGTTGCGCTGCTCACTTACAACACGAATCCAACTATGATGACCGTGGCTGCGACCACCACCATCGACAATTTGGGCGGCTATACGTTCACGGGCGTTGTTCCAGATGATTACCTGCTCCTTGCTGAAGCAGATACGTCAATATACTCAAATGTTGTCGCCACTTTTCATGACAGTACGAATCATTGGCAGCAGGGAACAGTTGTTACCGCTAATTGCAGTGATTCAATTGCCAACATAGATGTTGGACTCATTGACTTYCCAACRAATATTGCCTTYGGYTTTATYAGTGGTMGRATTCAAAAAGGCGGTCCTGGYAAAACTGGTTTTGTAGGTGTTCCGTTCCCGGGAGTTGACATTTCTCTTGAGGAGTTCCCAGGGGGCATGGTTAAAGGATTTACCACCACAGATGATTCAGGCTACTATGAGTTCGATAATGTGGAGGAGGGCCAATATCAATTGTTTGTGAGTATTCCAGGATTAGACATGGATTCGACATACACAATTGACATTACGGTAGCGAGCGGGGATACGATATTCCCAGATCTCAACTTCCATGTTGATACAACTGTTGGAGCAGGGCTGATCTTTGTGGACACCACTGTTATAACAGGCATAGCGGACTATTTGCGAACCAGCTCACTGTTCACTGTGTATCCAAATCCATTTACTCAGTTTACAACCATAGCTTATTCACTTGCGGAAAGAGGAGAGGTGACCATGGATCTATACAATGTATTTGGCCAAAAGATAAAGACGTTGTATCAAGGCAGCAAGTCAGCCGGTGATTTCACCTATCGCTTGAGCACCGCGGATGTAGGATTCTCACCAGGAGTATACTTTGTGAAACTTACTTTCAACGGCCAGGTTCAAGAACAAAGGATAATAGGATTGGATTAATCAGCTTCATACCGGTTCATCCCAGGCAATAGAATGGGATTGAACCAGTATTGGGCCTTGAGGATAAGTACTTGAATTGAATGTACTTGGAGTTTAATAGTGAAACTGCAACCCACCTGTCGACATCGCGTACTCTGCATCTTGAGCATCCGCTATCAACATCGCCAATCCTATGTAGCTTGAAAAAAGCTACGGCGATAAGCGGGCAGAGGAGCGAGGTCGGCAGAAGTTGGGCCAGTAATAATTCGTCGTGCACATGGGATTCACGTATCACTAGATTTATTTTTACCTTGGATTCACGTTATCATAAATCAATCAGTTAATTATAAAGCAACGTGGTGCATCGTGATCTGCTAAAACAATATGAGATAACCAGAGAAGAGCGGCTTAAAGAAAACTGAGAATAGAGAAGGATGCGTTACACAGAAAAGAAAAAAGAGGCGCGATAAGTGGGAGCAGTATGCTGTTATTATCCAATTTAAAATATCGCATTATGGTTGCCCTGGCAATAGGGATGTGCATTGTATGCACCATACTGATCATCAAAATCGCCAAGTCGGAGCCTAGTGTACCGATTACTAAATATCCAGCAACCGGTCACCCAGATCACTTCCTTTGGTGAGCAGCAACAGCGGGTTCTCGACATACTCCTTCACTTTGACCAAGAATCCCACTGACTCTCTTCCATCAATGACCCTGTGGTCATAGGAGAGCGCAAGGTACATGATGGGTTTTATCACAACCTTTCCATCGATGGCCACGGGCCGCTGGACAATATTGTGCATTCCAAGAATTGCACTTTGCGGAGGATTTAAAATAGGGGTAGACAGCATTGAGCCAAATACACCACCGTTGGTAATGGTGAAAGTCCCTCCAGTCATTTCTTCCATGCTGAGCTTTCCGTCTCGGGCCTTTTTTGCCAAGGCTCCAATTCCTGCCTCTATCTCAGCAAAACTCATAATTTCCGCATTGCGCAGCACCGGTACCATCAGGCCCTTTGGAGAACTGACCGCAATGGCTACGTCGCAATACGAGTGGAAGAGCATTTCTTCACCATCAATCATAGCATTGACGGCCGGAAACTCTTCAAGAGCAGCGGTAACGGCTTTGGTGAAAAATGACATAAAGCCCAGCTTCACACCGTGTTTTTCGAGAAATTTATCTTTGGTTCTCGACCGTAGCTCCATAATACCACTCATGTCCACCTCGTTGAACGTGGTAAGCATGGCTGTTTCATTTTTCACCGATACGAGGCGTTGCGCCAATTTTCTGCGCAACATCGACATCTTTTTACGGTCGATATCCCTTGTTCCCACTTTACCACCGGACAGGGCCTCAAGAACATCTGATTTGGTCACCCTCCCACCGGGGCCAGTTCCCGTGACTGAAGCGACCCCTGCCTCATCCATCATTTTTTTAGCAGCAGGCGATGGGTGCCCTTTTGCGTAGGTTTCTTCCGTAGCTGGAGACGGAGCCGCTGCCGCTACAGCTTTTGGTGTTTCGTTTTCTTTTTTAACCTCCGGTGCAGCAGGCGCTTCTTCTTTTTTAGGAGCCTTGGCTGCTCCTTTTGCACTGGTATCTATCTTGCAAACCACACTTCCAACAGCCACCGTGTCCCCTTCCTGGGCAATGATCTCAATTTTACCAGATTCTTCTGCACCAAGCTCCAATGTAGCTTTCTCAGAATCAATCTCGCAAATTATCTGATCTTGTTCCACGTACTCCCCATCCGCAACCATCCATTGCGCAATCTCTACTTCAGTTATCGACTCGCCCGGACTGGGCAATTTCATTTCTAGGATCATTTTTTAGAGATTTTTAGATGATATATTATACGTCCCTCGGTATTCGGTGACGAAACCCGGGTCGTTTTTCGGTGAACGGTAATCGTATGGGTGCTAAAGTAATGTGAGCATAACAGTGTCATGGGTCGGCAACATTTTTTCGTGACGATGCCTAGATCGTGATTGGGTTGCTTGTAAGCATATCTTTTGTTACGCAGCACCATAGTTCTTCTTAAATGTGGTCCAACTCATGCTCAATTTGTACAATTGCTGTCATGTTTTTCGCAAACTGGCACACAACCCCACGAACAACGAAAACCGATTACCGATACGGGCTTCGTAACCGCTTAACGCTTATAATTTGATCGGCTTCAATTTTAACTATTTAGCAAAATGCTTCAATAAACCCCTTAGCTCCTTCTCCTTATGGTAGCTTATCTCCAATACTTGCTCGTATAATTCCAGCTGCTCGATCTGATGTATCTTCGGAGAGCCTGTAGCAGGTGCAGCACTTTCAGGCCGTGCAACCACTTCCAGGTGCGCCGCTTCAAACCTGATTTGCAGGTTTGGCCATGCACCCATATTTATCGGCTCCTCTTGTAACCATATGAAACGCTCAGCAGCTTTATATTTTGCAACAATATTTTTCAGCTGCCTGTTGGCGAGCGGATATAACTGTTCAATTCGCACGATGGCAACATCGGTCAATTTCTTTATTTTGCGCTGTTCAAGTATCTCATAATAGATTTTTCCACTGCAGAATATTACTTTTTTTACCTCACTTGCACGCATCTCCTCATCGTCAATCACTTCTTTAAATCCACCCTTGGTGAAAGCATCCAGCGGTGAAATACATGCAGGATGACGCAACAAACTCTTTGGCGTTAACACGATGAGGGGTTTGCTAAAATCCCGGTGTATCTGTCTCCGCAAAGCATGAAAGAAATTGGCAGGTGTGGTGCAATTAACCACTTGCATATTCAACTCTGAGCAGAGCTGTAAATACCGTTCAAGGCGCGCACTTGAATGCTCCGCACCCTGGCCCTCATAACCGTGGGGCAACAACATTACCAAGCCATTCTGCCGCATCCATTTGTCTTCTGCTGCACTTAAGAATTGATCCAGAATGACCTGTGTCTCATTACCAAAATCTCCAAATTGYGCTTCCCAGACAACCAATCTKTGAGGAGAAGAACYGGCATATCCATATTCAAATCCYARKACKCCGTACTCRGAYAGCAGCGAATTRTAKATATCAAAAGGWGCCTGCTTTTCAGAWATATTAGCCAGRGGTGTATACTCYTKGTCAGAATCCTCATGTTTWACYACSGCATGYCTRTGAGAAAARGTGCCYCKTTCTACATCYTGTCCRGATACACGCACCCTATATCCCTCATCAACAAGYGTTCCGTAGGCCAACAGCTCACCAATGGCCCAATCGGCTYKTCCWTCCTTGAGCATTTTRATKCGTTCACCAAAAAGCTTACTCACCTTTCTAAACACSTGAATATCCTCTGGAAYATAAAAMAGCTTCTGCCCTACCYTGTCCAGCACTTTCCTGGTTACTGCTGTTTTTGGAGAAGCTTCAAAATCYTCCATAGTAGCYGTCCTCTTACCCKCCCAGGCACCYCTCAACWCGCGGTCAACCACTTGTACCTTGTCCTTTTTGGCTTTAACTATATCCAACATCTTCTGCAGCCTACTTTTAAAGTCCAGGTCCATTTTCTTCACCACCCCGTCATCGATGGTTCCCTCCTCAATGAGCTGCGCACGGTAGATATCACGGGGATTGGGGTGCTTGGCAATCGCTTTGTAAAGTAGAGGCTGCGTAAATTTGGGTTCATCGCCTTCGTTGTGTCCATGCTTGCGGTAGCCCAATATATCTATAAAAACATCGCGTTTAAATTGTTGCCTGAACTCCATGGCCATTTGAACTGCGAACACGATTGCTTCCACATCGTCTCCGTTGACATGAAACACCGGAGAGAGGGTCGTTTTTGCAACATCCGTACAGTAGGTACTTGAGCGGGCATCCAGGTAATTCGTAGTGAAACCAATCTGGTTGTTCAACACAATGTGCATGGTCCCCCCAGTTTTGTAACCGTCCAGTTGTGACATTTGGATGACTTCGTACACTACACCTTGTCCAGCTATGGAAGCATCTCCATGAATCAATATGGGCATTACTTTACCGTAATCACCTTCAAATTTATTATCGATTTTAGCGCGTGCCATTCCCTCCACAACAGGATCAACTGCCTCCAGGTGAGACGGGTTTGCGGAAAGCGTCAAATGCACCGAATTTCCAGAAGACGTCACAACATTATTCGACATCCCCAGGTGATACTTTACATCGCCAGCGAAATTCAACTCATCATATGGATTGCCTTCGAATTCCGAGAAGATCTCTTCATATGATTTATCAAAAATATTGGCCAACACATTGAGCCTTCCCCGATGTGCCATGCCTATGACAAACTCCTCTATACCCAAATTACCGCCGGTATCCAAAACCGCATCTAAAGCAGGAATAAAATTCTCCAGCCCCTCAAGAGAAAATCTCTTCTGGCCTACAAACTTGGTATGAAGGAACTGTTCAAAACCTACTGCCGAGTTTAATTTTTCAAGTATGTGTATCTTCTTTTTCTTATCGAAATTGGGCGTGTTTCGAACCGGTTCTATGCGGTCCCGAAGCCAGGCAATCGCCTCTGGGTCACGTATGTATATATACTCAACCCCAATGGATACACAATACGTCTGCTGAAGGTGGGCCACAATATCACGCAGCTTTGCCGGCCCGATACCAATATCCGATCCAGCCTGAAAGACTGT
>JAESRW010000204.1 GCA_016764395.1 Flavobacteriales bacterium
CAGTGATTAGAATCAAGGGAGCCTGCTCAATATATGCATTGTCCTTGAAGAGTAATTCACGAAGTGTTATTTTACTACCTTCCATGCTTGGGCCTTTTTTAGAACTGACCTGCGATCGAATGCCAATAACTATTTGCTTTTTTATCTGAATTAAATCTTCGACACTTAGCAAACTGTCGTAACAACATAGAGGGACGCGAAACAAGGGTTTGGTCACTGTGTTTTTGGTTTCTGCCACTCCTTCCGCCGTATGAATAACTTCGGTCTCCGCTTCATATTCGTATAATCTGGAAAAGCCAATTATTCCAATTTTTGTAAATGAATTATCCCAGTGGATACTTATCTCGTATTTACTTGCTCTACAATGTGCTGAAGGTGAGTAGATTAGAATTTCCTGATTTCTCAAAGGAACCAACCAGTGAGAATAAGAGGAATTCTCGTGGAATGCTTTGCCATCATAAAAAGGAGCATTGCTACCAGCTATTTCTATGCTCTTTTTGATCAGCTTATCCTCTATAGAATCCAATTTTTCCAGATTGGAGCCTGTAAATTCAACGATGATGTGATCATTCTTGAACCATTGAGATTGCCCATTCACTTGCTGAGTGAAAATACCTATAAAAACCAAAATGCGGATTACATTCCTCATATCAAGCAATATTGAATATAACGGGTGTCAGTGCGCAAAGTCCAGGCTGTCAGCATTAGACCAAGCGAGATTGTTGTTACCCAAAATGTCTTCTTCATTTTAATGTTTGCCAACATAGAGGATTTTAACCTTTATTGTCCTAATGTAGCTATAATCTGGAAGTTAGTACCATGCTATAGTCGGTAAAATCAAGCCGGATTAAGACTCAGGCGGACAGCTATGCATTTTCAATACACAGGTTTGGCTGTCAGGCAGACGGGTGTGGTGTTTTACCGTGAGGTATATCACGTAACAACTTGATGTTTGGGGTTATCAAACCCGTTTATGTGCTCAATCTGATGCAGGAATCTGGACTGGGCTGGAATGAGAAGGCCATGGCCTTGAAGCAATTCATAATACTGTTCATCTTTTGTGATGCTAGCATGCAATCCACAACCCTTCTAAGAACTAACCGTCACCACAATCTTCCTGCTCCCTCCTCTATTCCGAAACTCACACAGATAAATACCCTGCCACGTACCGAGGTTCAGGCGATGGCCAGTAATTGGAACACTCACGGAAGAACCTGTTAAGGTAGCTTTAATATGGGCCGGCATATCATCGCTTCCTTCCATGGTGTGGGTATACCAGGGTTCATTTTCCCTGACCAGCACATCGAAGCTCTGGTTGAAATCGTGGCGCACCGAGGGATCCGCATTTTCATTGATGGTGAGTCCTGCCGAAGTATGTTTGATAAACACATGCATGATACCTACTGCAGGAAGGCTTTCTATTTGATAGAGGATTTCGTCAGTTATCAGATGAAATCCTCTTGGAAACGGGGGAAGTGTAATTGCTGTTTGCTCAACCATATATTTTATCTTTAGAAGATAAAGATAACCTGAATTCGAGATAAGGCCAACATATTCTCCAGACGATCTGCGAATTTCTAAATTGTACGAATGTACAAGCAGCGTTTCAGTACTACAGTGAGTAGAGCGTAATCATGGAAATCAGTTGCAATCAGTAGCAATCGGCTTTAGTTTACAATAACGTTGCAATATGTCAGGATATAGAGCACGTTTTGATTTGGCAGAACAGATTGGTTTTCAGTAAGACATATGATCTAACCGCTCCGCGTGTCGCTGCCACCGTCGGCCATAGCCTTTGGCGGCGGCTCGAAGCTTTAGCGGAGGCACAAAGGTCGCAAGGGTTTCGCCAAGAGCGCCAAGGTAAAAGTTGAGTGATCATTTTTTGCGTTCCTTGCGAAACCCTTGCGCACCTTTGTCGCCACGCTCCATAGCTTTTGGTCTCTTGCGCCAAAGCTTCAGCGACGGAGCACGACGGAGCGCGGTTAAACCGGAAATTCAGATGCTGTAGAATTCCGATGAACAGGCGGGATTTGACATTAAATATAAAAAGGTACAATTTGCAACGCCATCTTAAACTAAAGCCAATTCCTGATCGAACCCTGAGCGGAGCCGAAGGGAGCGTACCGAGAACCCTTAGTGCTGCCGGAGGGTTCGTATAAGAAGCAAGAAGAATAATGTTAATGCAGCATTCTCTCTAGCTTGCCTCGTTCAAGAACCTTCCCTCTTGAAAAGCGGAGAGCTTGATAATCGATTCGACACAGTTRRGCATATAGGGAAACTGCTGGCTCACAATACAAATTAGGTCACTGTATTTGGAATACTGCCTTGGTGCGCAGCTGCTACTTTACTACCCAATCCGCTTTCAACTAGGCCGTAGATTAACATCTTTCCCAAAACGATACGTTGCTTCCCRATTTGGGAAAACGGATACCCATATRRATGMYTYAAWWRRYTGRTATAYAGRWAKATAGAAGNNTTGYANNATATRTGGCAYATTGTTGGTCTTTGCGAGGTAACAGCCAACCCCAAAAACATAGAAATTATGAAGATAACTACCCCCAAATTAAGCGTAACAATCAGATTTTTTGCAGATGAATTCGATAACTTCTACCAATATTTGAGAGAGCTTGCCGAACAATTTACAAATAAGACACCGCAACAAGAAAGTCTCATGACGCTGGTATTCAGCCCATACAAAGATGGGCAGCCGATTAAAGTCCTACTGTGCATCCTAATGCTGCTCTTTATTCCCTGCCTCCTCTACGGTGTGACAAAAATATCAGCCAAATCAGGCAATTGGGATGTTGGTTCAACCTGGGTGGGGGGAATTGCTCCGAACAGTATTGATAATGTTATTATTGACGCAGAACATACCGTTACGATCACCAGTAACATTACAATTACAGACTTGACGGTTGACAGCGGCGCTACTTTAACGGATGGCGGAGCAGCCTATAAGATAATATGTAAAGGGAATCTATATGTAGACGGAATAATAACCACTGACCAGGATATTATGATGAACGGTACCGATAAAAGCATGGATGGTGATGGAACCATCACTACCTCTGCTAAAGTTATGCTCATTGGCAGTAAAACCATATTGGTATCTGCGGACCTAACCTTTTCAGGCGCCACAGAATTTTTTATTAATACCGGATCCCTGACCAATAAAGGAGAAGTCATGATATCCTGTCCCATCACAGGTACAGCTGATTGGATTCAAGTTACCAACTCAACACTTGTATATAAAAATTCCACAACCATGTCATGCACGCTTTACGCTGAAGCTGATGGGAATACCGTTGAATTTAGGGTTTTTGAAGCACAAGATGCACCGAACCCTGCTGATGGTTATTATAACTTGACTATTGCAGGAAATAACAGTATCGCGCTACAGAATAATACGGTGATAAACGGCAATTTATATATTAAGGATTCTGTACAATTAAACTGCAATGGTTTCAATATCAATATTGCAGGAAATTGGACCAATACCAGCTCCCATTCCAACCCGTTTGTAGAAGGTGTAGCGACATTGCTTTTAGACGGCGGCGCTGATCAAACGATTAACAATGTAAATGGTGAAACATTTTACAACATAACTATCAATAARGGAGGCGGAATGCTATTGCTCGCTGCTAATTCGGATATTAACATCACCAATGCCCTTACCTTGATCGACGGCATTATCAAAACGGACAACTTTACCGACAACTTGGTTATTCTTCCGGATGGTGCAACGGCTAGTTCTGGCAATGAGGACAGCTATGTAAGTGGTAAGATACGGAAGATCGGCAACGATGCTTTTACTTTCCCGCTAGGAGATGCAAATGGTTCCGTTTGGGCCCGTTTAGGGATCAGTGCGCCTTCCTTGTCGACGACAGAATATACTGCTCAGTATATTTTTGCTCCGCATTCAAGTACCTATACGGATACTACGTTGAGCAATGCGAGCATCGTTGAATATTGGACCTTGGACCAGGCGGTCAATGATGATGATRTTCAGATTACCCTTTATTGGGAAGATAGCGCCACAAGTGGTATTGGCAATTGTGACACCTCAGCTTTAGTAATTGCAAGCTATAATGACAGCGCCTGGACSGATGAAGGAATGTCTTCCATGGAGTGTGATGACCAAGGAAATTTAACTTCCAATGTGGTTGCCAATTATGGTCCTTTCACTTTTGGTTCGAAAAGTAGCAGTGAAAACCAATTGCCAATTGMACTGATCTACTTTACAGCAGAGGTAAATGGTAATAARGTTGATTTAAGTTGGGCCACCGCATCCGAAACCAATAACGATTATTTCACCGTTCAAAAAAGTGCKGACGGAATAGATTTTGAAAATGTAAGTCATTTCTCCGGTGCAGGAACCAGCGATCAAACCCTTTATTATAGCAGCTCTGATCATGATCCTTATCTTGGGTTTTCYTACTATCGGCTGAAGCAAACAGATTATTCGGGGAAATTCACTTATCCTGAAATGGTTTCAGTGAACTATTGGGAAGATGAAGTACAACACTTATTAGTTTATCCAAGTCCGACCGATAAGGAGTTCTTTATTGACATTATTGGAAACAAAGACGATATAGTCAAGGTGATTATCACTGACATTAATGGTAACGAGTATTTTTCTAAATCCATCACACTGCACAAGGATGAATACATACTGGTGGTCAAGCCGACAGAGGGTATGCGTTCAGCCATGTACATTGTTACGGCTATCAACGGTGATAAGCGGTACAGGAAGAAATTGTTGATACAGTAAAAGCTGWTCTTWTWSWRRWMWWMMRAYKMRSYWSAWCASWWWMMACARAAWMWSWRMSMWAKWWYRWAMMYWRRRMRRAGCCGAAGTGCGAGTACTCAAAATGCTAGATACAACATTGAGCGCAGTCGAAGGGCGAGTATTGAATCTGCCAGATCGAACCCTGAGCGCAGCCGAAGGGAGAGTGCACAGAGACCGAACCTTAACGTAACCTGCAACCTGCAACCCGCAACCCGCAACCCGCAACCCGCAACCCCAACTTTTTACTTTAACCTTTTTACTTTTTACTTTAAACCTGCAACCCACACCCCACACCCCCTACTTCCTACTCGCCTCCTTAATCCCATTAATAAGATTCTCCTGTGCGTCGGTATAGCTCTCAATATTGATATAATACCCCAAGCCCGCTGCTGATATTTCAATCATCTGTTCCTTGCTTTTAGGGCCATTCTTGATTCCCACTACAGAAATATAGCGCCCACCGCGTTTGTTTTTTTTGACCATCTTCAGCATGTCCTGCATATTGTCCCTGAATAATCCATCTGTGGCCATAACTACTTGATTGCTCCCATCGGCGATATAATGGGCTTTCACCACTTCAAATGCGGAATTTACTGCCTGGCCTCCAACAGTACTGCCTTTGGCTTCTAGTCCCTGGATCACTTTTATCATCAGCTCCTTGTTGCCCTCTGTAGCACTCATGGACTCTAACACCAATTTAGAAGTGGAGGTGTAGGTGAGGATGGATACTTTGTCAATATCTCTCAGTATTCCCACCAATTCGATCATGGATGCTTTCAGGAGGTCCAATCTTCCTTCTTTTCGCATCGAGCCGGAAACATCAATCAGAAATACAATATTATTGGCGGCATATTTTTCACGTGAAAAATCACCCGGGTCGGATTCCACAATAGCAATGGGGTCCGGATCTTTTGGTGCAGGTGCTTCCGTCACTATCGGTTTTTCTTCAACAATAGGTTCGACCTTGATCTCTTGTGTTTTAAGCGGTAAAAGTTTGACCCGTAACTCATTTCTTTTTCTGTTCAGGTAAATGGATGCTTCTCTCGTTTCATATCCTTCCCTTTGTGTGATCACATAGTACAATCCCAGGGGAATATCCTTGCTCACCTTTCCCTGCGCATTGGTGATCAGTGGTTCCCCAGTGGTTACCCCATTTCTGATCAATTCTATGGATGCCTTTTCAAGTACTGCTCCGGTCTTCATATCGGTAACAAAGGCGGTCATGCTGAACTGAATGGGTTGGATCTTATTGGGATGCGTAAAACTCGGACACGGTTGAAAGGACACTTCCAGTTCCTTCACTACGCCCGTCATCTCTAATTCAAAAGGCTCGTTCGAAGTGCTGATCCAGAGATTCGTGGTCTTTTTGAATTTCCCCTTCGACCGGGGATTGAGTTGGATTCTAATCGTCGCATAAGCACCGGGTTCTACCACTTTGGAAGAGAATCGGATGTCCAACTCCGGATCTTGATCCGCTCTCAGAATGAGGACTTTCTTGCTGCTGTTGTTGATTAAATTGAATTCAGCCAAACGCATATGTCCCCTGTTGATCTCTCCAAAATCGTGGAAAGTCTGATCCAGGCTCACCTGGGCCCAGGTTATCAAGTGTGAAATTAGGAGAAGGAAGGTAAGCGTCGTCTTCATTTTTTAGGTGATCATAGATTCAAGATAGCAATATAAGTCTAAACCATACGCTTCAATATGGCCACACCAAAACATTGCCAGAAAATCACTGCGCAGGTGAAAGCTTGACTTTAGTATATTTGACTGTACCTTTTTACCTTATTACACTTGGCCAAAACACTCAGAAAACTAGACAGTTGTCCGAATTGCGAACTATCGCTTGACGGAGAGAGTAAGTATTGCGCCGCGTGCGGACAGGAGAACACCACTAAGAACGTCTCCCTGAGATTACTGTTTAGAGATATTCTAGACGATTATTTCACCCTGGACTCTCGCTTCTTGTCMAGCATGAAACCCTTCCTCACCAARCCAGGATTTCTTACGAATGAATTCAACGTAGGAAGAAGAGTCAAGTTCATGCCTCCTCTTAGGATGTACATCGTTTTTAGCCTGATCTATTTCGTTATACCTAGAGTAGACGATCCGAAACCTTCATCTGATGATCAAGCTAGGATAGCACATGAGGTTTCGGACTCAATGGTGGTTCAAATGGGGGCCCTGGACTCTTCGCTCGCGACACACACGTCTCAATTAACCTTCGGTACGGATACCTTRGGGAATCAGAATATGAATATCAACATATCCAACTTTAATAAGGAGCGGGCAACGGATCCATTGTATAGGGACAGTGTCATACAGGGTCTAGCAGATGAGTGGGAGCTTGATAGTGGATCGGTGACAAGGACAATTGCCGTGAAGGCCATGGACAACATGTTGAGCTTACTGGCTGATGATGGGAAGCAATTTATCAAAAGCGTGTACCAAAATATTCCCAAGATGATGTTCATCCTACTTCCGCTTTTTGCCCTGTTGATCAAGTTGTTTTACTTCAGACTGAAGCCGTTGTACGTAGAGACCATTATTTTCTCATTGCACTTCCACTCTTTCGCCTTTCTAGTATTTGCGGTCAACGGATTGTTGCGCGTGTTCGGAGTCTTGGATGATCTTTTTGAGACATTGGCTGCGCTGATAATCGCAGTCTACCTGGTCCTGTCATTGAGGGCCGTGTTCAAGCAGAAATATGGCGTGACGATTTTGAAATTCTTCACCCTGGGCTTTACCTATTCGATCCTCGTCCTCTGTGCCCTGGGCACCACCTTCGCGCTGACCTTATATCTTTACAAGTAAGGCTACGTTTTCTACATGAGAAGTATGTGGGAACATGTCAACAGGTTGCATTTTGGCCACTTTGTATTGATCCAATAGGGCAACATCTCTTGCCTGGGTAGCTGAATCACAGCTCACATAAACAATCCTATTGGGCTGCATCTCTGCTATCTTCTTAACCACATCCGCATGCATTCCGGAGCGCGGTGGATCTGTGACAATCACATCAGGCGTTCCATTTTCTTCCACAAACTCATCGGTTAACAGGTCCTTCATGTCACCGGCATAGAAGGTAGTATTGTCTATTCCGTTCAACGCGGCATTTTCTTTCGCGTTCTCTATGCTCTCTGGTACATACTCCAATCCTACAACCTTCTTAGCTGATTTTGCCAGGTAATTGGCAATCGTACCGCTGCCGGTGTAGAGATCGTAAACCACTTCCTTCTTTTTAATTTGGGCAAAATCGGCTACAATTTTATAAAGCTCCGCTGCCTGCTCGCTATTGGTCTGAAAGAAGGTTTTGGGTCCAACTTTGAATTTGAGTCCATCGATCTCTTCAATAATGTGATCCTTTCCTACATAAGGCCGGATTTTTAAGTCGGTGATCGTATCGTTTTTCTTGGAATTCACCACATACATCAACGAGGTGATCTCTGGAAACTCGGATGAAAGATGCTCCAACAAGGCATTGATATTATTGGTGTCATTCTTGAAAAATGAGAGTAAAACCATCAAATCTCCTGTGGAAGCTGTTCGGATGATAAGGGTTCTAAGCAGTCCCCTTTGCTCACGGATATCAAAAAAGGACAGTCCATGTTCCAACGCAAAATCGCGAATGGCCAATCGGATTTTATTCGACGGCTCCCTTTGTAGGAAGCACTCTTCCAGATCCATCACCTTGTCAAACTTGCCCGGCAAATGCAGGCCCAGGCCATTTTGCTCGTGATCTTCGGGCAGGGTGTCAGCTTTTAAGTGCTCCATTTGCGATTGGGTGAGCCACTTTTTATTGGTAAAGGTGAACTCAAGCTTATTGCGATAGTGTTTGGTATTCGCTGAACCCAGTATCGGTAAAATGTCTGGAACTTCAATGCCCCCAATTTTTTTGAAATTTTGAACGATCCATCCCTCTTTGTATTTCAGTTGCGCTTGGTAATCCAGATCCTGCCACTTGCACCCTCCGCAAATGCCGAAGTGTTTACAGAAAGCATCTACTCTATCCTTAGACTCCTTTTGGATTTTAATAACCCGGCCCTGAGCGTAGTTCTTTTTCTTTTTAGTGATTTGGATGTCGGCCACATCTCCTGGTACCGCATTGTCCACGAACAATACTAAATCTTCTGATTTGCCCACTGCTTTACCCTTGGAGTTGATGTCCACTATAGGAACATTCATCATCTGGCCCAATTCTTTACGTTTTCTGCTCACAATAATTATTTCAAAAAGGGGAATCAGATGGCCAAAACACGCTAAAAAGTGGTCTTTTTTACTCCATCTGAAACTTCACTGCAAAATTAGGCATTACCTAGTAATGAGAGAACTTTAATAGCGTGTATTCGGGGTAAGGATCCGCATGATTCATCTTATTATCAGATAGGATAAAGATAATGGAACACGAATGACGCGGATTAAGCAGATTTAGGCGGATAAACGCATTCAAAATCAGCGGTTATCAGCAACATCCGTGTCATCTGATCAGGCCTACCGGCAAAGACAGTTTGTATATAAAATCGTCGATCTGGTAATTCATTTTCCTCAACAATAACTCACGTTAATTAATAACGCTAAACTCTAACTTTCGACATGAACAAAGGAATCAAACCACCGTTCAAAATCAAGCTGTTAACCTAGAAGCAAATGGGTGATATGATATTCGGATAAACCGTATCTTTGATAAAAAGCAGAATTATGTTGACTAAAGAGAAAATTATTCAATCCATTAATGCTTTGCCAGACAAGTTTTCCCTGGATGATGTGCTTGAAAGTATTGTCCTACTGCAAAAAATTGAAATGGGTTTGGAGCAGTCTAAAGCTGGACAGACCCTTTCAACCGGAGTCGCAAAGAGAAGGCTCAATAAGTGGCTCGAATAAAGTGGGCAGAACACTCTCGGAGATATCTACGATATTGCTCGATTAATACTTCAGGCTCCTATATTCAAGTTGGTTCATTGATACCTATGTGTGAGTTTAAATTTCTGGCCCTCTTAGGAATAAGTCGGGTTATGCCTTTGGTGAAGCAATAACTATGGCTAGAACTGCCGGAGACTAAAGTCAAAAAATACACCATTGGTAAAATCTAGCGTTCCTTGCGTCTCCTTTGCGTTCAGCGCGGTCAATTTGAAACCTGAACTTTATTCGAGTTAATTAGTTACGACTCAAAATAGGTGGTAAATTAGAAGCAAGCAAAATGACTGCTTGTAATATCTGAAACTGAATACTGCTTGGTGGATTTCGACGTTATTTTTGAGTAAACCAAGGGCACTTAATGATCAAAATTGTGAAGCTGAAGATCCTAAGCTATTTATTGCTGCTGGCCTGTATAGGTTGCAGTAATATGCTGACACCAGAAGAAAAGGAGCGATACGAAAAGTGTCAAGAGGAAGTCTCTGCCTGGATAAAAAACTATGCCCAATACCCTGAAAGCTATGAGTCTATCTCTTTTGAAGCGTACTCTGAATTGGTCTCCAAACAAGAAGGCGTAAAGATCCATGAGAGTGAGGTCTATGTTTTGAAACACGTCCACAAAATCTTGGATAGGGACAGTATCATGGAAACATTTACTGGATATTTTATTTTGGCGCATGATTTCTCTGTGAATATTATTGAAACGAGCAGGAGCAACGAAACTGGAAGGGCCTTTCCCCCTCGGGTTGCTCTGTGGATGGACCAATTCGGCCGCCCTCAAACCGCGGAAGATTGTATCGATCTTGAGCAAAAAGAGAAGAACGCGATGGCCAGGTTTATCAATGAACTGTAAGACGGGCTTTGAGAAAAGTCTGTGCATACAGATACTCTAGAGCGCATTGATGAAATATAACGGTTAATTGACACAATTGGACGGCATGGATCTGAATGCTACGCATTATTAATTGTTATCTTGTATACTGCCAAGCCATTAATAGCATCACATTCAGTAATCGATGATCTCCAAACAAGAACAAGCAGCGTTGCGAAGTGCTTTATTCCGCCACCTGGACGGTATTGTTACGGCTCCCACGGCTTATGCACTGTTGGAGAAAGGGGTGACCGATTATTTACTGGAGCATAAAGAGATCTCGCTGCAGGAACTGACTGAACGCTTCAATGCCAATGAGGGGTACCTGAACGTAGCGCTGAGAATCCTCTGTTCGCAGGGATGGCTTGTACCACAGATTGACAACCAAACTGACCACATCACCTATAGCATCACCGATTCCAGTGAAACCGCGTTCAGGTATTTTCCGCTTTATAAAGATGTAGTGGCTTTGCTGAAGCTCTCCGAAAAGTTTCATGCCAGAAAATTTGAGTTAGAACCTTTTCTAGCGCTTGAAAAGATCTTCGATAAATTCCAAAATAACTATGGTCTGGATTTGTCTGAAGATGACCCCACCAAGGCCATTCAACAGCAAATTCTCCGGCATATTGAGGGCATTATTGTCGGGCCTACCACTGTGCATCTGGGCATGAGCGGGATGTTTCACAAGTACTTCATGCAGGCCAGTTTTAAGCCGGAAGAGTTTCACAAAGATCCGGACAGCTTTCAGCGGTTGCTTGACATCTTTGTCAAATTAGGATGGTTCAGCCACAAGCATGAAACCTATAAGTTTACCGAAAAGGGACTCTTCTATGCCAAAAGAGCAAGYGCMTAYGGMGTAACGGTTTCCTACATWCCAACCCTTCGRAAATTGGATGAGCTGATMTTCGGCAATCCACTGGCWGCACAGGAAGCAGGAACGGAAAGCCAGGAGGGCCATGTGGACCGGCAAATGAATGTTTGGGGCAGTGGWGGTGCSCATACCACGTATTTTAARATCGTGGATAAAATCATCATCGACCTGTTCAATAGGCCCATTGAGGACCAGCCCAAAGGCATCCTCGATATGGGGTGCGGGAACGGGACCTTCCTGCAACATTTGTTCAACGTGATTGAGCAACACACCCTCCGGGGTAAAATGCTGGAGGAACATCCGTTGATACTTATCGGTGCTGATTACAACCAGACCGCCTTAAAAATATCAAAAGCCAATCTTATTCAAGCAGACATCTGGGCCAAAGTGGTATGGGGTGATATAGGAAGGCCTGATCTCCTTGTGAAAGAATTAAAAGACAGTTATGGCATTGAGTTGAATGAGCTATTGAATGTAAGGACCTTTCTGGATCATAACCGAATTTGGAAGGAGCCCTCACACCTGGACCCATCTCGGATCAGTCAATCGACCGGGGCCTTTGCGTTTAAAGGAAAAAGGATTAGCAATAATCTGGTTGAAGAATCCTTGCTGGAGCACTTCAATAATTGGCGGCCGTTTATTGAAAAATTTGGACTACTCATCATCGAGTTGCACACCGTTCCCCCTGACCTGGTAGCCAGAAATCTGGGCCGAACCGCCGCAACGGCCTATGATGCCACACACGGATATTCTGATCAATACATTGTGGAAYTGGARGTMTTCAATAAAATWCTKKCCGAGGCKGGATTGGTTCCCGATNCCAAMNATGTTCAGGAAATTYCCGGATTCGGAGCTGGTGACGGTGAGTGTTAACCTGTTTAGGGCCGCAGAGTCTACATGAAGTTTAGGATAAGCTGCACGTATCCCGGTTAATCTTTAGGAATACCGTTTCTAATTATCTGTAATTCATATATTTGAGGGCGTAGTCACAGTTGGGGACTTAATCGAATGGGCTTTCACTTGGCTAAGTAGACAAGTCAGAATGCAGATAGAATCATACGATACTAAAGAGGAGACAGTCATGCAGGCGCTTGAGTACTTTGACAGCTTCCTTGACTTTATTGATCAGCAGTTGAAATAAGGAGATTTAAAAACAGCCTACTCACAAATTGGATGTATGCTTTTACCTGCAGGATTTAACCTAGCGCCTTGGATGCTTTTCTATCAGCAAGCTCCAGTAAGGCAACTGGGTTGCATTCCATTAAGTTGGGTGTGAGTTATAAAATGAGACCGTCTCGGCAGAATATGAACTATCATCAACAACTAGTACAAATAAAATGAGAAAAATATTTACGATAATTCTATTCGCCTGTTTCGGACTTAACTTATTTGGACAGACTGAAGATAATAAAGTTCAGGCGTATGAAATTGCAATGGAGGCCATTAAAATTATGGACAATGGAGAAATTGACAAGTCCATAAAATTGCTGAAGAAAGCCAAGAAATTGGACGCGGGAAATTATAATTATCCATATGAAATTGGCTATGCTTATTTCATGCAAAAAGATTATGAAAATGCGATAAAAACTTTAACAGAAGTAATAGACTATAAAGAGAACAGTGACCAATGTTTCACTCTGTTAGGGAATATTTATGACATAGATAAGCAACCTGAAAAAGCAATTGAGATATATAAAATTGGATTGGAAAAATTTCCCAACTCGGGCCGTTTGTATTATGAATTAGGCAATGTTACAGAAGTTTTAAAAAATTATGAGGCGGCACTTGAATCCTGGGAGACAGGGATTTCAGTTTCTCCTGCTTACCCCTCAAATTATCATACGGCGTCAATTTATTATTGCAAATACAGCACAGAAAAAATATGGGGGGTAATCTATGGAGAGCTATTTATCAATATTGAAAGAGGATCAAAGAAAACAGAACAAATGAGCAAACTTCTTTTTGACACTTATCAGTCTTCAATTACGATTAAATCAAAAACAGAAGCAGGGGTAAGTTTTAGTAAATCAATGCAAATCGTTGTTCCAAAAGAAGGAGAAGAAATGAAGTTGCCTTTTTCAATGCATTATGAAATGACCATGCTTTTAGGAGTAACATCAGAATTGGAAGAGGAGGAACTTGGGATTAAGGCCCTGAACAACATAAGAACCAGTTTTATCGATAATTGGTATACAAACAAAAGAGATATTGACTACCCGAATATTGTATTTGATTGGCATAAAAAACTAATCGAATTGGGCTATTTCGAATCGTATAACTATTGGCTTTTCATGAAGGGCAATGGAGAAGAATTTGATCAATGGTATGTTGAGAACAAAGAAAAGTTTGATCAATTTGTTGAGTGGTTTTCTGGGCATCCAATGAAAATTGATGAGCAGAGTAACTTCAATCGGCTGCAGTATTGAGTATGAAAAATCAGTAGGAGGATAACAAGATTTATGAGATCATTGATGCCCTGTGAGACAGCAACGCTTCATGACAGTAACGTCAACTTCTATATGTGATGGGACAAAGAAGACAACCTTCGAAACGAAACCGGAATCCAAACTGGGAGAACTACTATCATCAGGGACTTTTACCAACGAGTTGGTACAACAAGTCGCTGAACTTAAAAAGAGCGGCGGAACACCTTGAAAAACGGATGGATCACATGGTTAATGCAAGCATGATACAGAAACCGTTGACCATTGATCAGATGAAGGACCATGGACTTTCTAGTATTTACTTAATGCTAATGGGATATGCGCTGGAGTCTATTTTAAAAGGAATTTATATGTCTCTTAAGCCGGAGTCCAATGTTCGAGACCTACCGGGGAAATCGCATGAATTAAACGAAATTGTAGACAAAATTAACGACACCAACTCAAACAGCCACCTAATCAGGCTTGACAAAACCCAGAAGTTCTTATTGGATCGCTTATCAGAGCATTCAAGATGGATAGGGAAATATCCGGTGCCAACTACGGTGAATGATATTCTACCGAGGGATTATCCTGGAGGGGGATATGGCCCAATGCGTACTTTTTCAAGTAGTGATCCGGAAGATTGCAGAGTTCTGTACAATCAATTTGAAGAAATATTGAATCTCCGCATGTAAAGGATTGGGGTCATACGGTAGAACTTCAGTTTATAATGTTTTGTTCGTTTTGCTCGTTAGTAATTTGTTAAACTTAGTAAGGTCGCAAGACCTAAAGCTGTGACATTCAGTAGTACATAAACTAGATTTGTATAACCAAGCAATGTGGCAGGTTGTAGTGAAAAAATGAAATTTCAGATTCTCACAGCTTACAATTTAGTTAATACACAGACCCTCGTTGTGTGTAATTTATGACACGCTCAATTAAAATATTGTTGTTTTACATTGGTGCATTGACACCTGTATCAGGTTATGCACAGTTTCTTGACCCCAATACTTGTAAACTTTGGACGAGCGACAACTATCTTGAAAAGCGAATCACCTTTTGTCAGCTTACTACTGACAGTTCAAAAGAGGTATATCAAGTCAAACCTGTGGTATTGATCGATACAGAAGGAGTAACCCGTTACAATTTAAACACGAAAAAATGGGAGCATGAATTATTTAAAGGTGATACAATTAATGCCTACCTAATTAGCGGAATATATCGTAGTTATTATCTCACGGACACCTTGAAAATTGAAGGGATTCTGACGACAAGGCCCCTGATAACAGACGAACATTTAGATACCTTTCTTGTGCATCGAGCAGACGTCAAAATTGGAGATAATTTCATAAACTGGGATTATTCAAAACACGCCATTAAGGATTTAGACTACGGGATTGACTTAAGACTTTATAGGCTTGGCGAATGGTCTTGGTATTATGAAAACGGACAGTTGAAATCGAAAGGGCAGTACGTCAAGTATTATTACCGTGCTGTACATTATTCTGATGACGAATGCAAAGGGGGCCCAAGAACAGATGTGTCTTTTGTAAGCAATCATAAAAAGGACGGAATTTGGTACCAATATGACAGTGAAGGTAAATTAACCAGGAAGTACGTTCCCGCATGGGATGACGAAATAAATGAGTGGATTGAAGTGGAAATAGAATAAGAAATCTCAACAATAATTAGCTCCAAAATCACATGTACCCAGGGCATTCCTGCCGTCTTTTTTGAGGTGTTGCGCTGATTAATTACAGCGTGCAGAACATTGAAGGGTTGGTCAAAAATCTTAGGGCAAATGGCGTGGCAAAATTGAAGCGTTTGAATACGGAAAGTATGTTCATAGCATGGATCCGGAAGGCACACGCACAGTTTTATCGTTCATTGCCTCCACAAATAATCATCAACGCTACAGAGACCATGTTGAGAACTGGGATTATCGTTTATTTCCTTTCTAAGGCTATGAGTATTTTGTTTCTGATGAAATCGACAATACAAGAGATATTTGAAATCCAGTAAATGATATGGAATTAAAAGACCTAGACTCAGAAGACATTGAAGACCTGCTCATAAAGGTGGAAGATTCGTTCGGTATTCGCTTTGCGGACAATGAATTGGGACACGTTAGAACCTTTGGTGAACTCTGCGACCATATTAAAGATAAAATACATCTTCAGAAGGTGGAAGACTGCACCAGCCAACAAGCCTTTTATAAATTGAGATTGGCATTCTGTAATGCTCTGCAGATTGGCAAAGAAGAAGTAACCCCAAATACTTTCCTTTTTGACTTATTGCCTAGCCCATATAGAAGAACCAAAATCGCATCCTTGGAAGAAAACTTGGGTTTCAAATTATCTCTTTTAAGGCCGCATTATTTCATAACAAGCACAATCGCCATCTTAGCAATTGCCTCACTGGTTGGACTGTTTTTCAATTGGACAGTCGGACTCGCTGGACTGGCAATCGCAATAGGAGGTGGGTGGTTGGCTAACAAGATAGGGGAAGAGCTTAAAGTCGACACCGTTGGTCAATTAGCCGATAAGATTACCCAAGAAAACTATTTGAAAGCCAGACGCAATCCGAGTACCTTTAATGAAAAAGAAATCAATGAGTTGCTGAAAGATTGGTTTAGCAATCACTTAAAATTAGACAAGTCAAAGCTGAGTAGAGAGGCCAAGCTCATTTAGTAGCTGGATGGCGTGATTCGCTAACAATTGGAACTTCAAATTAAATGTATCAGGATGTTTCCCCCATTTTCTCCAAGTGTTGATCCATTCTCCACCTGTCAATACAAGGATATATCAGATCAAGTCCAACCCCATCGTTGTGAGCATAAAGTTTACCAACTTTCCAGGATTCCTGTATGCCAATGATCGTATGGGTATTGAACCGATTTAGTAGCCAAATCGATAGTTTGGTGGATTAGATCATTGTTGTTACTTTTGGCGCAAATTAAGCCTTCTGTAATTTGCATTCGAGGCCCAATTTGAAATAGAGGATACTCAGATTTTCAAACT
>JAESRW010000143.1 GCA_016764395.1 Flavobacteriales bacterium
CAGGGTATCAAAGAAGGATAATAGCCAGGATCACCACAACCAGCTGATCAAGTTAAAGGAATATTGTAAGGTAAACGATTATACAGTTTACCGCTCAATAGTGGATAAGGAGAGCGGGGGTAAAGCAAACCGTGAAGGGTTCCAGGAGATCTTCACCGAGGCATCACAGCGCAATTTTGATCTATTACTCTTTTGGTCACTGGACCGGTTCTCACGAGAAGGCGCATTAAAGACAATGATCAGTCTGCAGCAGCTCGAAGATGCTGGTGTCAGGTTTAAGTCACTAACCGAACCGTATCTAGATACCTCCGGAATATTTAAAGAAGCAATTATAGCGCTCYTGGCCACTCTTGCCAAGCAAGAGAAGATCCGCATACGTGAACGGACCATAGCCGGGTTGGAAAAAGCCAGGGCAAAGGGAAGGATAGGAGGCAGACCCAAAATAAACGAACAGTTACAGTTAAAGATAGACGAGCTCCACGGCCAGGGCCTGTCCAATAGGGCAATAGGGAAAAGGTTAAAACTGGCACATAAGACCGTAGCCAAGTACCTGGCCACAACAGTAGGCCTGCCGGCCGATGAGGCAGGGGGGCAGAGTGAACAGGTCAATGACAGGGTCAGTGAACCTACAGCTTAATCTCCGTTTCACGCAAAAGGTTGCTTTAAACCACAATTAAGCTGACTTTCAATAYTTTACCTGATTATAGCTAACCATACAATCTCTTACTTTTGATCTTTAAAAACCATCCAAATTGTTACTATTCAGTTACCTTAATGTTAAGGTTTTAGAAGACCTAAATCTGGTGGGATGATTTATTCACCCAGCTTATCCATTGCTAAATTGAACCCACCCAATTTGTTACCACAACCATGCAATTTGTTAATTTTTCGCCTTCCAGTTGTTGGTCTGCACCCTTAAGAAGTCCACGTTTTTGCATTAGGTCCTCGTTCCAGTCCTTAAGATGAGAACGTTTTATGGAACGGAACACGCTAATGTGGTGTAGGAGACAATGGAAAACTGATAACCACTTTGGGCCATAAATGACACCCAAGAGGAAATTACACTAGAGTATAACTACTCAAAGTGCTGTTTTTCAGCGAAMTAATCWKRCKRTTCGTCKAAATATTTTCRGMTGTWRAATAAWTTAYWRGACATTYTAAGTCCCAAAAAGGAGCACCCCCTGTTTGATCATTGCTGTWGAGCTTCCCTCTTGGTTGTTTTGAAGTTGATTCAGAATAATTCACTCAACCCGAATTAAASCACCGCGATGATCAAACAACTTACACCCCTACTCTTCCTGGCCCTTCTTACAATTCAAACTTCCTTTGCAGCTGACCGTTACTGGGTATCGTCTACCAATGCGACATGGAACAACAATTTAAATTGGTCGACAAGCTCAGGTGGTGTCGGAGGCGCCTCCATTCCTGGGCAATCAGACCAGGCGATTTTCGATGCCAATGGACTTGGAGATGCTACGCTCAGTGCCAACCTATCTCTGTCTGGTCTTATCATTCACGTGGSTTATACAGGTGCTATTGAACTCAGCGGGTTTACCTTAAACATTTCAGGCACTAGCCAGGTTTCTTTTGTTGGGGGGACGATAAATAACGGAGCATTAATTATTCAATCATCGTCGATTGTTCTGTTCAACGGCACCATTTTCAATACATCAGTATCATCCGTTAGTGCCCGGCTTATTCTTAATGGAAGCACTTTCAATCGTGCCGTCAATTTGGAAAAAACGGGCGCTATCTCTGACTTCAGCGCCGGAGGTAATGTATTCAATGACACCACCGTAATTTCTATGAGCAGCATAGGAGGAGCTTTACATCTGAGCGATGGCGCACCGGGCAATACAGGTGTTGACACATTTCGAACAGAAGTCACTTTTAACAATACCGGAACAGGGCTCCTCTCTGTTGCAGAGAAGCGCGATCAAAATTTCTTTGGTGGTAATATAACCCTCAACTCCTCGGGCGGTAGARTAGCTWTTGGCTTAGGCGGTGGATCCTCTACCCTGGYSGYKGKRRAKAMMAYYMWSSKRGKMRGTRSKGRMTTCTCWGGMGGWWYYYTCCTTMTTGGKGGTMTRRAGATRYTGRACCCCAATCCCTGGAACATCACATTTACAGGTAATGCTGGCTTGCACTTAGGAGGACGTACCATCTTTCACGGAGAAGTGAACAGCACCACTCCAGGATTGTGCCTGAACGGCGCTACCTATCTCAAAAAAGCCACCTTGGAAAAAACGGGGCCGGGCATTGACTTTTGCACAGGTGGCAGTGTATTTAATGACACCACTGTGATCACCATGAGCAGCATAGGAGGAGCCATTCACATGAGCGATGGAGCGCCCGGAGCAACAGGTGTTGACACATTTCATACAGAAGTCACTTTTAACAATACCGGAACMGGGCTCCTCTCWGTTGCAGAGAAGCGCGATCAAAATTTCTTTGGTGGTAATATWACCCTCAACTCCTCGGGCGGTAGAATCGCTTTTGGCTTAGGCGGCGGATCCTCTACCCTGGCCGTTGGAAAGACCATTCAGGTAGGCGRTGGGGGATTCYCAGGAGGAATCCTCCTTCTTGGRGGTATGAAGATGTTGGAYSCSRATCCSTGGARYATTGCGTTTACCGGWACTGCCAGGTTGCATTTTAATGCASGCAGCATCTTCCACGGTGAAGTAAACAGCATCACTCCRGGGTTGTGCCTWAACGGAGCWACSTTTYTRAAAAGAGCCAACYTSGAAAAAACGGGRCCAAGTCTTAAYTTCTGCGCYGGAGGTAATACGTTCAATGACACCACGGTCATTACCATGAGCAGTATAGGTGGAGCCATACATCTGAGTGATGGMGCTCCGGGGAATACGGGCGTAGAYACYTTTCGMACAGAKGTCACTTTTAACAATACCGGWACAGGGCTKCTCTCGGTRGCGGAGCAAAGGGCACAAAACTTCTTCGGTGGCAATGTTGTCATCAATGGCACAGGAGGTATGACATTCTTTGGCCTGGGTGGGGGAACTGCGCTGGTGACAGGAGACATAACCGCCAATAGAATCGGAAGTGGTCGTATTCATCTACTCGGAATAGTACTCAATGGAACTGCCACCCAGACAATTGGCGGTATCGCCTCTCTGCCCCCTTTGTTTAGCAACCTTGAGATCAATAATGGATTGGGAGTCACATTAAATACAGCCATTGACATTTCGATCAGTTTACAACTTACCGCAGGCACGCTTGTCTCAGATTCTGTTAACCTCGTTACTCTTAAGGACAATACCGTTGTCACCGGCGCGTCACCATCCTCTTTTGTCGCTGGGCCGATTAGGAAGATAGGGAATGATGCCTTCACCTTTCCGACCGGGAAGGGATCAAATCACCAACCCATTAGCATATCGCCTCCATCAAGCATTACACATGCTTTCACAGCTGAGTACATCGATATAGCTCATCCTTTCGGCAGTGCTTTGGATACTGGACTTGGGAGAGTTAGTTCTTGCGAGTACTGGCAACTGGACCGGACAACCGGCACTTCTACAGTAGAAGTAACCATTGGATGGAACGCTAACAGTTGTGATGTGACACAGCCTTCAGATAGGAGAGTGACGAGATGGGATGGGGCCAAATGGACAAATCTTGGCAATGGCGGCACCACCGGTGATCCGAGTAGCGGTACGGTAAGTTCAGCTGGGCCGGTCAGTGATTTTGGGGCGTTTGCGTTAGGTAGTGCAACTGCAGCTATCCCTACCGTTGATGATATAGATTTGGGAGCAGCTGCGGGTTTTGCCTTATTATCAGGAGACTCAATTATTTCAGCCAGCACAATTATTACAGCCGGAAATGTAGGTTCGATCCTAAATGTTAGTGATAGTATTGTTTCAACTGACTCTGTTTTTACCGCCAACGACACAGAAATTCAGCTGGCAATATCAGAGCTAACTACTACGATGGAGCTTATTAAAGACATCCCTGGTACTTCGATCTCTAGCAGTTTGGACGGTTTAACGCTCCCTGGGGGGGTCTATGAGATATCGGGAAATGCCAATCTTTCCACTACACTAAATTTATCAGGTGACCAAGCTTCCATTTACGTTTTTAAAATAGCGGACACCCTTTTTGTTGACTCAGGCGCAACATTAGTGCTTGGATCTGTTCTTCCAAATAATGTTTATTGGGTCACACTAAACAGTCATGTCCAAATTGGCCAAAATGTGACGTTCTCGGGCGTTGTATTAACTAAAGGCAATATTAATAGTAACACTGGTAATTTGGGCAGGCTGGCTTTGTTAACGAGCAGTGGAAGAATTAATATTTCCAATGGAAGTATTCAAGATAAAGTTTTCCTTTATTCCCAAGTGAATATGCTGTTTTCAAATGGATCTGGTTTTATTATTACAAAGACCCCAGATGTTCCGGTCTGTGGGGATACCGTAACATTCAGTACAGAAGTCATCCTTGGTAAGAAAGAGTCGATTGTTCTGTTAAATGTGGACTTGCCTTTTGGCGTGGAATATGTACCCGGTTCGGAGGCCTCATCGCTATATACAATTGTAGAAAACACGTCCAACTTTAATTTAAATCAACCAGGGTTCAGATTATTCAAACCTGGAAATTGTGGATTATTGCAAACGTGTCCATTTGGTCCTGACACGATTTCTATAACGTATGATGTCGTTGCTAACTGCAATGCGATTACTGCCGACTCGGTCTTCCATGTTACATCTGGCACCTTTTCATTTGGCATTGATACAGTCGGGGATACTTCCCAGCTCTTTAGCATTCTATCCCCAATCCTCTCTATCTCTCAATCCAACATAATACCGAATCCCCTGGTAGGCAACGTAAAGGATACGCTTTGTAGAAGCATTAACATTACCAATTCCGGTGATGTTGCATTGTTAAAAGGATTTACAATTGTAGAGAACTATGGACCTTCAATTGAGGTTCTTTCAATAAGCCCGGGCATTTCCACGATTAACACAGTAAATAATACGGTAACAATTTTTATTCCTGACTCGCTACTCCCTGTTGGAGGCTTAGCGCAGGACAGTAGCTTTACACTTACTGAATGCATTGCTATACTTTCTTGTACGCACATTCAAGACAGTATTCAAGACGGAGGTGAATCCACCTTTCAGTACTACTGGCAATGTGGAAGTGATACCTGCCAGATTAACTCGGTCAATGCTAATGTGCTTGTACCTAATACAAACGTTGCTACAATTAGGATATTAAGCGATTTTACTGCGCCTGATTTTTGTTATGGGACTGATAATCTAGGTGAAGCGGAAATAATTAYCGAAAACTTAGGGGCGGGGCCCGCTTTTGATGTAGTCTTTACACTTAATAGTTCACTCAATACCTATATGGCAATGGACACAAGTGGGTTTGATTTTATTAGTGCTCTGGGCGACACTATTCTGAACATACAACCTGATACAATGTTCATTACCGATACCAGCGATTTCTGTAGAGAATCCGTGGTATCGTACATCCAATTTACTCTACCGGACCTACCTGGTAACGCTTCTNAKAGATKAAGKTWNNNTRATANCNTTMCRYSYNTSTWTWNGANTNACWGMMKATTCCAATATTACATGTAATCAGTCATTTTTAAAATTTTTCAGTTCTGAGATATTATATAAACAGCAATGTGATACCGATTCAGTCTACCTGGGAATTCAAGATATTTTCAAGGACAGGTCATTTTACGAGATGCAATATGCGGAAGGTCCATCAGATATGGATGACGAGAGGGATAGCACTCTCTATGATGGAGACACGGCATTATTCTCATTTGAAAACACTTTCATAGACTTATGGAATGGCGGAGATACACAAATGATTCAAGCAGTTTTTAATTTTAATGGAGGCCTTTGTTATATAGATACATTGTTTAATTCATTAGCCTTGAATAGTGGTGATACTGCGTATTGGATGCCAGAGACTGTTGTTGTGGATCAAGACCCATTAAGTTGCGCAGGTACAGTAACTGCATGGTTTATACTAGGAGACGCGGATACCAACTTTGTTGATCTAGGCTCAGAATTTCAAATATTACTTATAGCCCAGTGTGATGCTCCTCCTACCAGTACGATTGATTTAGAGTTATTCCATTTACCTGATGTTGGAGGAAATTGCACGGACACATGTGCCGTACCTTTGGCATGCGCTCAAGGCGTTACTTTCGTTCATTGTCCAGGATGTGTTAGACATGGTTCAGATAAATTGAAATTCACCGCTAGTCGTGTTAACCTTGGTGAGCCTGACAATGAGAGTGGAGGTGGCAATGGCGTTGATGATAGGACTGGCAACACGCTCTTAAATATAGCACCCGATGAAAAAAAGACAGTTATGGTAGGTGACACCCTTCAGATTGTTCTTTCTTCATCAGTACTTGAACTTGACTTTCCGCAGCCACCACCTAGCGGCTTTGGATTCGGATATTATGAAATTGGAATGCCCTCAAACTGTTTTGCCCATCTAACTCCACTGGATGCAGACGTTAGAATATATGATGCTGATGGCGGGTCGGGCGGCGATACAACCTATACATTCACCATTGATTCAGGTGCTGCAGTGATGCACACTAATGATGGTTATCGTTACGACTTTAGTGTACACGTATTGCACCAAGACACGGCAAATGTTCCGTTAACATTTCAGCAGTTCGAGTTCGGCGACTCTGTTACGGTAATGCCTCGCTTTAAACTAACTGGAAATATTTCTGCAATAAAAAGATTGTGTTCACCTATTTTTAATCACATTTATATGGGACTTGATACGCTCCCACAGTTCGATCCTATAAATTCTTGTAAACCAGACACAATATTCGACCAAATGGGGAATGTTGTTCTTGATTCTATAGGGGATACCCTGATAGCGGTGATTTTATCGAACGGAGATACCGTACCTCAGTGCAATGAAAAGGTTCAGTACTTCTGTGAGAATGTAGGAGGGCAGTTTATTTTAAATGGATATAATTATGGTACCGGCGCATCATTGTCAACTTCCAATTGTGCCCAAGGGTTTACGCTAAGCAATTCCATAAGTATTGGGCTCAAGCCAGGAATTAACCGTTTTCCATCAGAGTATCGTACATGGGGTTTTACTGATACGGCTAGGGTACACGTTCCGCTAGTATTTGGCGTCGATTCCGTTACTATTTCCCAAGCACGCACTGAAGGGACTTCTGGCTTTGCCATTCAAAAGGTACATAAGATTGTAGCGGATAGCGCTTCCACAACTGGCAGTGACACTGTTATGTATTTTTATCTGGAACAGTATTTTACATCGGATACTTCGATGGCTCAGGATAATGACAGCTTACTGTATTACGCTGATGACGACCATGGTTTTAGTGCGACAGCATTCTTTCACCCAACTTGTCAAACACCAACCGGAGATTACCAGTTATCCGGTGCGCTCAGTTATCAACCTTTTTTCGACCCGGAAAGTGGAGCTAACTTTGATCGGCCGGAGTCAAGGATATTGATGTACAAAATGCCGAGTTTCGATAGACAGGCCGATTTAACAGAAGTGGATGGAGTAAGCAGGGAAGCTTGTTGGAGTTTCGGTTTACGAACTTTTCAAGGCCAGGCATTTAACACATGGTTACTTCCCGACACGACGAGTGTCAGCGGGATCATGATATCGGAAATAACCGTTGATGGGGGTAGTCCATTATTGAGTCAAAATGGTTTTTACCAAGTTGGAACAGTAGCAGGTTCATCCCAAAAGATGAAAATTTGTGGTGAATATATCTGCATTGATAGTATACCTAGTGACAGCATTAAGATTTACTTGGGATGGAATTGTCCCAATTACCCCACATCATTAGCTGACTATCCATGCCCACCAGATAGCTTTTATCTCACCTTAACACCTCGCTCTGCCGAGCTTCAAGACAGTGTTATCACACCTGAGACAATTGCAATTTGTGATTCGGTTCCCGTTCAAGTTTTTGTCAGCAGCACAGGTGTTGGCAACATGTTTGATTTGACTATAAAGTCAGTAATTCCTACAGGTATGGCGTTAATACCAGGTAGTGATAGCCTGGAATACCCGAGAGGATCGGGTACAATGTTAGCCGCTGATGTCAGTGGTGCTCTGCAGCAAAATGGGGATACATTGATATGGAAAGTGGATTCCATTCATTCCTTTCTTAAAAATTCTGGGCTGCCAGGGGTAGGATTTTTTCCCCTATTCTCTTCATCCAGCGCTGMCTCCACCAACCTGGTTCTTTCTTTCTATTTAGAGAGTAGTTGCGATTTGTCTCCGAATAATTCACTTTTCGTAAGCACCTCTGGTGTGACTAACTGTAATACACTAAAAACTCCCGAAGAATCGGAAATAATTTATGAGATAGAAAATTATCCAATTGCTACTCAGAAAGCTCTATCAATTAACATGAGCGACTTCACTACCTGCGATAGCACTGCTATAGTGACCGTTAGTATTACCAACGATGATGTTGATTCAACTGGCGTGGATGACCTATTCAATTTTGTACTACCTCCTTGTGTGGAATATAATTATGGGGGGACATTTATAGATATAGTCAATGGCCCATTTCCACAAATTCCTGATAGCAACGGGAGTGTATTAACATGGCATTTTCAAAGTGGTGTTTCCCCGGGAGATTCCATAGTCTTCAGCTTTGAGGTAAGTGTTGCCGATTCAAGTTGTGGCACCGGCTTGTATGACTTTGAAGGAATAACAACTTCCAGAGATACATTACATTGTGCGATTACAGATACCGTTTGCGAACTCGATGTCTTTGCGGGTTCGATGACGGTTAGTTCGTCCCTTAATCAACCGTTAGCCATTACCAGTGTTGTTAACAATGTGAGTTGCACTGGATTTTGCGATGGGGACGCAACAATCAATGTAACAGGTGGTGCCGCTCCATATACCTACCTTTGGCCTAACGGCGATACGACAGCTGCAGTAGACAGCTTGTGTCCGGACACCATTATATTAGTAATAACAGACTCAAGTAATTGCTCAGTAACCGATACATTGGCAATTACAGAGACAGAGGTGCTGACTTCATTTATTTTAAATTCTCAGGGAGCCTCCTGTGATTCAATCAATGGCATCTGCGACGGGGCAGCAGTTGATTCGGTTACTGGAGGCACACCTCCGTACCTTTACTCATGGAGTAGTGGTGAAGTAGATTCGATTGCCGATTCCTTGTGTAGCGGTTCACAACATATAATTGTGACAGATGATAATGGGTGCATTGATACGACTCTAATGACCATTTCATCCCCCGCCCCCATTACTATTACCATTACCAATATCATCCCTGCAAATTGTTTTGACAGCTGTGATGGGTCAGCCACGGTTACCGTTATAGGCGGAACTACACCTTATAACCTACTGTGGGATGACACCTTGGCTCAAACCACGCTCACCGCTGATAGTTTATGTGCAGGAAACGACACGATAATGGTTACCGATAGTTCGGGGTGTGTGGCCAGCAAGGGTGTAAGCATTACACAGCCGGTTGGACTAACAACAAGTATGGTTAGTGACACCGTGAGTTGTAACGGGGGAAACGATGGAGCGGCCAACTTAACCGTCTCCGGAGGTATTCCACCTTATGCTTATGTATGGTCCACAGGAGATACTTCTGAAGACATTTCAGGGCTTGTAGCTGGCACGTATATCGTTGATGTAACCGATTCCAACGGCTGTACCACTGCAAGTAGTGTGACGATTGAAGAATCAGACACCCTTAGTCTAATTGTATTAACGCTTGTTAATGTAAGCTGCAATGGAGGAAATGATGGTGTCATCGACGTCTCGGTTTCAGGGGGAATTGCGCCGTATAGTTTCTTGTGGTCAAATGGCGTTACCTCTCAAACACTCACTAATATCATTGCAGGTTCTTATACATTAACGGTCACCGATAATGAAGGTTGTGTATTTGTGGATTCCATAACCATAACCGAACCAACCGCACCCCTTAACCTCGTACTCAGCACAACGGATTTGGCCTGCAACGGTGTTTGCACTGGAACGGCATCCGTTGCTTCTAGCGGCGGGGTCGCGCCCTATACGTATCAGTGGTTTAGTAACGGGTTACCGGAAGACACTACACAGTCGATCGGTAACTTATGTGCCGGTCCTATTAAAGTTCTTGTGGCAGATGCAAATGGATGTTCTGATAGTATTAACAGCGTGATCAATCAATCATTGCCACTGATTGCCATCATTACAGACAGTTCTGATGTAGCCTGTAATACTGCGGTCTTTAACGCACAAGATAATGGATCGGCTAGCGTATCAGCATCCGGTGGTGTTCAGCCATATACCTTTCAATGGACTAACAGCTCTTCTACGGATTCAATAGTTGATGACCTGCCCGTTGGATTACAAAATGTATTGGTTACCGATGTCAATGGTTGTAGTATTAGCGCGAATGTTACAATCAATGAACCGCCAGTGTTATTAATAGACTCAGTGGATATTTTAAATGCAACGTGCAATGATGCTAACGGACAAATAACAATTTTTGCGTCTGGGGGGACTCCTTCATACCTGTATAGGAGACTCCCAGATGTAGTGACACCGCAATCTTCTCCGGTCTTTACCAACGTGTCAGCAGGTACTTACATAATTCAAGTCATTGATAATAATAATTGTATCGTAAGAGACACCGTATTTGTGGGCCCGCCAACTTTAGGTGTTAGCGTAGCAACCATAGTAGCGCCAAGTACCTGCATTTCCACGGATGGTCAACTTCAAGCACAACCCTCAGGCGGTACTCCACCATATTCCTATCAATGGAGCTCCAATGCGTTGAGCCAGACCACTCAGACAGCAGTTGGTCTTTCGTTCGGACTGCCTTATGCGGTCACCGTTACAGACCAACTAGGATGTACCGCCTCTGACAATGAATCGTTATCAAGTGCTATTCAATTATCCTTTACTGTTACTCCCACCGTGTGTAATGGCCTCGATGCAACCGGGACTATAACAGCAACACCGTCAGGTGGACTTGCCCCTTTCTCATATCAGTGGGATGATCCAAATTCACAGACAAACTCTGTTGCAACTGGTTTAGCTGCTGGAATCTATACAGTAACAGTTACCGATAATTTGGGTTGTGCGGTGAATGATACAGCCAGTGTATCGAGCCCCGTTATTGCATTTGATTTCATCAACCCGGTAATTACATCTGATACGATTTGGACAGATCCCCTAATTAGGGTAAAAGGAACGCTAAAGATTGTGCAAGGTGTCACCCTTACTATCGTTAGTTCAACAGTTGAGTTTTCCTTTGATGCTGGTCATGCGCGGGCAATTGCGCAAGGCAAATTGAAGCTCATCAACTCCACGCTAAAAGGGCCAGGTGATTGCATCTGGGAAGGTGTATCTCTCGGTTGGCTTCAGTTTGGATTTATCGAAATGATTAGTTCAACTATACAAAATGCGGTAATCGGTATCTCAGACAACCGTTGGCCACAATTCACAGAAGCCAATCTACAACCTCAATCAGGTTTGATTACTGCTATAAACAGCAATTTCGCTAATAATAAAAGGGCGGTGTCAATCGGTATTAACATTAATGGTAGCTTTGTTAATACCAGTGTGTTCAAGCGATGTGATTTTGAGTACAATGATTCCAGCCCCTTTGTGTACGGCTCAGGCGAGGAAATGCAGTTTGTCACACTAAGTTATGCCAAGGACCTTGTATTTAGAGGGAATCACTTTAAGAACGCCACGCCCAATTCCTTTAACATAAACGAAAGAGGTGTTGCCATACAGGCCTATACCACCGACTTTACCGTAGAGCGTACTTGCAATATCACAGATAACCAGGGCAATTGTCTGGGACAAAGGAATAAATTTGAAGGTTTGACATACGGTATCCGGGCAAACGGCGTTATTTCATTCAGCACTTTGCGTGTTGAAGGATGTGAATTTACCAATACTCAAAAAGGTATTTATTTGGGTAATTTTTGGGGTGCCAAATTGAACAAGAACATCTTTGATATGCCTGTTTCCCAGACTACATTTCCATATGGTATTTATCTTGATGGCAGCACGGGATATGAGGTGGAGGAGAACGAGTTCTTTACGGCCAGCTCCCAAACCCTGACCATTGGCATTCTGGCCAACAATTCAGGAAGTTCAGGYGATGAACTGTACAACAATGCGTTTCACGATCTGGGTATTGGAATACAAACGCAGGGGGATCCGGGGTTTAACTCCAACCAAGGTCTCCAGATCAAATGCAACGATTTTGTTAGCAATGTTAACTTCTTCGATATACTGGTTGTTTCTGGGGACATTGAGAATCCACAGGGAAGGTGCTTGGATGAGCAGCAGTTTCCAAATTTATTTCGGAAAGCTCCGGCCGGCAATACCTTCAGCCATACGTGTAATTCTGCGACCAGCGATGTGTTTGCCAATAACAATACTTTTTTCAGATACAATCATCACAACGATGCTCTTAGAGCTCCCCAGGCAAATTGCTTTAGTGATATTGAAGTTGAAGATATTAATTGTCAGATAAATTTTAACGCTGATTCGGCTTGCGCTTCCAATTTTACCATCACCGGCAATCCCTGCGGCTTCGGCCCGGGGCCTTGCGGTCCGGTTATCATTAAGCTGAAAGGCAAAACAGTAGAGCTGAGAACAGCTTTTGATTCTTTGCTCGATGGTGGAAATACTGCCGGAYTACTGGCCACAGTTGCAACCCAATCATCTGGCCAGGTCAAAAATGCATTGATGGCCGCAGCTCCTTACGTATCTGACACAGTATTGCTCGCATACCTGAATAAGCCCACCAAAGGCAAAGGTCATGTAGCGCCGGGCCATGTTAAAGAGGTTATTGTGGCCAATTCTCCAGTGACTGGAACGGTGAAAGTGGCAACGGATAATAGAAATCTCCCACCGGGCATACAAAACCAGATTGATGCTGCCCAGGTAGGTGTCTCTCCAAGAGGTGAACTGGAGCTGGAGATAGCTTTCTTTGAAGGGCAATTGAGCTTAGAATTAAACTCCCTCAGTAGGTATTTCTTGCATGACTCTCTAACCGTGGATGGAGTGGATAGTGTGATTGAAATCCTTGAAACTCAAAGCGGAATCAACCGAAAATTGCAACTGACCGAAGCGTATATTGAGGCAGAGCGGTTAACGGAAGCTAAATTGCAATTGGGGATATTGGACCTTAAAGGTGGATTTGCCAACTTCTGTAAGATCAACAATATCATCATTGATATTTTGGAAGACAGTGCTGCGTTTGATACCCTGATTGCCGATACCACTTTGAAACTTACAGTGGAAGACATTGCAAGTGACACACTAGAGCATGGGTACCTGCAGGCCAGGGCGATCTTGTCAATAGTGTTCGGTACGAGGTTCCCTGAATATATTGAGCCATTGCCACAGCAAATACAGTTAAAAACCTCTGGTAACAGTGAGGGCGGTACATTTGAGGAAACTGCCGACCTTATTTTGAGCGAAGAAATACAGGACTTAGATCAATGGGTCAAGGTGTATCCAAACCCAGCTGATAGATCAGTAACTATAGATTACCTATTCTTGGACGGAACAAGCAATGCGGAGCTTTGCGTGTATGATATTTTTGGAACAAAAGTATATCAGCAGCTAATCCTACAGCAAAGAGGAGCCATCCAACATGACGTATCTGGCTTGCCCCAGGGCATTTACCTCTATACGATTACAACAAATCAAGCTGTCATCAGCAGGGAAAAGATAATGGTAATAAGATAGCCAGAACTAAATCACTGGGTTTACGTTGTAAGTAGGATGACCAAGTTAATCTCTATATTGATTGTGTTAAGCGGTTTGTTGGCATCGAATGCAAATTACGCTCAGCAGGTTTATTTTAATAATCGATATGATTATAATAATAGCCAGGAGGTAATATGGTCTGTTCTGGAAGTTGACAGTGGATATATGTGTGCTGTAGGTACAGGTGAAATTCTTCTACTTCATTTAGACACCTTGGGAAACAAGGTTTGGGAGAAATCTTTTGGAGACTCAAACGAAACATTTTTTGCTGGGCGTTCCGGTTCCTTGGTGCAAACCGTTGATGGGGGGTACGCTTTGGGGGGGAGCGTAACAGAATCAACAGGAAACAATCAGGCTTTGTTGGTTAGGTTTAACTCCGTAGGAGATACGGTATGGACAAAAAGATTTGGAGGAGGAGGTTTCGATTCGTTTAATCAGTGTAAACAAACATTAGACAAAGGCTTTATAGCAATAGGTGCTACAAGTTCCGGGGGGAATGATATTTTATTAATCAAAACTGATAGCTTGGGTAATCAACAATGGCAGCAAACCTATGGGGGGGCAGGAGATGAAAGCGGTTTTGTCGTTATCGTATGTACAGACGGCAATTATCTATTAAGCGGGTTTACAAATAGTTTTGGAGCCGGGGGATATGACGCATATATTATAAAAGTTAATGATACAGGTGCTGTGCAATGGAGTCAGACCTATGGAGATGCTAATAACAATGGTGGTTTTGACATCAGTCAAACTGCTGATGGAGGTTACATAGGCTCTGGAGCATTATATCAATACACACTTTCCGGTTCTTTTCCTCAATCGAAACCGTATATCATCAAACTTGATAGCTTAGGTAATATAGAGTGGGACGCCACCTATGGTCCAGCAAGGTTTGGGGCGGGAATCGGTACGATTTATCAATTATCAGATGGTAGTTTTGTTGCATCGGGTAATACAAACAACAAAAAGGGAACTCCGGTTGGTAATGGGTGGACACAGGGAATAATCATGAAAGTATCATCTCAGGGAGATAGTCTTTGGTACCGTGAACTCGAGTATGCTACTTGTGCTGAAAATGAAGATTATGTAAAAGACATGAAGCCAACAAGTGATGGTGGATTCATTATGGCAGGTTTTTTTGCTCCAATGCCAGTAGCACCATGTAACGACACAGGAGGCCAGGACATGTGGGTGTTAAAACTAGATAGTTGCGGTTGTGCCTATGTAGGCTGTGACAGTGCCTGCCAGCAGTTGGTCGGAATAGAAGACTTGCAATTAACCAAAGCCAAATTAACTTTAAAGATTTACCCGAACCCAGCCAGTAGTATAGCCACGGTAAGAATACCGGATAACACAAAGGGAATAAGAAATTATGAACTGCGCATTTATGATATCACCGGCAGGGAGCTAAAGAGCTATGCCATGCAAAACCAACCAGCAATAACCATCAACACCAAAGAGTTGGGTTCGGGGCTTTATTTTCTTCGCTTGGCCGCATTAGGTGGAAGAGAAGAAGGCAGAATTTTGGGAAGCGGCAAGCTTGTCGTGGAATAACAACAGTCTATTACATACTCAATCCCCTACCCTCTTTTTTTCGACTTCCGGTTTGGGGTTCGAGTGGCCAAATACGCTCGTAATATTTATCGTTAGGTCTGGGGTCTCTTATACAAGCCTCTTCATGGTCTTTACGCCTTTCGGCTATCCATGCTTCACCATTAGGGTGATATTTTAAAATTAGCTTCTCAGCTTTATGGAATTGGGCTACTTCCTGGGTCTGTCCAGATCTTGAATCCAGCATGGCCTCCCAAATTTACTGAGTAAATAGCAGAGCTTCCTTCATGATTCAGTGAACATAGTTGCACGTTAAAGATAGGTACGGTTTTGGGAAGCAGGTTCAGTTGTTCATTGATCAGATTTCAGGGTGTTTCTTTTCCTTAGAACACTCARATCCTGAACATCATAGTCCAGGCCTTGGTTGTGTATTTTAAACCACCACCCCGCGTAATCCCAAGCATAAGCGCAGAACTGCCCCCTCTCATTCTTGCAACACGTATCACCATTTACGTGCTTCAGAAAATCCTTTTTAAAGATCTCTGGAATACTGTCGTATGGCACGGGCTTTTTAGTTTTTAAAAGGTTCCTGATTATTTCAAATTCAGCGTCAAAATCCTCGAACATTTCGATGGCCTCTGTATCCGTCTTTTTACTCATTATCTAAATGCCCTGTTACGTATTCACTAATCTTTGATTTCATAGGCTCATATGAATGGTTCAATGACCGGTTCATTGAGACGGTCGTTGAACGGGTCAACATTAGAGATCAAGGAATATATCCTTGACTCCGTTCGGGTCTTTTACCTTTTCAATCTCGTGCTCTAAATTGGGGGTATGTTCATCCATTATGAAGGTTCTGATAATAGAAATATCCTCCTCCTTTCGTGTTCGCTGCAAGGCCTTATAATATTCAAATCTATTGTCCTGGCTCAGTATGATCAGTGGCTTAGTGAACCTCAGTTGCATATAATTCATAATGGCACGTGAGGTCCTGCCGTTACCATCAATGAAGGGGTGAATGCTGACAAGCTTATAGTGTGCGTCCGCAGCCAGATTGAAAATCTCTTCAGTAGTCTTTACCTTGTTGAGCTGATTATTTGCCCAGGAACAAAAATCATCTACCATGCCGGACTCTAGAGGCCCAGGTCTAAACAAGGCTACTAAGGCGATCATATCTTCCAGGTTATCAGGTTGCAGTCGCCGTATAAGGTCTTTCATACCCCGAGATTCAAGCTGGAATACGGCCGTGGTTTCAGCGGTTTTCAACAATTTAAACGAAGGCCGGTCATCCAAAGGGATATGATCAATATCAATCGTATCGTTACCCTCAGCAATCATGCGAGGGTTGATCATTTTTAAGGCCCAATC
>JAESRW010000205.1 GCA_016764395.1 Flavobacteriales bacterium
ATCCTTCTCCCCCATGTAAACAATGCACTCCAACCCTTTCAGTGCACATACAGTGGCAGTTGCCACCCCGTGTTGTCCGGCACCTGTTTCTGCGATGATTCGCTTCTTTCCCAATTTTTCAGCAACCAAAATCTGGCCCAGGGTATTGTTAATTTTATGAGCACCGGTATGGTTGAGATCTTCTCTCTTTAGGTAGATCTTTGCTTTGTAATACTCCGATAGGCGACTTGCAAAATAGAGGGGGGATGGACGACCCACATAATCCTTAAGCAATGCCTGAAACTCCTTTTGGAAATCCGGATTTGCGATTATCTCTAAATAGTTTTGCTTCAGCTCCTCTACATTGGGGTAGAGCATTTCAGGGATATATGCTCCCCCAAAAGAACCGTAAAAACCCTTATTGTTAACCGAATAGGCCATGTTTTATTTGCTTCGAGTTATGATGTTTATTCCTTGAGCTCAATCGGTTCGTAGGCCTTAAACATAGACACTTCAATGGCTTCCACTTTTTTCTGGTATGCTGCCCAGTCTTCAGCCACGAACTTATTTACTTTTTCCAACACTTCATTCATCTCTGCAACAGCATAGGCAATATAATCTTTAGCTGTTTGCGTAGGGGCGCCTTTACTGGATCCAATATAATCTGCAGCGGTCCATAGCTTATCCATCACACGTACGGTTATATGATCATACCCCACAAAATCGGGTGACTGCATGTAGAGGTTTAGCAGCTTATTGGCTTTTTTGGTGATCTTTCCCCCGGCGGTCTTGATCGCTCTCTTCACAGAGTCAGCTTCCACATTTATGATGTATTTATCAACACTTGCCACCGTCTTTTTGATCTCCTTTAACCGGTTAAAAGAGGTGGTGAAACGTTGAGCCTGCTCCATTAATGCCTGATAGGCATGAGCTTTGGCTTTTAAATCAGCATCTGGTACATCCTCTCTGTAATCCTTCGAGACTACAATAGATGTTGAACCCGTATGGTCCCCATAGGTCAACGCAATTTTATAGGTTCCAGGGAGCACTTTTGGCCCTCCAGGCAAATAGGCCTTTTCATCTACGTCGCCCCATTTTGGAAAACGGATCCGGTCTCTATTCATTGGCCAATAGGTACGATTGAGACCGGTATCGGGTTTGACGGTATAGGTTCTTATGGTATCACCTGTGGAATCCATTACGTCTATTTTAACTTTTCCTTTATATCTTGCTTTCTCCTTTTCCTCCGGCGTTTCTTCTTTCTTTTCTTCTTCTTTCTCCTTGCCTTTTTTACCCTCTTTCTTTTCTGCCTTCTTTGTAATGTCTTTTATATAATAAGAAATCATCGCGGCTCCGCTTCTATTCCTTCCTCTATAATGTGCGTCGGCTATAAATCGCACCCCCTGCACGGATTTAGAACTGGCCATCATAGCATCAGGCGCCTCAAATACGTGAAATGGTTTATCCAACAGCGGCTTCCCCGTCTTGGCCAGTTCTCGCAGCGGTGTAATATCATCCAATATGAATGCAGCTCTTCCAAAGGTACCAATGACTAAATCACCTTCACGTGGATGAATTTTTAGGTCCATGGTAGAAACAGAAGGGAAATCCTTGCCCCATTTCGTCCAGTGCGCTCCCCCATCGATGGTGAAATATAACCCTTGCTCTGTACCCAAAAACAATAACTTCGGCTCAACTTTATCTTGTACAATGGTCAAGGCATATCCGTTAACAGTCGTTGCACTGACAAGATTCACCCAGGTTTTTCCGTAGTCAGTCGTTTTATACACATAGGGCCTCCAATCATTCTGTCTGTAATTATTGATTACAACATAAGCTTCAGCAGCATTAACCGGCGACGCCTCAATTTGGTGTACCCACGCACCTGCCGGTGCACCTTTGATGCGGGAAATCTTATTCTCCCATGTTTTTCCACCATCTTTTGTCAGTTGCACATTACCATCGTCGGTTCCAACCCAAATAACACCCTGCTTGACAGGACTGGGCGCTATGGATACAATGGAAGTGAAATTTTCAGCTTGTGTAGCATCTATCGTGAGGCCGCCACTCTCTGCTTGTTTCTGTTTGGTGGTGTCATTGGTTGTAAGATCAGGGGAAATAGCTGTCCAGGCATCTCCACAATTGGTACTCTTGTGCAGAAATTGACTTCCGAAATAAACCGTACAGTCGTCAAATGGATCCTGAGCCAATCCGGCATTCCAGTTAAATCGTAGATCAATGCTATCCGCAGCAATTGGCTGTATATACTGAGACCTTCCAGTTTCAGAATCATATTTATGAACATTTCCACCTTGATACATCGCATACCCATAACGTACATTGTTGGGGATTGGCGATACGTCAAATCCATCTCCAAACAACAGCTCTTGCCAATGGCTGTTCCTTATCCCTCCACTTTGATAGATGCGGCTCGGCCCTCTCCAGGATCCATTGTCCTGCATTCCACCATAAACATTATACGGTACTTCGTTATCCACATTGATATGATAGAATTGTCCAAGAGGTAAGTTTTCTACAAAACGCCAGTTGGCTCCTCCGTCCCGAGAGATGTTTAATCCCCCATCATTCCCATCCATCATGAAGTCTGGATTATTGGGGTCAATCCAAAATGCATGGTGATCCGGATGGACACCAGTCCGGTAATCCAATATCGTTTTAAAAGTCTTTCCTCCATCGATACTTCTGGAGGTATAGGACCAAAGGTTGTAAAGTGTATTTTCGTTTTGAGGATCTACATAAATATCCGCATAGTAGAAGGGACGGTTTCCAACATTTTTGTCCGATACTTTTTTCCATTTAAAGCCTCCGTCCGATGATTTATACAGGGCCAACTTTTTTGATTCGATCAGTGCATAGACTATTTTCGGATTGGAATGTGCTATGGCCAATCCCATACGGCCCAATTCACCTTTGGGCAACCCATCCTTATCGGTACGTTGTTTCCACGTGTCACCACCATCAAAAGTCACATACATTCCAGAGCCTTTTCCTCCAGAGGTAAAGAACCAAGGTTTCCTGCCATACTCCCACATGGCCACCAGTAATTTCTTAGGGTTGGTGGGATCAACGATCATATCTGCTGCTCCCGTTTGATCATTTACATACAGTATCTTTTTCCAGTTTTTGCCTCCATCGGTTGTTTTGAATACACCCCTTTCTTTATTGGGCCCCCATGCGGAACCAAGCGCCGCCACGTATACATTATCTGGATTGTCACGATCAATGATGATCCGATGAATGGTTTTCGTCTTCTCCAGCCCCATGAGGGTCCAGTTCTTTCCTCCGTCTAAACTCTTATAAATCCCCGCGCCACTGCTGTGAGAATTTCTGGGGTTCCCCTCTCCTGTTCCCGCCCAAATCACATCTGGGTGACTTTGATCTATGGCAACTGCACCAATGGACATCACCTCTTCTTGATCAAAGATCGGAGTCCAGCGACTCCCACCGCTCTCAGATTTCCAGACGCCTCCAGACGCTGTTCCAATATAAATCACGTCCGGGTTAGATTCTACCGCCTCGATGGAGGTAACACGGCCACTCATCCCTGCAGGCCCTATACTGCGGACTTTCATGCCCTTTAACTTGGCAACATCCACCTTTTGCGCCACGGCAGGGAGGCACGTCACCAAACACATGGCAACACCTGCAATTATGCTATGAAATCTTCCTAGACTATCCATTTCGAATTTCATTTATGAAAAGGCCCAGCATTCCGCTGTCTTTAACAGCTGGCTCAATTTCAAACTTACTGTTAACATCAATTGCGAACAGCGCAGGCATCACCAGGGACTTGATTTTTGCCACGTCGGCTTCACCAATGCCTCCACTGAGGAAGAAGGGCTTTTCCCCAACATAATCCTTTAACACATCCCAATTAAATTTCTTACCCGTTCCTCCCGGTTCACGTCCAGCGGTATCAAATAAATAATAGTCGCAGACCTGCTCATATTCTTCCAGCACAGCAAAATCAAAATCCTTTGTAATATTGAACGCCTTGATAATCTTCACATCACTCATGATGTTGCGGCAATATTCGGGACTTTCCGATCCGTGCAACTGAACATGGGTATATCCATTTTCCTCAACCTTGCTTCTTACAAAATCCACATCCGCATCCACGAATACGGCTACAGGCTCAATGTGCTCAGGCAAGCTTTGAATAACAAATTTCATCTTGAGCTTGCTGACGTCCCGTGGAGAATCGGCATAGTGTATAAAGCCCATAAAATCAGGAGAGGTGATCGCCACCATCTGAATATTCTCCCATGTCCTCATCCCGCAAACCTTGACTTTCATATACCTTTATCTATTTCAGTTCTTTTAGTCCTTTGATAAACTCCATGCAGGCTAAATGGGGCCTGTTGTTCTTCATAAACCGTTCACCCATTAACAAGCCATCGAAACCTGCCTCTTGAAGGGTGTGGGCCACCAATGGATCAGAGATACCACTCTCAGATATTTTGACAAGTTCATCCGGAATCTCCTTTAAGAGCTCTATTGATATATCAAGGTCAACCTCAAAAGTTTTCAGATTCCTGTTATTCACTCCGACCACATCAATATTTTCAGTGAGATAATCATGAATCTCTTCCTTAGATCGCACTTCCAGCAAGACCTGAAGCTGAAGAGCATGTGCCAGTGTAGACAATGATTTCACCTCATCAGGAGTCAACACAGCAGCGATTAACAATATAGCATCGGCCCCTATAGATTTGGATTCAATTACCTGGTACTCATCGCAAATAAAGTCCTTGCGCAAGATCGGGCAGTAGTTGAATTTTCGGGCATCTGACAAATCCCGGGTAGTACCTCCGAAAAATTTTTGATCTGTAAGGATTGACAATGCCGCTGCACCAGCTTGCATGTAGCCGATCGAAATAGGTTCAACTTCCGCATGTTCATTGATATTTCCCTTTGAAGGAGACCTGCGTTTGAACTCGGCAATGACACCGGATAAATCTTTTCGACCGATATAGGACTTAAACGAAACCGGTTCAGATTCAAAATAAATACTCTTCTCAAGCAGCTTCCTTGGATAGAGCTCCTCATTTTCAGCCACTTCCTTTCTTTTATGAGACATGATCTTATCGAGCATGTTTTGTTGGACAGCTATCTTCGCCATTTAATTTTTATCTGTTGTTTCTGTTAGAATTTAGACCGTCCACCTTCGCTGGTTGGCGGGTACAAAAGTTCATTATTACGTATCCGATCTCAAAATGTTCGCAATTCATACTCTAGACTTCTAACAAAGTGTTCAGGCATTTATAAGCCGCACCAGACTTTATTGATTCTGAAGCCATCTCAATACAGTCGCTCATTGACTTATCCTGATTGACACAATTGATCGCCATGCCTGCATTTGCCGCCACTACGTCATTTTGGGTTTTAGTGCCATTTCCTTTGAGAATTTCAACGAAAATTTTTCCCGCTTCTTCCACACTGGTGCCGCCTGATAGGTCAGCTGCTCTTACTCTATCCATTCCTAAATCTTCTGGAGAGATGAGCTGTTCTCCGCTGTTCGATATGACTTTAAAATTTCCCGTTAGCGAAATTTCATCATATCCATCTAGTGCGTGGATAATCGAATAGCGCTTATCAGAATTTTGATAGAGATAGGCATATTTTCGAGCGAGTTCCAGGCTAAATACGCCTACCACCTGATTTTTGGGAAAGGAAGGATTGACCATCGGACCCAACATATTAAAGAATGTTTTAACGCCCATCTCTTTTCTAATGGGAGCAATGTTCTTCATCGCGGGATGAAACATAGGGGCATGGAGAAAACATATGCCCGCCTTGTCTATTTGCTTTCTTAGCTGATCCGGATCACCCGTAAAGTCATAGCCCAAATACTGTATTACATTCGATGATCCACAAGCCGATGAAACACCGTAATTACCGTGCTTGGCCACCTTTACTCCTGCCCCTGCAGTTACAAAAGAAGAGAGCGTTGAAATATTAAAAGTGTCCTTACCATCTCCACCGGTGCCGCATAAGTCAATGGTTTCATGATCCGAAAGATCAACCTTGACGCAGAGTTCAAGCAATGCATCTCGAAAACCACCGAGCTCCTCGACGGTGATACTGCGCATGATAAATACGGTCAGAAATGACGCCAGCTGACTGCTATTGTATTGTCCTTCGGCAATATTCACCAACAACGCTTTGGCCCGATCTCTCGTCAGCGTTTTGTGGTCAAATAAGTATTCCAGATCTTCTTTCATTTCTAACCGGCAATACCATTAATCTTCTTATGAGAAGTAATCAAACCTTTGATTAGTGCCGAGCTGAATCCTTGATGTTCCATTTCATTCAGTCCGGCAATCGTGCATCCTTGTGGGGTGGTCACCTTATCAATCTCGCTTTCGGGATGCTTTCCGGAGCTTAGCAAAAGTGATGTCGCGCCTCTGAGTGTTTGGGCAGCAATCTGCTGTGCAATTTCCGCGTCAAAACCGATTTCAATCCCGCCCTGAGAAGCAGCTCGCATAAACCGCATGGCGAATGCAATTCCGCACGCTGCCAGCACTGTGGCTGATGCCATCAACTCCTCTTCTATCGCTGCTACCTCGCCTAAATTATCAAACAAGTCAAACACCACCTTCTCATCTGCTTTTGTTCCCACCTTCTTCGCGATGCAGGTCATCGAATCCTGAATAGAAATTGCTGTATTCGGCATCGCCCGGAAGAGGGCTATGTTTTGACCGATGACTTTCTGAATTTCATTGGTTGAGACGCCCGATACAACTGAAACAACAATTCGCTTTTTATCACTCAAAACCGGCTTAATCTCATCGAGAACCGGAATTAGTTGCTTTGGCTGCACCGCCAGAACAATAATATCTGCATTTTTAACGCCTTCTATATTATTGTTTGTAACCTGGATCTTCAATTGAGACAATTCTTTGCTCGCTTTTGAAGAGCGTTTAGTAACTATGAGTTGGCTGGCTTTAATTGCTTTGGATTTAATGAGCCCTTCAGCGATTGAAATGCCAATATTACCCCCTCCAACTATCGTAATTTTCTGTTTTAACATTGTTTAAATGATTTAGCAAAATTGTTAGTGCTTTAACCAATTCCGCATTAATGCTTCTCCGTATTCGGTTAAGATAGACTCTGGATGAAATTGCACTCCCCGAATGTCATATTCTTTATGTGCAATCGCCATAATCTCTCCTTTACTATCAACCGCAGTGATCTCAAATCCACTCTCTTCCTTTAACGCGTCTATCACCCAGGAATGATACCTGCCTACCTTGAACGATTTTGGCAATCCATCGAATAGATAATCATCCCCCTGTACAATTATGTCTGTTGCCACCCCGTGATGGACCCTCTTCAAATTTGCCAATGTACCTCCAAATACCTCCCCCAACGCCTGGTGTCCAAGACAGACACCCAATATCGGTATCACTTTATGATGCGCTTCAATTGCCTTTTTCAAGATCCCAGCCTCATCAGGTATACCAGGGCCTGGAGACAATACCAATTTATCATAGTTGAGAATGGCATCAATACTGATCTTGTCATTTCTGTATACATCAATCTCCGCATCCCCAATTTTGTCAATGAGGTGCACCAGGTTGTAAGTGAACGAATCATAATTATCAAGAACCAAGATTTTCATCACTATACCGTATTTGCCCGTTCAATAGCCTCGTTCAAGGCGCCTAACTTATTATTTACCTCTTGAAGCTCTTTCTCTTCATCTGATTCGGAAACGACCCCCGCTCCTGCCTGATAAATCAGGGTGTTGTTCTTACTCAGAATTGACCTGATAATGATTGCATGATTGAAATCGCCATTAAATCCCATAAATCCGACTGCTCCACCGTAGAACCCTCTGGGCCCATGCTCATACCGGTCAATTAACTCCATGGCCCTGTATTTTGGTGCACCACTCAGGGTTCCTGCTGGAAACGTGTCTGCGACTATTTGGAATGAATTTTTCGACTCAGCTATTTCGCCAGTCACCTTTGAGACCATATGAATTACGTGTGAATAGTACTGTATTTCGGACAACGTATCTACTTGTACATTTCTTGCATTGCGGCTCAGGTCATTTCGTGCGAGATCCACCAACATAACATGTTCAGAATTCTCCTTGGGATCAGCTTGTAGCGCCACAGCCATCTCCTGATCCTTCTGATCGTTGCCAGTTCTTGGATATGTTCCAGCTATAGGAAAGATTCCAGCTTTGCCTCCTTTAATTACTATTTGTGCCTCCGGAGAAGAACCAAAAAGTTTGAAGCTGCCATAATCAAAATAAAAGAGATAAGGGGAGGGATTCACTGCCCTCAATGCCCGATACACATTAAATTCATCCCCCGTAAAACTTCGTTTGAACTGTCTCGAAAGTACTACCTGGAAAACATCTCCTCTTTTGCAATGTTTGATTCCCTCTCTTACTATGGCTTTATAAGCTTCATCCGTAAAATTACTCTCTTCTTCCCCCTCAGACTTAAATTTATAGGACGCGAAGTTTCTGTTTTCTATCAGAGAGCGGATCAATTGAGCGCCTTTATCCGATTTACTTCCTTCCACATTGTGTTCAAAGATGTAGAGCTCATTTTTAAAATGATCAAAAACAATTACATATCTATAAATCGCATATTGAAGATCTGGACTTGTCTTCTTTGTCCCTTTGAAGTTGCTGCCAATTGCTATATCCTCAAAGTATTGAACCGCATCATAATTAATATAACCGAAGAGGCCACCCGTAACGAATTTAAAAGAGGAATCATCCTGATCAAATTTACCCTTAAACTGTTCAATGGCTTCAACTACAGAATGCGGGTCATTCACTTTAGTGACTATACGTTGACCATCCGGAAAAGATTGTTCTATTACACCAAGATCCACCTTAATTGAGGCAATTTGTTCACAACAGATATATGAAAAGCTATTCTCACTACTTTGGTAGTCTGAACTCTCCAACATAATTGAATTGGGAAACNTATCGCGCAATTTAAGATAGACACTCACGGGTGTATGAGTATCAGAGAGCAATTTTATATATTCAGTTGTAAGCTTATACAAGGTTGTAGAAATAAARAACCCGATTCTTATGTTGGAACCGGGTTGTCGTTGGTGCTATGTCAATTGACCGTATATTACCCCATTCCCTTAACTAATAACGGTGCCGGTAAATAGTATGTTTGCCATAATTTCATTACAGAGCAAATGTAAAACTAATTTGGAGAATAATACAACATCGCCATGGCAACCTTTTTTTCTTCACTTGCGTCTATCTTAACAAAGGGACCATAGTCGTGCCCGCCTATCTGGTTACAGGCAATAGGAAGACAAATATATTGTTATTATTGTAGATAATAATCGCAAGACCGAATATGCTGGGCAGCACTACAATAGATAAATTAATTGCAGGATGTACCAAAGGAGATAGAAAATGCCAAAGAACGGTATATGAAATGTTCTATGGCAAGATGATGGGAGTTTGTTTGCGCTATACAAATAACAAAGAAGAAGCGCAGGATCTCTTGCATGACGGATTTATTAAGGTCTTTGAAAACATACATAAATTTAATTATTCAGGATCATTTGAAGGATGGATTAGAAGAATTATGGTCAACACAACAATTGATCATTTTAGAAAAAATAAGAATGTATTCGTAAAAGACATTGACGACTTTAACAATCTTGCAACAGAAGAACCAGATGTAGATATATTAAGCCAGTTAAGAACTGAGGATATTATGAAAGCGGTGCAAACTCTTTCTCCCGCATACCGAGCAGTATTTGGACTTTACGTTATCGAGGGATATTCTCACAAAGAAGTGGCAGAAGAATTAGGTATCAGTGTTGGGACTTCTAAATCGAACTTGGCTAAAGCAAAAAACAACTTAAAAAAACTCTTCACGGCAGTAAATAAACCGAAAGAAGAAAAAATACAATAATCTAAAGCTAGAAAAGTGAGCGATTTAGAAAGAGATAGTTTTGAAGAGTTCTTAAAGGATTCTCTAGAGAATTACTCGAGCAATGATGCTCCAGACTGGTCAGAGATGGAAAGCCGACTTGATGCATCTGAAGCCGTTTCTCCCAACAACGCTGGAGGTTCTGGCCTATTCTCAAACAGTCTTGCTCGATGGATTGCAGGTGTGGCAATGGTAACCGGAGTTGCTTTATTGGTGGCCAATCTTATGAGCAGTGAAGAGCCAAAAAGCCTGGCTGAAGACAACACAAGCACTTCTCTCATCGACAAAATAAAAGCACTTTCTATTGAAGGCGGTACTAAAAAAACGGAGCTGCCAGAAAAAATTGTGGCGACCAGAGATCATACCGACAAAGTATCAAATGCTTCCCAAGATGGTCGGGCTGAAGCACATGCTATAGATGCTGACAACAACAGAAATGACAAATCGACGGAAGCAGATATTGTGTTCTCTAAAGCCGTACCACCTATCGCTTTTGAGCCATCAGGTGCTACAATAGATATGCTTAGAGCCCATTATGGAGACAAGCCTACTCCAGCTCCTGTGGCGGGATTCGGCGATGATCTTAAAGAAGGATCAGGTTGTGTTCCCTTGAATGTGACATTCAAACTGGAATCTCAAGACGTGGCGATGAAGTACTATTGGGATTTTGGAGATGGCACCTATTCAACAGATGCAAATCCTTCTCATGTATACCAAGAAACTGGCTCCTTCGAGGTAGAGCTCACAGTTACCTCATTGATTAACGGAAAAGCGGTAACCATGGACAGGACCAATCCGCTTATTGTTTATGGAATACCTGAAGTTGCTTTTAACTGGGCAGACGAAGAATATGAGGCGGGAAACGAGGTTACATTTGTGGATTTATCAAGCAACGTAGTTGATTGGTATTGGAGCTTCGGTGATCGAGAATTTTCAGCAATGGAAAATCCGAGCCATACTTACCTGGAGGAGGGAACTTACATTGTTGAACTAATAGGAAAAGACGCAAATGGCTGTTCAGACACTTTGGCATCGACAATAAGGATAAGCGGCAAACAACTAACACATAATTTCTTTGCACCAAGCGCTTTCACCCCCAATTCAGACGGCACCAATGATGAATTCAAAATATTGGTCAACGGTCCTCAAACATTGGAGTTTGAAATGTCGATCTACGACAGGCAGGGGAATCTTATTTTTGAAACGGATGATGTAAACAGAGGTTGGGATGGCCGCTTGAATAGATCAGGTGATACCGCACCGCAAGGAACTTATATCTGGTTGGTCATCATCAGAGACGATAAAGGAAATCACGACCGGCAGGTGGGAGAGATTACCTTGATCAAGTAAACTTGGGTCCCAACTTCCTTCTTTTATTCTCCTCGGATATAGTCTTATCTCTACCATTGATGCTATTCGAGATCAATGGTAAACTAACATCTCTGAATGGTCCACAGATGTAAGTACCGTGGTATAAATCCCGGTTCATGTATCTCAACGAAGTATATAGAACGTATACGGATCGGATAAAGCAGCCTACCCATATTTAGGTGAGGTAAGGCTCCTTCATTAGAGCGATTCAGCTCAGATTATTCAAGTTTTTCAAGATGGAGAATGTCCGCTCCACATCAGCTTCATCAACCAGGTAGGAATGCTCATTCGCGGTGGATATCACTTCAATTACATTGATACCTTGCCAGGAGATGCGCTTGATAATGTAATAATAAACCCCTGGAAGATCGGTGCCATCCTTCAGTAACTTTATGGTAACAGATGATAGATTGGTATGTTTCGAAACCACTTCTTCGTTCTGAAATATATGGTCGGTTTCATCTGCCACAGAAGCACTTACTACAACCGTAGTTTCATAGATGCCTTGTGAAAAAATGTAAAACACATTTCTGTGTTCGCTCAACATTTTAAGCAATTGAATCTGCTTCTGAACCAGACTTTCTGAATTCAAATAAGTATTATAAACAAGATTTGATCTCACCGTGATATCACCTGTATTATCAAATAACTTGCGCAGCTTCATATTGATCCGCGGATTGAATTTCGGAGTTACCCTTTTTAAAGCCATCGTTATCGCACCAACCTGAACTTCCTTTCCAGTACTCTCCGATACATCCTGCTGAATAGAGCGTGCTAATGACGACAAATTGATAATCCCATCCGAAATGCTCTCCTCAAGAAAAGGGGATCTGGTGATGATCTCTTCAACAACTTTTTGAATAGTAGGCATTATCTTAGTTTTATCATGCTAAAATAAACAATTATGTTCATAAACAAACAAAAAGTWCTAAATTGACCTTTATATTGCAACTATCGCCCTTTATACAACATTTACCCGCTAAATTGTATATTATCCAAAAGAGGCCAACCAAAATTGCCCCGATTACGTCTATGCACAGAACTCATTACCTGATAGTTACGCGCCCAGAATTGATCTTTATACTTAAGAGTGTGCTTAAAACCTGTTTTTGAGTATCGTAGGGGTATATTTAACCATCGGTGTCGTATTAGAAATTTATCGCCTATTTTATTATCTTTCAATCCATGTACCTCGCTACCTTCTTCAAAAAGAGTATTCTTCTCTTATGTATCTGCATGKGCATTTGTCTCGGATTCAAAACCTCCCGTGCCTCACATGTTATGGGTGCGGATATCTATTATACCTGTACSGGGCCTAATACCTATACCTTTACGATGGATTTGTACCGTGATTGTAGTGGTACWAGCTTGGGTACAASCGCTTCGCTTTCCTTTACATCACCATCGGGCTGTGGTGCCAATTTCTCGTCTACGTTAACYTTGGTTAATACAGGGGGAACCGAAGTTTCTCAGGTTTGCCCAAATGATTTACCGACTACGAATTGTAATACAGGAGGAACAATTCCGGGAACCGAGGTATACACCTATACCGGTACGGTTACCTTCCCTGCAGCTTGTACAGATTGGACCTATAGCTATAACCTTTGTTGTAGAAATGGTCAAATCACCAACCTTGCCAGTCCATCTTCTCAAGACTTCTTCATCGATGGTGTTGTGAACACCACAGTTTGCAATAACGCACCACAATATCTTTCTCTTCCTACTCCTTATATCTGTGTGGGACAACTTTTCTGCTATTCTCTGGGAACAAGTGATACGGATAATGATTCATTGGTTTTTACCATGGTGCAACCCATGGATGGCCCTGCACCAGGAACTCCAATAACATATGTTGCACCCAATACTCCGACTTCACCAATGAGTTCATCAACGCCTTGGACCTTTGATGCAACGAGCGGAGAATTCTGCTTCACTCCTGATGTAACCCAAGTTGGTGTTGTTAAAATTCAGGTGGACGAATACAGAAATGGTGTATTAATCGGCACCTCGTTTCGAGAATTACAGCTAATTGTACAGAGTTGTACGAACATCCAACCCATTTTTGACACACCACCAGTGACGGGCCTTACCGGTGGAGTCTTATCAGCTCCAACGGTGATTGAGGTATGTCCAGGTGATAACGTCAATTTTACGATTGGCGCTTCCGATCCAAACGGTGATAACATCACGATGAATTCAAATATAGGCGCATTTCCAGGCGCAAGCTTTTCAACTTCCTGTGTATGTACTCCCGTAACAGGCACCTTCGACTGGACGCCAACCGTAAGTGATATTGGCACCCACTTTCTCGCTCTAAACATCCAGGATGACGGATGTCCTCTTCTAGGTACCCAATTTCTTAATATTACCATCGTCGTTGTGCAGGGCACTAAAGCCGGCCCAGATCAATTTTATTGTCCTTCAGGCGGCCCCATACAGTTGAATGCCACCGGAGGGTCGGTATTCACCTGGACACCAAGCACAGGATTGAGTTGTACTGTATGTCCCGACCCGATAGCCACCCCAAGCGTAACCACAACTTATACGGTTACAAGTGATCTTTCCCCTACTTGTGTAAATACCGATGCTGTTACTGTATTCGTTATCCCAGATTTTGTACTGAATGCAGGACCGGACATCACAATATGCGAAAACCAACTCACGCAACTCAATGCTACTGTTGCACCGGCAGGAACCTATACCTACGCATGGTCTCCAATAACCGGATTGTCCGACCCCAATATTGCCAATCCGATTGCTTCACCAGCTCAAACTACCACGTACACCTTAACTGCAACTTCTTCGGCAGGGTGCACAGTTCAAGATGACGTGATCGTTTCTGTCATTGGAGTTGCTCCGACTGTGACGGCAACGGTAAGTCGCGATACGGTATGCCCTGGAGATACTGTTCAATTAAATGTTGTATTACCTTCAGGAGGATGTAGTACGTACACAGTAAGCGCCATTCCCTTTGCTCCAATAGGTGGAGGGGGCTGGACATCTGTTACCCTAGGCGACGATCAGGTAAGCACTGCTTTACCAATCGGCTTCAATTTTGAATATTACTGCAATCCGTATACACAATTCTGGCTCTCTTCCAATGGCTGGATGACTTTCACTTCTACTACCGGGTCAGATTTATCAGAAGATATCATCCCAAGCACGGCTACACCCAACAATATGATTGCATTTGCGTGGGATGATCTGGCACCCAATGTTGGTGGCAGTATACAATACAAAACAATCGGTGCAGCCCCTAATCGCATCCTGGTCATGAGATATGTTGGCGTTCCACATTGCTGTTCCGGAACCAATCCCACGGTAAGCACCCAGGTAATGCTCTTTGAAACCACCAACACCATTGAAATTCACAATGATGACGTGAATAATGATGGTGGAACCATGACACAAGGCATCGAGAACATTGACGGTACAGATGGTGTTCCAGCACCAGGCAGAAATAAAACGGTTTGGTCGGCAACTGGTGATGCTTACAGATGGGAACTTCCTGTACTAGGAGGCCCTTTCACCTATACCTGGACTCCTGCTCTTGGTTTAAATAATTCAACGATAGCCAACCCTATCGCAACAGTCACGGGCAACACCACGTATACAGTAACAGTCACTGATGTGAACAACACATCGTGTTCTGGAATCTCCCAAGTAACCGTTGGCATTGCAACCAATCCTACAGTCGTTGCTTCACCAGATGTAACATTTTGTTTAGGCACACCACAAACAGTGCAGCTAGACGCAATAGTTACGGGTACTCCTCCACCTTCTTCTCTTACTTGCGGTGCAAACAACACTAATTGTTCAACACCAAATCACACCGAGACGGTTGGTGTGGGCACTGCTTCAACCGGTTCTGGTACTCCTTATGAAGGATTTTGGCATGATGGCCGCGTCCAGATTCTTTACACAGCAGCAGATTTAAATGCTGCCGGAATATTCTCAGGAACCATCTCTCAAATCGCTTATGACATCGCCGTTAAGGGCAGTACTCAGCCTTACAGCAATTTCACTATTAAGATGAAATGCAGCAGTTTGGCCTGTTTGTCCACAACATGGGAAAGTGGATTCACTACGGTTTACGGTCCAGTAAGCTATACGACGGCAGTAGGTTGGAACACGCACGCGCTTAATGCTCCATACGATTGGGATGGTGTATCAAACCTTTTGGTCGAAATCTGTTTTGATAATACCAGCTATACAACTGACGATGATGTCAGATATACAACAACTAGTTGCACTTCTGTGTTGTACGATTTTGCAGATAATAGCACAGGCTGTACCCTGTCGGGCCCTGCCGCCTCTAGTAACCGACCCAATACGCGTTTTACCATATGCGATGCACCGCCTGGAGGGTTTACATATGCCTGGACACCTACCATTGGACTCACTGACCCGACTATTCAAAACCCATTGGCAACCGTTTCTACCACTACTGATTACGTTGTCACGGTCAGTGGAGGTACCTGTACCGTTACCGATACAGCAACAATCACATTCATTAACTGTGCTTGTACCCCGCCTAACTTATCCGGGGTGGTCACCAACGTTCTATGCAATGGCAATAGTACCGGTGCTATCGATTTAAGCGTATCTGGTGGTGTTTCACCATATGCGTATCTGTGGTCGAACGGACTAACTACACAAGATTTATCCGGTTTAACTGCTGGAATTTATACCGTTACTGTTACTGACGACGCAGGGTGTGACAGTATAATGCCGTTTACGGTCACCCAACCTTCGCTACTGACATCGAGTGTCAGTGTGACAAACGAAACATGTCCGGGAGCCTGTAATGGTGCGGTAAATCTAACCGTTGTTGGTGGTACGGGTTTATACACCTATAACTGGTCCAATTTAGCCACTACACAGGATATTTTTGGCTTGTGTGCAACGTCCTTCTCAGTTACCATTACTGACGCCAATGGATGTCAAATTACCCAGGGAGCAGCAGTAGGCACCGACGGGAGTGCCAATGCCCTATTTACTGTCAATGCCAATCAATGCCTGACCGGAAACACGTTTAATTTCACCAATGCAGGTGATCTACCAGGTAGTTGTGGTATGAACTGTCCGACATTCACCTACGATTTTGGTGATGGGAGTCCGCCAATTTCCGGAACCAATAGCGCAGCAGCTAGCCCATCCTATACCTACTCATCTTGTGGAATCTTCACAGTAACGCTTACAGTAGATGATGGGACCTGTACTGATGTATTCACACAGGCTGTAGAGGTATTCTG
>JAESRW010000206.1 GCA_016764395.1 Flavobacteriales bacterium
TCATCTTGACTGCAATTGGTCGCCTCACCTGCGTTATTCCCAGGGCCCCATACATGCATGAGGTTGATCCAGTGCCCCACCTCATGGGTAAGCGTTCGTTCACCTTTTCCAACAACAGTGTACCGCGTAATGATCCCATCTATTAATGAATTGAATCCTGGAGCAACAGAACTGGGCAGATAGGCATAGGCGGCAGCATTGGGTATGGTTCGCACCACCCATATATTCAGATACTTGCTGCGTGGCCAGGGGTTGAGCTTAGAACCATCATCACCAACATTGGTTTCTGTTGACACGATCCTGTCAATACCAATGGTAGGATTTCCGAAAGGGTCAATTTGCGCCAAACGAAATTCAATCATAGCCTTACCCAATACGGGTTGAAATGCCTGTGTCACTTCGGCCGTATCTGAATTCCACAGTCTAAAATCTTCATTGAGCACGTTCATCGCATCAAAGACCGTTTGATCACTGATGTTYTCTGCWCCATTCTGATGAACAATATGAAATACAAYWGGAACCACCATCACATCAGAACAAGCAAGAAGTTGTKCATTTTGCGCATTGGTTTTYAAYTGGGCCWGCRCYTCTAAWTCWGAAGCTGCCTGTTGTATCWGGGRCARCAATTCAGGATGTTCSGCGTACAATTKAGTGGTTGCTGCAGAAATACCACAAGGCTCAACAGTTTGGGCSTGTAYAGAATKGGGTARYATWCCCAAWATTCCAGATACAAAKCCWATAAATCCGATGCTCAAAACTACACTTCTCTTCATCTCGCAAAGTTTTATTTTTATTACAGGAAATGTAATTTACAAAAAAACCAGYCTCACACTCCATCTATTAGATGAATATGTCCGGGAAAAGACYAAGGGGTTTATCGGCGACTGARATTGGKTTTRCCTGAACGTGCGAAAGGWGAGGAGGTTAGATGMSTCTATGGTTTGGRGGTATTRAAAACGGAGACTTGGTCGGTTCCTTGTTCACCGTCGCCWAACCTTTTRCACCCGTTKTGACGATASAAAYTCTGGCAAACGNGGGGAAATTTATTGCACAACAATCTGCTCAGATTGTGTTGGCTGCTCATTAATTAGGAGCACGCWCATGTACGTCCCATGGACCCAGCCATAGGTATTGATCACGACCCTCGACTCATGCTCTAACATAGAAACCAATTTCACCAGCTCTCCTTTGATGTTATAGATCTTAATTTCCTTAGCTTCTTTTTGATCTATTTGGATTGTAAACCCGCTCTTTGATGGATTCGGATATATGCTCATACTGGTTGAAACAGGAGATAATTTATTTACACCCACTTTTTCCTCTACCGTTACCGACGTGTATATCGTGTCAAAATAAGAACCACACGTATTGGCCATCATAATGGTGAAAGTGCCCACAGAATCAAAGATGTGAGCTGGGTGCTGAACAGTGTCCGAATTATTATCTCCAAAATCCCAGAACCAGCTATCTAGTATTACATTGGAACTGTCACTAAATTGTACAGAGGCACCGGTAGTCAAATAAACGGTGTCAGCGTCCTTTGCAATTGCGGACGAATAATTGAGACAAGTAGGAAGATTGGGCTCGTGGTACTTGGCTATGTAATTCAATGAATCCCCATTTACCGTTTGGAAGTAGCCGCCGACATATAGCGTATCTTGAAATTCAATCAGGGATGTCACGGTATGATTGGGACCTCCAATTCTTTCCCAACTTCTTCCGTCCCATGCTGCCACAACCGTATCCGCTTCCGTTCCCGTCATTGACCCGCCACCAACATACAGTTTATTATGGTACATGCTTAGCGCCAATGCTCCATTGGTGGGACTTCCACCTCCAACATCAGACCATTCATCTCCATTCCATCGAGCCACAAAGCGAGAACTAACGAAAGTCGTGTCTCCATTGATAGCGTTAAAAAAGCCCCCTCCTGCAAAAAGATCATCATGGACGGTATCCACTGTCATTGAGCTCACCGTACCCCCAACACCAACCCCTACCTTATTCCATTGGCTTCCGTTCCAACGAACGATATTGGCGACATCCAACCCTCCCATATTCCCCATACTGAATCCACCAATGTAGAGCTCATCCTTATAAACAGCCATACACTGCAAGCTCCCATCAGACCCCTGAGGAGTTACCGGGTTCCATTGACTGCCGTTCCAGCGGGCGATGCAACAATTAACGGTATCACCGCCAATCCACGAAAATCCTCCTCCCGCATAGAGTTCCCCCTTATAGCTTTTTAAGGTGCTAACCTCCGTATTTCCGATAATACCTCCACCAACTGTTTTCCACCCCACACCATCCCAGCGCGCAATTCTGTTGGTATTGTTGGCAAAGCCGGCTTCGGTGAATCTTCCGCCTAGGTACAGTTCAGCATTATATGATTCCATGCAAAACACCCTTTTGTCTCCCCCTGTAATTCCAAACCACAGGTTGCTCCAAGTGGTACCGTTAAATTTTCCAATGTTATTCACTGTGACCATCCCGGCCATGTCAAACACCCCTCCAACATACATGTAATCGGAATCCGTGTACAAGGTAAAAACTACGCCGCCAGGTATCCTCCCCGGAACTGAATCCCAAGTTTGCGCTTTGACATCTGTAAGATAAATGTTGAAGATTGAAAATAGAATTAAAACGCGTTGCATCACAATCACCATGTCAAATCAGTCCTTGGTCAATATCATATAGGGCATTGGTAGGCTATGCCAAGCCTAATCGATCTACTGGTTGATTTCAATAAACTTCTTCAGATCCTTGGTGCGTCCAAAAACGATGATCGTATCAGTTTCATAAAGAACGGTTGTGGAACGCGGTATACCCATGATGTGCTTCTCCTTAACGGTTTCTCCATCCCTGGTCACCTCTGTCTCTCGCTCTACAGTAATAATATTGAGCTTATACTTGTCCCTCAGGCCAATGTCTTCCAACGTACGGTTGGCAACTCCCCGCGGTGTTTTTACCTCAGCGATTTCATAATCGTCGGGCAGCTGCAAAAATGAACCGATACTGGGGTGGATGAGCTGTTCTGCAACCGCGGTACTTACCTCCATTTCGGGAGACAGGATTTCTTCAATGCCCAGCTTCTTAAGAATCATACGCTGTAAGGGCCCCCTGGCCCTGGCAATTATTTTCTTCACTTTCAGCTCCATGAGGTGAACCGTACATAAGAGCGTAGATTCGAAATTCTCTCCAATCGCCACCACTACCGCGTCCGAGTCCTGAACATTCTGCGCTTGTAGTGCCTTGATGTCCGTAGCATCCAAGCTAACCGCATAGGCTACTTCATCTTGTATGTTTTTTACTTTTTCCTCATTCGTATCGATCGCTATCACTTCCGCTCCCTGCTTTGCCAGGGTTTTTGCTATCTCCGTTCCAAATAATCCCAAACCAATTACGGTGAATCTATGGTGTGTCATTGTTGTGTGATTGTGGTATTGTTTCTTCTTATGAATATGTATGTATTCTGTCTAATCTGGTGTTTATGCTAAGATACCGGTCGCTGGTTGCTAGATGTTGGCAACCAAGAGAGGCCCGTTGTTGACTTTCTTCAGATCCAATAGCCATCGAATGAAAGAGGAGGTTGCGTTTTACAGTGACCATTATTACCTCACCTTTGGCCTTCACATAACAATCCCCAACAACCTCACCATGTGATAATTCCCAGATCTTCAATTTCATATAACCCTTCAGATAACAATTGACTACCTTGAATCCCTAATATTTCAATTAGCAATTAGAAATTATCATTACCCTATCGCCTGTTTCAAATCTTCAACCAGGTCGTCACTGTCCTCGATCCCAATACTTAGCCTAATAAGTCCTTCTACAATGCCGGTTGCCTCTCTCTTTTCTTGAGGAATCGCTGCATGGGTCATGGAAGCAGGGTGTCCGACCAGGGATTCCACCCCGCCAAGAGATTCAGCCAATATGAATATTTTTGTTTGGGATATGACCGCATGGGCAGCTGCCAGGGAATTGTCCTTTAAGGTAAAAGAAAGCATCCCACCAAAGTCCCGCATCTGCTTTTTTGCAATATCATGGTTGGCATGACTTTCCAGGCCTGGCCAGTACACGCGAGCTACTTTATCGTGTGCATCCAAATATTCTGCAATCGTCCTTCCATTGTCGCTGTGCCTTTGCATCCTCAAATGCAACGTTTTAATCCCTCTAAGAACCAGAAAGCAATCCTGTGGGCCGGGAACTGCCCCACATGTATTCTGAATAAAAGAAAGCCGCTCGTGTAAATCGTCGTCACTGCAAATCAGTGCACCCATCACCACATCCGAGTGTCCACCCAAATATTTTGTAACAGAGTGCATCACGATATCCGCGCCAAGGTCCAGAGGGTTCTGCAAATAGGGCGATGCGAAGGTATTATCAACGCCCAACAATATGTCTTTTCCCTGCGTCAAGGCGGCAATGGCATCGATGTCAATTACATTGAGCAGTGGATTCGAAGGTGTCTCTATCCAAACAAGCTTGGTGTTTTCATTGATATGCGCGGCCACGGAACTTGCATCGCTCATATCCACGAAATGCGACTTGATACCATAGCCTTCGAAGACTTTTGTCATAATGCGATAAGTGCCACCGTATAGATCGTTGTTCGCGACAATCTCATCACCCGGAGATAGCAATTTAACAACGGTATCAATAGCTCCCATTCCACTCGAAAAGCACAGGCCATATTTGCCGTTTTCGATTGCTGCTAGATTTCGCTGTAAGGCGTCTCTAGTAGGATTCAATGTTCTTGAATATTCATACCCCTTGTGATCCCCAGGCATCTTCTGGGCATAGGTAGAAGTTTGATAGATCGGGGTCATTATAGCCCCGGTAGATTCGTCAGGTTTCAGCCCTGCATGTACCGCTTTAGTTCCAAATTTCATGCTGTATTTATTTCATTAAACACCTCTATTACAATGCGTATTCTGTCTATTTGCGAAGTATCTAACGCTCAATCCCCCTCGCCCGCTCATAATTTATTCCTCCCTTTTTCGAGTGATTCACATGACGGTTTTGCTATTTCAAAAGTATCAATAATTTAAATGCTTCAAGTTAGAACAAAGATTATTTAATCGCCTAATCAGGGTCTTTTTGTTCCACTATTTTACTTGCCGTATACGCGTTTAATCCATATAGGCAAAACAGCTATACCAATAAATAAATAAGGAAAATACGAGATCAATCTCCACATTACGGCCATGGATGAGATCAACCCTTTGTCGATAAACTCACTTAAGAAAACCGTGAACGCAACCTCCGCAAACCCTGCTCCCCCCGGAGTTGGACTTACCAGCATGATTACCCACATCAACAATTGCCTGCCGTAGATCAATATATGATCGGAAAATGCTATCCCCGCACCTAAAGGGACCAGGATTAAGAAATTGACAACCCAAAACCTGGCGGTCCAACTGACAAAAGTGGCGAATCCAGCTTTAACCCAAAATCGCTTCTTCTTGCCTTTAATCTCCTTGGAGGCAATGATCAAATCATCCCCCGCCTTCGCTGCAGCAGTTCGCCACTTCCTAAAAAAGGGCAGGGAGAATACTTTGATAAACGTCCATTTGATCACCCGTGGATTATAGAATAACGCGTAGAGGATGATCACGGAATAGGTTACAATAAACAGGTATCCAAAGCCAAACATGTAGATTCCGTATCCATGTGTCAACTCATGCAGTGCGGAGCTCCCTTGAATGGAGAAGAGCACACCTTTGCTGATCAAGAGATATAAAATTGGGACCATGAACACATAGAATAGCTCGTCAAGAAGCGAAGACGCCATTACGATCGCCGTACTTTTCCCTACGTTGTTCAACTCTTTGTGAACGATGTAGACCGCAACCGCAGATCCCCCAACGATTGACGGCGTTATCGCCGAAGCGAATTCCCAAAGCATAATTACCTGAAAACTCTGCTTCCAACTCAATTCATCGCTGGTTAACACTTTAATTCTATAAATATATGCGGCATCCCTGAACAGCATCATGGAAATGGCCACAATTGCCCAGATTCCCGCATGCCATGTCCAGTTAATCGACAACAGCGCATTCAGCTCAAAGTCATCATATATCATGAACCCAGCTACGCCAAGTCCAAGTAGGATGGGATAGATTATCCTTGAAGGCCTAAGAGCTCTCAGAAACTTATCCTGGTCCATCGCTTTGAGTAAAGGGATTCATCTGTGGATCATTGATCTTCATCTCCAGCCCTACGGCCTGTGAGTTTCTGGTTACGGTCTGTCTGCCTACCAGACCGGTGGGCGTACTCAAAATATTCATATTCTGTGTTTCACGAATAACCACGCTCGTTTCACGTTAGTAATCTTAATTTTGCTGCAAAATGGCCAATTCAAGGCCTGAAACCGATTGAATTCCGGCAAAGAACCTGTGAATTTATTTTATTATTTATTGGGTTCAAAATTAATTCAATCATCGAGAATTTTTTAACGTTGTGGTATGAGTAGAGAGATCAAGGCGCACATGGCCCTATTCGCTGCCAACCTCATTTACGGAGCAAGCTACACGGTGGCCAAGGAAGCTATGCCGGCATTCATCTTGCCCTTTGCATTTATCCTTATCCGTGTGATAGGTGCCTCTCTGTTGTTCTGGTTGATATGGAGTACAGTAGTGAGGGAAAAAGTTGACAAAGCCGACTTTTTCCGGCTTGCCGCTTGTGGGTTATTTGGAGTGGCGATTAATCAGATGTTCTTTTTCAAGGGCCTGAGCATAACAACGCCGATTAATGCAGCCATTATTATGACAAGCAATCCGGTGGTAGTCATGCTGTTTTCTCTGTGGATTTTGAAAGAATCCATCACGCTCCGAAAACTGTTTGGACTGCTGGTCGGTTTGAGCGGCGCAGCGCTTCTTATAACCGCCGGATCAGGTTTCAACTTTAGCTCCGACAGCTTTGAGGGCGATTTCTATGTTTTCCTAAACGCTTCCTCCTATGCGCTATATATTGTCATTGTCAAACCATTGATCACAAAATATCATCCTATCACAGTAATTGCCTGGATTTTCACTTTTGGCCTGCTCTACGTCATTCCATTTAGCTACGGCCAATTCTCAGAAGTTGACTGGAGCGCCATTACGCCAATGATTTGGGCAGCAATAACCTTCGTGGTCCTTTTGACAACTTTTGTTGCCTACCTACTAAATATCTCTGCGCTCAAAGAGTTGAGCCCTACTGTTGTGAGCTACTATATCTATTTACAACCACTTCTGGCAGCTGTGATCGCGCTCTTCTTCGAGAAGGATCATCTGACGTGGGATCAAGCTGGAGCCGCCGTGCTGATTTTCCTGGGTGTCTTTTTGGTCAGCACTCAAAAAACGAAAAGCAGGAACCGGGTACTCGCAGAATAAAGCGCTTTATGCCTATTTTTACAATCAATTTTTGAAAAGGATGCTCTATTCGATGACGGGATACGGAAAGACGGAAGTGCCACTTAACAAAGGCAAGTTGCACCTGGAGTTGCGTTCGGTGAACAGCAAAAGCATGGATCTGAACATGCAGATGCCTAGCGCGCTTCGGGGATTGGAGCCATCCTTTAGAAAAACCATCACTAACCTTGTTAGTAGAGGAAAAGTAGATTGTCGGCTGTACTTCGAAAACGAGTCTGCTAACAACGTACAACAACTCAACTACCCGCTGATAAAAAAGTACCACGCAGATTTGAACGCTTTGGCCAAGGAGTTGGGAATGGATCAGAATATTCATATTGGTCAGCTACTAAGACTACCCGATATTTTTATTAAAGAAGGCACCCCAACTCTGGACTCAAAAGACGAGAAAAAAATTGAAGCTGCGCTTAAAAAAACCGTTGCCAGCTTTGTGAAATTCAGGAAGGACGAAGGAGCTGTTCTGGAGAAAGACATACTCAAGAGAATTGGATCCATTGAAAAGGCTGTCAAAAAAATTGAACCTTTTGACCGGAAAAGGTTAAAGAAAATCAAAGCAAAATTTAGCGTTCAGTTCAAGGCGGTTAGCAAAGTGGGCTCATTTGACAAGAATAGGTTTGAGCAGGAGCTCATCTACTATATTGAAAAGCTTGATCTGACTGAAGAAAAGGTGCGTTTAAAAGCCCATTGTGCCTATTTTAAAAAGACCATGAAATCCAGGGATAGCGTTGGAAAAAAGCTCGGTTTTATCGCCCAGGAAATCGGCAGAGAAATCAACACGATCGGATCAAAAGCCAATGATGCAGATATCCAAAGAATAATTGTTGGTGCCAAGGACGAGCTGGAAAAAATTAAAGAACAATTGTTTAACGTATTATAGCGCGTTAAAAGCTAAGTGATCCGATGCCTGGTAAACTCATCATATTCTCTGCTCCTTCAGGAGCTGGCAAAACAACTATTGTACATCATATTTTGAATAAGGATGACAACATTGGATTTTCCATCTCAGCATGCAGCAGGGAAAGACGCGCTAATGAAGTTGATGGCGTGGACTATCACTTCTTAGGGGTAGAAGGGTTCAAGGAGAAGGTTGACAACAATGAATTTGTCGAATGGGAGGAAGTATATCCAGATCAATTTTATGGCACCTTGAAAGATGAGTTGAATGGTCTGCTAAACCAGGGGAAAAACGTGATTTTTGATGTAGATGTAGTAGGTGGATTAAACATCAAACAACATTACGGTGATCAGGCGATTGCAGTATTTGTGATGCCCCCCTCACTCGCACATTTACGCCAACGATTGGAACACCGTTCTACCGAGTCACAGGAAGCACTTCAAAGAAGATTGGATAAAGCACAGCAAGAATTGAAGGTCTCAGATCAGTTTGATGTAATACTGCTAAATGACGATCTTGAAAGTGCGTTCGCCAAGGCAGAATTAATCGTCTCCGACTTCCTCAGTGTATAATCGCCATATGAAGATTGGCCTTTTTTTCGGTTCATTTAATCCAATACACAAGGGGCACATAGGTATCGCGTCCTATTTCCTTAAAGAGACAGATTTGGCAGAAATTTGGTTCGTGATCTCCCCACAAAACCCACTAAAGAATGAAAAGGAACTGTTGGATGTTGAAAAAAGGCTAGAGTTGGTTCATGCCGCGATTGGTGATATTGAGTCGATTAAATGTTCTGAAATCGAGTTGGCCATGCCTGTACCATCGTTCACTATCGATACGCTCAATAAACTCAAACAAGACTTCCCCAAAAATGACTTCGTTATTCTGATGGGAACCGACAATATGGAGAAGTTCAATCTTTGGAAGAACTACGAAGCGATTTTGGAGCATTATAAAATTTATGTTTACCCGAGGACAGGCTGTAACGCCGATCAGTTCAGGGAGCACCCTTCCGTCACCCTCATCGATTCACAATTACTGGAGGTATCAGCAACGATGTTAAGAGATCAGATGAGAGAAGGCAAATTTGATAAATGGCTGCCTAGTGCTGTGGCACAAATCATTAAGGAAAAAGGATACTACAAAGAAGAAAGAGAAAGATAGGCTGGTGTCAATCCGTCTCGAGGAGCTTGAAAAGCTCGCTCAGATCTGGTGTCAATATCACTTCAATTCTTCTGTTTTTTGCTTTTGCAGCTTTGGATGTACCAGTGTCCATAGGGAAATAGGGCCCTCTTCCTGCTGCAGTTAGGCGAACGGGTGAAATACTACTATTGTCCTTCATTATCTTCACCACAGCAGTGGCTCTGAGTACACTTAAGTCCCAGTTATCCTTAATGCCCCCACTTGTGTTTTGAAACTTATCTGTATCGGTATGCCCCTCTACCAGGATGTTGACATCATCACTTTCCTGCAACACTTTAGCTAACTTAACCAACGCCGATTTGCCCTTTGAATCAACGACTATACTACCTGAAGAAAAAAGCAGTTTGGCTTCCATAGAAACGTAGACCTTCCCATTTTTCTGCTCTATTGTAAGCCCCTTTCCAGCAAAGCCTTTTAACGCTTCCGCCACACGGTTCTTTAGATCAGTGACCGCTTTGTCCTTATCTTTGATAATCTTCTCTAGCTCGTTTACTCTGGCTTCCCTTTCTCTTAACTGTGCCAAGGCATCATCCAGGTCGCTCTTCTTTTTATTGAGCTGACGTTCGAGGAGCCGTAACTCATCTTCCTYTTTCTGAAGATCGGCTTCTGTCAGCTGCAGTTTCGTCATCAAGTTGCCCGTTTGTGCCACACTTCCCGCCAACAATTCTCTATTCTTTTGCAAGAGGAGCTCATACAAGTCATTGATCTGGTTATAGTTTTTTGTCATTTTAGACAAAGAAGATCCCAGAATGCTGGTATCTCGCACAAGGCCTTTCATATAAGCGCGCAGGTTTTCAAGCTCCGCTGTCATTTCATTGTTCTTCGTAGCCAACTCTTCATTTCGCTTCTTCAAGTTGGCATTATCCACTTCGCAACGCTCATTTTTCTTTTTTAGATCTTCAACAATTCGCGGAGAGACACATGAAAAAAGAAGCGAGCTCAACAAAATGGTTACCGTACCAGATATCAATGACATTCTAAACATGAGGCTAAAATTAATGGTTAAACAGTTGAGGTAAAGATACTATTCAAGATTAAGTACACATTGAAATGTTAATAAATATGATCAGGAGAGAAACATTTTTCTCTTAAAATCGTTCAATTTAAAACAACTTTCATTCCATCACACCAATGCTCAGCAAGAACTGGATAACCGAGAACAATCTGGACAACGAGTACAAACGTTATGTCCTGGCAGGCTACTTGAAGAAAGTGAGCGATAAGTTTGACAAATCGCTCCTATTTCCACACTTAAAAGACCTAGAAGAACACGTGCTGCTTTTAAAGGAACTGAAAGAGATAAAGCGAGGTATTCAATCGCGTTTTCCACAATCCTTAACTGGTTTGGATTGGCAAAAGATGGGGGCTAAATACTCGGAAGATATGAAGGAATCATCAATGATGCATGCCATCCAGGAGATTCTTGACCACGCTATCCCACGTATGAATGCATGTCTTAATGATGGAAACACCATCTACGATTTCTTTAAAGGCCAACTGTTTATTGAGACGATCGGGATTGAACCGCTTTACGAGGACGAAGGCTACCTGTTGCTTTTAAACATTGGAGACAATTGTACAATGGCCTATCGTTACAACATCACCATTTTCGATTATCCCGGGGCCTCTTATAAGAAGGTGAATACGGTTTATGTTGGCTCGTATAAATCAAGCATTACCAATACAGAAGCGAGGATTAAAAGGAAACTGGTGAAGGAGAACGCTGAATTACCCAACCCTGCAACCTATTCTATCAAGACTGATATCCCTATCCCCTTTTACGAAACCATGCTTCCGTTGGCCAAGCACGTACTCATGGAGCATCTCGAGCGCACTCCAATGTGATATGTTAAAGTAAAAAGAAGCGCCTATTCTCCCTTCTTAGTAATCCATGCGGCAGGCGCCAGGGACTTTCTAGATGCTAAATCAGCTGTCGCTTCTGCTTCTGTTCTGTAGGCATAGATAGCAAGGTATTGCAGATTATCTTTCGACCTTATAATCAATATATTGTCTGCTTGCTCCTGCGAATTCCCGAAATCCCTTGCAGCATCTTCTTGAGAGAATGCCCTTACTACAATATAGTACTCCGTTTCCTCCCAGGTGATCGACTTATTCTCTAATTCCAGCGCTACACTCTCTGATTGATCTCTTAATGAAACGTCAGCTCCAGCACCCTCGGTAGGCGGAATGTCAGTTGCACCATTGGATGCAGTATCAGCAGGAGCAGCCCCGGGCTGTTCTGTACCACCTGGGCCACCGCCTTCTATTCCTGCCCCGTCTGGGGGTGCTGTTCCACCATCTTGCTGGCCATCCCCTCCAGGATCCTGACCCTGATCTCCTGATCCATCTGGTACTGTGCCATTATCCGGACTATCAGGCTGAACGGTTCTCCTGCTCCCTTTAATCACCTTCCCGTTGCCGTTGAATTTTTTAAGGTTGATCTTCCTTCTTCTTTCAACTATATAAAAACTGATAAACATTCCATCCGACATGTCACCCAGATCAACATCTATGTTATTTTGCAATATTCGAAAGTTATCTCCTAAGATCTTGTCATCAACACTTATCTTATACTTGCCATAAGGCAGGTAAAACTGAAAAGAGCCATCACTATTGGTTAGGGTATAAATGGATTCTGAGTTACCATCATTGGCCTGAATCTTAATTCTCGATAGATCCAATTTATCGGCAGCGCCGGGCGCGATTTTTTCCCGGTCTAGATAGACATTGCCATACACCTTAATACCCTTCACAAAAGGAATCATCATGAGGCTGTCATGAATTAGCAAAAACTCGTTATCAATTTTCGGGAAGTACCCTTTTAGGTCCACCAGGGAAAAAACGGAGAAGGCATAGACAGAATCTGCCGCAACATTCTCAACATGCGCTTCTCCATCTAAATTCGTTAGCAATTCCCATTTACCAAACCGGATCACCACGTTTTCCAATGCAACTTCACCTTGGCCTTTCTGGCCATTTCCATCGTGATCTATAAACGTCATAAACCGCACCGTTGGAAACTCCGTCTCCGCCCAGGGAATTGGAATTCCAAATTCTTTTCTAACACCCAAATTAAGGTTAAAACTGGTCGACGTTATACGATTGGGATCACCATTTTCGTCAGTATTCGGTGAAGCAAAAAGCAGATTTGACCTTGTCGATGTTGAAAAGAAGAAACCAGTCGTTAATCGAATTCTCCAGCCAGAATTGGTGAAGTAGTACAAGTCGGGGTTGAAGCCTATACTTTGTCTGTTGGACACGTTGAAGTAGCTATAGGTAATAATGTTTTCCAATACGAAATGTGGATTTGCAAAAGCATGTTGATTGCTCACCGAAGCACCCACTGTTTGTGGAAACAGACCTCTAACCAGAACTTGGCTAAGCGGTGCTAAGGAGCCATAATTATATCTAATGTTCCCCGACCATACCCGATATCTGAACAAAGTAAAGAACTGAGCAAAGAAGATGTCTTTGGGATTAGGATCAGTGAAGTTCCGGTTATATCCTCCCCTTATATTCATGGATACCAGCTTGTTATCCTCAATAGTAAACCTACTAAGGCCAATCCCAACACCTCTTGAATGACTCAGTATCGTATTCAGATCGGTAATGTTGTAAAACACTTCCGACGTGAAGGCCTGTTCTCCAATTTGTCTACCAAATGTAGCCTGATTTGTAAAGATTATGTATTTGTTATTCGGTGCAACAAAAACCTGTTGTATATTTCTATTATCCTGATACCGGTTAGATAGGGTTAGGCTCCAATTATTGGACATTCTATATCGGCTAGCATGATTTAAGGCGAATGTGTTACCTGTACCATATACGTTGAAATTTGATGAAAATATGGAAGCGCTTATTGAACTAGATAACTTATTTTGCAGAAAGCTACCTCCATAACCAACCCCTACCTGAAAACCTGTTTTATTGAATGAATTATTCGGATCGACAGACACGTTATTACCAAGCCCAAATGTTAAACCCACGGTGTGTCCCTGGGAGATGGATGAAGACACAGAATAACTAGCCGTATTTATGCTTAGACCTGTTGTAGTGGACGTAAACCTACCGAACGAAGCGTTTTGTGAAAATTTTGCTCCCGCATAATTATATCCAAGTGAAAAACCGGTGCGATTTGATTTACCAAAATAACTTGGCCCTCTGATGTAGGAGCCAGTTATCGATTGTCGTCGATTAATTCTATAATACCCACTCAAACTCTTGGCTCCAGGACTTGAATTAGTGGAGATATTGAACTTCTCATCGAAGTATCCTAGATAATAAGATCCTCTGGTCAGAAATCTTGCTGAACCAATATAACTACTAAAGCTATTGAACGAGTTATAAAGTAACAATGCATTGTTTTTCAGCGTGGTATTTCCCTGCAAGTTAATCGATAATACCGGTTGTCCTCTTCCTACTACATTGCCAAGATTGGCGTGCATGATCAAAGGAACAGAAGACCTTGCATGAAGATTTGCTTTTTCATAGTTAGGCAATCGAATAAAGTCGATTCTTTTCCCTTTAACCATTTCTCCTTTTCCAGTCAAAGCCGACTCCCGTGATATGGCAAACAAACCGAACTTTTGATATTCCATTCCTTTGTCCGGTTTAAAATTCTCCACATCCACACGCTGATAATTTCTGATGCTGTTGGTGCTCTTTATTTTATAGTAAAAAGTCCGTTCCTCCAACTCCTTCACAGTAAAGGTTTCAGACTCTCGGATCACCCTATCGTTGGTATCCGTTAACAGCAATCTATCCTTTCGCATATTGCGCAGCTCAAGAATAAGATCTGTTTCCTCGTTTCCTGTGTTCATCACATTTAACGAAAAATTCACTTCGCGCTCGCCATTTTTGAAATACATTTTCTCTCCAGGATCCACATTCAACTCCCAACTCACAATCTTTCTTCTTGTAGCCAAAAAGTAAGCGCTTGCAACAGGTACGGCCACAGTATTGACAACATACGCATAGATCAAATAACTCGTGTTCCCGCGAATTCTTCCCATTGGAACGATCCTGACAGGAATAAAAATCGAGTCACCACCYRCGAGGYTATATTCYCGCTCACGCGGATTTAAGCTCCTCCATTCTGCTGGATGTGTTAGATTCAATGAAAATTTCATAGTATTGGTCCCGAGATTTACAATTTTTAAGGTTTTTGAGATGACCTTCCCCCGGGAAATAACAAATTTGGTGGTATCAAAGGTAGCAGTGATGTTATACTTATTCCCGTAATAGCTGGTTTGAGCGCTGAGTCCATTTGCCAATGCAACAATTAGGATCAGCATCACCCCTCTCCATATATCAAAAACTCTTTTCACGCTCTGGCCTACGATAGTTCAGACAATAAGTTCCCCAAACTTGCATTAAAGTAGGTAAACTTACTGATCTTCTGTTAATAAATATCGAACTTGCATGGTATAATATCCCGGCTGTGCATCAACCCCGACCATTAAACCGTTGAACCGTACCGGCAATCCCGGTGTAATCCGGTAAGAGATCACATATCTATAATCCGAGGTTGGGCCTCCTCCTACAACCGGCAAATAACCACCTGGGGCTACAGAGTTCCCTGCTGTTGCATCTCCCCAGTTTCCAGCAATGGTTTTATCACCAGTAGAAGGGAGAGAAAACACAATTGCCCCTCCTACCCCTTGATACCCTACCTCAACATAATTATTCCCCGAGGGTGGCGTGGTGAAGGCAGGGCCATAGTCCACGCCCGGTCCGCCTCCGGCCGGATTTGTCGGAAATTGATGGAGTTCCAGAACACCCAAAGGAATTGATGCGCTCCCCAGTGCTGAGTAACTTAGATTTTGATCCCAAAATGCACTCGCTCCACTGGTACTTTCGTTGAGCGAAGAAGTACCCACAGCCATCAAGTCCCAATCGAGACTGGAGCTCACGGTGAGTATTGTTGCACCGGACCTGGTAATACCTGCCGCATAATCTGTAATATCTGAGAAGACAAAGTCGAGCTGATCACTGGTAGACATTTTCAATTGCAATATCGGTAGAATCTCAATTTCCAAAGTGAACGACGTTAAATTAAACACACCGGTGACATCATCCATCGCAGAAAAATTGATCGTTAAATCATAGAGGCCGGGTTTAACGACAGGTACAATTCCCGGGGTAACCCTAATATCGATCCTAAATGTGTGTGTAGTCGGATTCACAGCGGCAGTTCCCGCGCCATTGATCACAGTTGCAGGACAAGGTCCAGGCGCTTTGGCTATTGGACCATCTTCGCCAGGAGGAAGAGGGGCCGTCCCTACAATATAACTACGGCCACCAGTAAAAGCTGCTGCAAGTGTATTACTGATCCTCGGTGGTGGTGGTGGCGAGCCCAATCCATAATCATGATTTGGAGTTTCGCATAAATTGAAGGCCCTTATATCAATCGCTGAAAGTGGTAAAACAACTCCTTGTGCAGGAGTAAAGTCGACATTTTGCACCAGTGTAGCCTCTGCGAACAGGTCCCAATCACAACCCGAATTTATACTGATGTTCGTGATGCCATTTCGGGTGACACCAGCTGTAATATCGCCAAAATCGTTAATACTAATCGACGCACTTGCCGTACTCAAGGAGATGGTTGGCGGACATTGTGCCAACACGACAACAGGTGACAAAAAAAGAAATTGCAAGGCGAAAACCGATGCAATAAGGGCTTTCTCCAACAGCATTTCCATCAAATCAAATATCGCGCTGAAAGGCATTTAGTTACGT
>JAESRW010000207.1 GCA_016764395.1 Flavobacteriales bacterium
TTTGAATTTCGGTGACGGGGAAATCGACAATGAAAGATGGGGAATGAGACGTTTTGTCTTCTATTGTAACCCAAGTGGTGGCGGTGGATGTAACGACCAGACCCAAGGTGACCCTTCCACAGCGGTAGACTACTATAGTTACCTGAGAGGGTTTTGGAAGGATGGAACCAGAATGCGTTATGGAGGCAACGGACACGTGAACAACTGTTCCTCATGCGAATTTTCAGACTTTATGTTCCCTGGTGCACAATCAAATCCCCAACAGACAGACGAATGTAACTGGGGAGTATGTAGTGATCCGGATGGAATAAACTGTGGCGTCTCACCTGGAGACCCGATACCCTGGACCGAACAGACAGCCGGAAACCAGGCCAACGACCGTCGTTTTGTGCACTCTGCAGGACCGTTTACACTGGCCCCCGGAGCAGAGAATGATATTACAGTAGGAGTCATATGGGAGCGAGCGGTAAGCACCAATCCATTTCAGTCAGTTGAACTTGTACGAATAGCTGATGATAAGGCCCAGGCACTTTTTGATAACTGCTTTAGGGTACTCAACGGGCCTGATGCCCCGGTACTCACGTGTCAAGAATTGGATCAGGAGATCATTCTATACCTCTCAAATCCTATGGTATCCAATAACTATCTGGAGCAGTACGAAGAAGTTGACCCTCTTATTGTTGCACCAGATTCATTTCCCGGTCAGGATCAAGGAAAGACAATCGATAATAAATACCATTTTCAGGGGTATCAAATTTATCAGATAAAAAATCCAACGGTATCGGTGGCGGATATAAACGATGTAGAGTTAGCTCGTTTAGTTGCACAGGTTGACCTTGAAGACACCATTTCGAAACTGGTTAACTTTAACTTCGATGAGTCTATTGGAGCCGAGGTGCCCAGTCTTATGGTCAATGGAAATAATGCAGGTATTGATCATTCTTTCCGGGTAAAAGAGGATTTATTTGCCCTGGGCGACAAAAAGTTAGTCAATCATAAGAAATATTATTTCATCGCGTTGGCTTATGCTCATAACCAATATACTATTTATACCAATACCCAAGCCAATCCAACAGGAGATGGCAACAAAAGGCCATACCTGGCCGGACGTAAGAATGGATTTGGAGGTAGTATCGAGTTCACCATGTGTATTCCGCATAAAGCACAAGTTGAAAACAATGGTACACAAGTAAACTCTTCTTACGGAGATAGCCCCATACTTACCCGGGTTGAAGGCCAGGGTAATGGAGGACTGGTACTTGATTTATCAAATGCCACCATCAACACAATTATGTCCGGTGCGCCATGGAGGGCAAAAAATCTAACCTACAATGAGAATAAAGGGCCTGTAACTATCAAAGTGGTGGATCCATTAATGGTGCAGCCAGGAAACTATTCTCTGAAGCTGTATTATGACCCGGCAGATCGCATTGAAATAACCAATATGCTGCCCAACAACCCACCAATAAGCACTACCGCTTTACAATATTTTGGTGTGCAGGACGACCCGCGCAACACACTCTCCGTTGGAGACGTGATTTTTGTTGATGCATCGGCCAGTAATACTGGGCAGTACACAATTTTCAAAATTTCACAAGACCCAGGGGGTAGCTTTTGGAAAGTCTTCCCAGAAGAATATATACCCACCAATGACATTGATGGTATGATTAACCCGTTCTACCGCTGGGCCTTAACCAACGCTGCAACGGGTGATACCTTAACGGTGTCGGAACAAGGTATCAATGTCCGCGCGGAGCAGTTGATTACAGAATTGGGAATTTCAATAACGGTGGAGCAAGCGCGACATCCAGGGCCTGCTTATGCCGTTCCATTAAAGTTAACTGGAGTATCAGCCAATACAGGCCAAGCCAACCCTGATCCTCAAGCTGGTTTTCTCGAAGCCACTATGACCTTTGATAATCCAAGTCTCCCATGGCTAACAGGTGTGATCGACGGGGAAGCTGCAAGCGCCCTAAATTGGATCAAGTCGGGGACAGCGGATGATGATTATGAGTCGGTTGATGAAGACGAAGTTTGGGAAAAGGTCCTGGGTGGAAGATGGGCACCAGCTAAGTTGGTGAGCAAAGACTCTTTAGGACCTGTTCTGGATAGATTTAACAACAACAGAGCTACCCTTAAGAATCTCGCAAGTGTTGACCTGGTAATCACAGCTGACAAGTCCAAGTGGACGCGTGCTATTGTTATCGAGCAACAGGAGGATCCAATTTTCACGAAACCCCTGGGAAGTAATACGCCCAAGTTCGACTTAAGAACGTCGCTTTCAATTGATAAAAACGGTAACCAAATTGACACAACAGGAACTGGAATGCCAGCGCAACCCAGCACCAATGTTAACGATGCCAACTACATTTCCAACACAGGTATGGGTTGGTTCCCTGGTTATGCGATTAACATGGAGACAGGCGAACGATTGAACATCATGTATGGTGAAGATTCGTGGTTGATAAACGGTAACGACATGATGTGGAACCCCACCTCAGATCTATCTGACCCGCTCGGCGACGTTGCAGGGGCGTTTGGCTGCATCGGCTGCCAGGCAGGTGTTGGTTGTGGAGGTGAAGGCCTACCTCAATGTCTTCCGTACTGGGGCGGTGGAAAGCACTACATCTACATCATGGGACATAATGGCGATGACACCACCAAAATTGTTGAAGGAAGAGGGGACATCCCATCCTATGACGCTGGTGAGTACCTCCGTCAACTATATACTGAGATGGAAACGTTAAGTGGAAATCAGAAGAACAATGCGAAGATGGGTATTTTTAAAGATGTGATGTGGGTCGGCCTTCCGCTCTTAGATCCAGATTTCTCTTTTAACAATCCAAGTCAGATTCCTTCTAATGTCACCATTAGATTTCGGGTGGACAAGCCTTATAGCAAGTACTATTCCACTGCGACTGATTCATTGTATACCTCTAATCAAAATGGAGGTGATCCAATGTATAATTTCAATTTGGACGCAATGGCCGTAAGAACAGGTATTGACAGCATAGCTGAGAACCAATTGGACTTGATCAACGTAGTACCCAATCCCTACTTTGCTTTCTCAGAATATGAGCGATCATCCATTGATCACCGGGTTAAGATTACCAACTTACCGGTGAAGTGTACGGTTTCCATATACAATCTGAATGGCACCCTTATTCGACAGTATGACAGGGACGACAATACCATAACATCCATTGACTGGGATCTCAAGAACCACGTTTCTGTGCCTGTGGCAAGTGGTGTGTACTTGATACACATCAATGCACCTGGGATTGGTGAACGGATAATCAAATGGTTCGGAGTACTTCGGCCAGTTGACTTAGATTCATTCTAAACATTCAGAAAGTATCAGAATTTATTACGGTAAGTAACATACGCTAGGAACTATGAAGAAACACATCAATCTGAATATTAAAACTGCCCTCTGCGCGATCGCATTGGTAGCGCTTCATTTTGGTCCTGCTCAAGCTGGAAACCCTGATAGAGCCGGAGCAGCAGGAGCATCAGAACTGCTTATAAATCCATGGGCCAGAAGTGCTGGATGGGCAGGAGCTAATATGTCCGGTATTCGAGGCCTGGAGGCACTTTACTTGAATGTTGCGGGTACTGCATTTACCAGGAACACAGAACTCATATTTGCTAGAACTGATTGGTTAAAGGGTTCTGATATCGGTATTAGCGCTTTTGGGCTAAGCCAAAAAGTTGGTGAAGCCGGAGTACTTAGTATTGGTGTTATGTCCATGTCCTTTGGAGAGATACAGCGCACCACGGTTCAATCACCCGAGGGGGGCATTGGGTTCTTCGAACCAGCGTTCATGAATCTTACGATTGCATACGCCAAAGAATTCTCACGCAGCATCTATGGTGGATTGGCAGTAAAAGTGATATCGGAGAATATCTCTCAAGTCGGAACCCAGGGAATCGCCTTCGATGCAGGTATCCAATACGTTACCGGATTGAATAAGGAGGCCAAGGACAATTTAAAATTCGGAATTTCACTTAAGAATGTAGGGCCAACCATGGCATTCTCCGGTGATGGCCTCTCCTTTAGAGATGTCATTGGCGCTACTGCCATCAACATGACCGTAGAACAACGATCAGCTACCTTTGAATTGCCGTCTTCACTGAACATCGGAGCCAGCTACGATTTCGAGATCGGCGGTGTTGACTCTGCTGATATTCCACCGGTGAGCCGGATAACTGCTGCCTTCAACTTTATCTCGAACTCATTTAGCAGGGATCAGTACGCGTTGGGAGTGGAATACGCATATAAATCCTACCTAATGATAAGAGCTGGGTACGTATTTGAACAAAGATCTGTTAATGCAACATTCATTACTGGGCCTACTGCAGGTGTCACATTCGAGCTTCCTCTTAACAAAGAGAAAGGAACGACTTTCGGTATTGACTACGCATACAGGGACACGAATCCATTCCAAGGCATTCATAGCATGGGTGTTAGGTTTAACTTATAAACCGACCTTATCTTCCGAATATGTATTCTGAGATTCTCAGAATATTCCTGCATTTTGCTATGTTTTTTATTGGTTAAATACTAAATTTCCCAGTAGTTTCACATTAAACTACTCAAATCCATATAACTACAAGTGGAATATTATACACAAGAAGGTCTTAAAAAGCTCCAGAACGAGCTCAATGAACTCACCAAAGTTCAACGGCCAGCTATTAGCAAAGAAATCGCGGAAGCGAGAGACAAAGGAGACTTGTCTGAGAATGCCGAGTATCATGCCGCCAAGGAGGCCCAGGGACACTTAGAGAGCAAAATTTCCAAGCTACAGGATGTGGTCAACAATGCTCGAGTGATTGACCCATCACAATTGGACAATTCAAAAGTGTTGATCTTAACCACGGTCAAGCTCAAGAATGTGGGTACTGATACGGAAATGACCTATCAGCTGGTAGCTGAAAATGAGGCAGACCTTAAGGCCGGCAAAATATCGGTTGACTCACCGATTGGAAAAGGGTTGCTCGGCAAGAAGGCAGGTGAAACTGCGAAAATCAGTGTTCCCAATGGTACCCTGGAGCTCAAAGTATTAGAGATCTCCCGTTAAGACGTAATCTATATGTCAAGTATTTTTTCCAAAATAGCAAAAGGGGAACTCCCAAGCTATAAAATTGCAGAGACAGCAACGTGTTTTGCTTTTCTCGATATCAATCCCATAGCAGAGGGCCACGTACTTGTTATTCCTAAAAAGGAAGTAGACTACCTCTTTGACATAGAAGACGAACTCTATCAGGATCTCATGCTGTTCTCAAAGAACGTAGCACGTGCAATTCGGACCATTATCCCTTGTGAGCGCATAGGAGTCGCGGTAATTGGCCTGGAAGTACCTCATGCACATGTACACCTGATACCCATATTCAATGTACACGATATAGACTTTTCACGTCCTAAACTATCGTTATCTGAAGAAGCATTGAAAGACACTTCTAATAAGATAAGTGAAGCCTTCCTGGCGCTATAGTGTACCGATTACTACCCTTTTCTTCCTGGATTGTCGGCCAAAAAAGCTTTCCAGCCTGAATAAGACTTACCTACCTGCGTAGGAGACCGCTGAAAATAATGACATACCGCAGCGGCCAACCCATCACTTGCATCTAGTTGCTTAGGCATTGTTCCAATTTTCAACAGCCCTTGTAACATACTTGCCACCTGTTCTTTTGATGCATTTCCATTGCCGGTTATGGCCTGTTTAATCTTCTTCGGCGCATATTCGAATATGGGTATATCACGATATAATGCCGCAGCCATAGCCACTCCCTGCGCCCTGCCCAATTTGAGCATAGACTGTACATTTTTGCCATAGAATGGCGCCTCTACCGCAAGCTCATCCGGTTTGTAATGATCAATGATGCTCAAGGTCTTTTCGAATATGCGCTTCAACTTATCCGGATGGCTTCCAAGTTTAGACAACAGGAGGACATCGAGTGTAATGAGTTTCATTTCCTGGCCCTGAATATGAATTAGGCCATAGCCCATGATGGTAGTTCCGGGATCTATTCCAAGTATGATTCTATCTACAGCTGCCATTATGCAAGTATGAATGAGCACCAATGTACAAAAACCTTAACATCCAATCCCTAGAGGTTTATTGAACCAGTTTTGTTCAGCAATGSTTTAGCAGGTTCCCCTTACAGATGAATCTTGCTGGGTNGGGGCCCAGATGTTGGCACACATTTACAAAACGCTGTATGGGTTAGACTCGTATACACAACCAGTGTGCACGAAGCCGAACCATCCGCGTTRGTTGCTTACATGCTCTCTATCTTCTTCTTGAGCGCRTCATACTTGGCTGTATCACCAGTACGAGCATACATTCTTACCAGTCGCTGCGCGGTATCGTGATCTTTAGGGTCAATTTCAAGTGCTGCCTCCAAATGCGGAATCCCCTCCTTGAACAGGGCAATTGCCTTGTCCTTCTCCTTGGCATACTTGTCGTTGTCAACTATTTCCTTTGCCGCTGTTAAGATCTCTACTGCCTCACTATAAAACATAGCGCCCAAATTATACGCGGCGACAAAAAAGCCAGGATTCAGTTCAAGCGCCTCAAGGTAATCTTTCTTTGCACCTTCCTTATTTCCATTCTGCTCATAAAGTATCCCTCTGACCAGGAATAAAGTAGGATTTCCTGAGTCATATTCAATATCCTCAGTCATCCTTTTCAACAGCGCATCAGACTTTCCCATTTTTATGGATAAGCTTACTTGCTGTAAGATCAGGTTTTTGTCGTCATAAAACCGCTCTCTTCCTTTTTCAATATACGCCAAAGCATTTACCGTATCATTTTCTTCGAGCAATATTTGACACATAAAAAGGTAGATGTTTGCATCATTGTAACCAAGGTCAATCAGCTTATCCAGGTACTTTTTGGATTTCACATTGTCCTTTGAAGCATTGGCAGCATAATACAAATTCAGATAAATGGTTTTTTCGGATACGTTATTCCTTGCCAGGTCTTTGTTTTTGTCATACTCCAATGTTTTCAGCACCAACTCGTATAGCTCACTTGCCTTTGTGTATTCCTTTGCCTGGTATTCATGTACCCCGGAGATAAAACACTGAATTGCACCATTCATGAGATAAACACTGGATGAGTCTGCATACATTTTGCTCTTATCAACATCCAAACAAGTCATCAAGCTATTAATCGATTTTGTAATGGCCTCTGGGTCCAGACTGCTCTTCTTTTCATGAATGGATAAATAGATACGGCCCCTGTAGTACCACATCTTTGGAGCATTCGCCGTTTTAGGATGCGCTGCAGCGAGGTCAATATACTTTTTAGCCTCACCATACTCTTTATACTTAAAAGAGTTCGACGCACTTTGTACGTTGTTCTTTTGGCCAAATGCCCATCCCATTGTTGAGCTTAAAATAATAATCGCAATCGCTTTTCTCATAATCGCACCATTAACTTCTTAAACTGCCAGATTTAGTTTCCCTCCACATCCAGCTCTTTAATCTTACCATACCCCAAAGCCTCAAGACTTTCTTTTATCAGATACTTGTTCCCGACCACCAGGATTACCATGTTCTCTGGTTTAAGGTGCTTCTTCGCAAGTATATTGATATCCTCTTTCGTCAGTGCTCCAACTAAAGCCTCTTGCTGCGCCTTGTAATCATCTGGCAAATCCTTCTCTACAATATTAGACAGGTAATTCGCTTTTTGGAATAAAGTTTCGTAGCTCAAAACGTCTCGCTGTAAAATATTGCTCTTTGTAAAAGCCAATTCCTCATCTGTAATTCCCGTTGCCTTGAAGTTTTCTATCTCTTTCATGAACTCTACAATCGTACTGTCGGTTACCCGAGATTTCACGGTAGCACTTGCAGAAAACGGGCCACGATAATTAGAGCCTGAGAAACCGGACCGTGCACCATAGGTAAAGCCCTTATCCTCTCTAAGGTTCATATTGATGCGGCTGTTAAATGCACCTCCTAAGGCAAAGTTCATCACATTCGCCTTGTAAAACTCTCCAGTTGCATCGTAAGGCATTGCCAAATAGCCAATTCTTATCTGAGAAGCTGTGGTTTTAAAGTCTGACTGGTGAACCAAATAAATCTGCGTTTTCTCGATCGACGGGAAATCGTTGAGCTCAGGTAGCTTCACCGGCTTAGCTTTCCAATTGTTGAGAAATGCCAACTTTGGCAATATTTCATCCTTGGTTGTTTCACCCACCACAACGATACTCGTAACTGTAGGAGAATAGTACTTCTCATAGTATGATTGAACATCACTTAATTTCATCTTGTACACATCATTATAAGTACCAGTGAAATATTCACCCAGAATGGTTTCTCCATACATGAGCTTATTAAACACTTTGGAAACCGTTACGCCCCCATTGCTTTTTTGTGATCTGATATTCGCCAACGCTTGTTTTTTAATACGTTTAAAGTCGTCCTCTCTGAATCCTGGACGGAGCAATTTCTCCTCTAAAATTTTCAACGTTGCATCGATGTTTTTCGTCAGCGCTTCAACATAAACGCTGCTATTGTCTCTTCCCGATGAAAAGAAAATTGTGCTCCCAAGATCATCCAGTTGTGCTGAAATCTCCTCAGTGGTGAAGTTTTTAGTTCCCTCATTCATCATACTTGCACAGAGTACTGCAGTACCGGTTTTGGTACCCTTTTCTGCTTCCATAAGATGTCCACCTTCTATATTGATCATCACCGCTATCCTTGGAACTTCAGTGGTTTTGGTCCCGATGATCTCAACACCATTCTTCAACTTAGTTCTATAGAACTCCGGGATAACTGCGGATTTAGGAGTACCTGAAATGGGCCTTACAGATCGATCAAATATATCCGTCGCCTTGTTRTACTTTAAACCCGCATACTCAGGTTCTTCACCAATTTGCAAAGTAGCATTGGGGTTGAATGACTCCTTTTTGAATTTCTTTCGGTCTTCACCCTGAGGTAATGGCCATACGTTAACGAATACGGCATTTCTTCCTTTTACATACCGATTATAGACCCGTATTAGATCCTCTTGAGTCACGCGCTGGTATCTGTTAATCTCATCCTGAACATTGTAACTTTTGCCGGTAAGCATATACCACTCACTAATCATCCCTATCTTACCTGCTACACTTCCCGTTTGCCCAATTAAGTTGGCATAACTAATAGCCTTGGCCCTTTCTAGCTGCTCATCTGTTATATCGGCCTTCTCAAATTCTGTGAGCGTCTTACGAATCAGATCTTCTGTGTCATTGAACGATACTACCGTACCATCCTTTAACCTTGGATAAGCCAATATGCCAATAGTGAACTCCCCTGCAAGCTCAAGTGTATTGTTAAAAACAAATATTTGTGCTGCCCGTTCCGACTTTACAAAATTCTTATAGAAGATGGAGTTGTTGCCATCGCCCAGGATACTTGCAAGCAGATGCAACGCCGTTTCATCCCTATGAAACTTTGGAACCGCTGGAAATGCCATTTGAGTCAGTGGTAGAAATACGTCATCCTTGCTATTGGAGTATTTATCATCTGCAATAACAGGAAGCGCAACTCTCTTCTTTTTTACCTCAGCGCCTCTTTTGATCGGACCAAAGTACTTCATCGCCAAATCAAGTACCTCTTTGGTATTTACATCCCCTCCAACACTCAAAATGGCGTTGTTGGGCCCATACCACCTGAGGAAGAAGTTTTTCAGGTCATCCACATCTGCCCGGTCCAGATCATCTACATAACCAATTACCGGCCAACTATAAGGATGCCCTGCGGGATACATATTTTGGCCCATCAACTCTGCAGATAAACCATAAGGTTGGTTAATTTGATTTTGGGCTTTTTCATTCTTCACCGTTTTTCTCTGTACCTCAAATTTTTCCTGAGTTACCGAATCCAAAAGAAATCCCATTCTATCCGCCTCTAACCAAAGCGCTGTTTCCAGGCTGTTCATCGGTACCGTTTCGAAGTACACGGTGTTGTCATTGGTGGTGTAACCATTCATCGTCCCACCTACGGTAGAGATGATTTTAAAATGCTCGTCGTCTCCCACATTCTCTGATCCCTGGAACATCATGTGCTCAAAGAAATGAGCGAAACCTGATTTGCCCGCAGTCTCCCTACCTGACCCGACATGATATCTAACTTCAACATGAGCCAATGGGTCAGAGTGGTCTTCGTGTATAATAATGGTTAATCCGTTCGGTAGTTGCCATTTCTCATAAGGAATGATATTTTTCCCCTCTTGTGCTTCTACTTTTTCAATCAAAACTGGTTGAGGAATAGCGGATCCAGTATTTTCCACACCTGAATTTTGAGCGTATCCAAATGAAACGATCATGATTGCGATAAGAACTATTACTACTCTTTTCATTTGCTTATTTTTGATTTTTAGTGGTCAAATGGAACTCGCTCATGATCATCCTCCTAGATGTTAAAGGATTTATCGTGGCTCGTTTCATCTTTTCTTGTTTAATTTTGTTAGCCGTGCGGGAAAAAATCGCCTTAGATTGCCCTCTTATTGAGTAGCAGATTCGTGGCTCTTTTCATTATTAACGGGTAATAGATGGACGGTATACAATATTGGTTCTTAAAAACGAGCTGCAAACTTAACCATTTTACCGAAAATCCGACGGTTTATTAAGCGATTTTAATCGGAAGAAACGAGTCTRAAATTAAAAACTACATGGCCAATATAGCGATAGACAACAAGAAGATCTCCTTCCTGAACAGAGTACTGGGTCTCAATGTACTATCTCTTCTGATCAAAGWAATCATAGCCGTGATTTCGATAGGGTTCATCTATCATCAAATATTTTACCAACAACATAACGCTGAGATTGACGTGTTCACTACCCGGATATTTGACAATTACATCAACATGGGTTTATTATCTGGTGTCATGCTCCTAATGCTCGTTAATTGGAGCCTCGAGTCAGTAAAGTGGAAATTTCTTATTGCCAAAATCGAATCCATTTCCTTTTTCAGGGCCTTGAAAGCGATTTTCTCAGGCGCAAGTGTTAGTGTTTTCACCCCCAATCGCATTGGAGATTTTGGTGCCCGTGTTTTTTATCTTGACAACTCCGATAGGGTACAGGCAGTCTTTATCACCTTGGTTGGAAGCATTAGCCAATTGGTCATTACCATTTTATTCGGTTTCCTGGCGATGAGCTTCTATATGATTGACATTTATGCGACACCCATTGAACCGGTGTTGGCTTATGCAGTGTTTGGAGTTTTGATCCTGTCCACCTCGCTTACATTAATCGCTTATTTTAACGTCTCTACACTTACTCATTGGGCCAAAACAGTTTTCCAATTTCTGGGTGTATTCAAGAACAAAAAAACCCGCAGCCGCCTCAAAGGGTATGTGGAAGTGTTTTCGCTATACTCCATGAAAGAGTTGTCTCTAACTCTCTTGTACAGCTTCCTAAGATATATTGTTTTCTCCGTTCAATTTTATCTGTTGCTGCTGGCATTTGGTGTCAACATCCCTATCGTGTCGGCATTCACGCTAATTTCACTAACTTTCTTTACCATGGCCGTGATTCCTACGGTTGCATTAACTGAGATCGGTGTTCGTGGATCAGTTGCACTGTTCTTCATTGGACTGATCTCAGAAAACAGCSTGGGCATTGTAACGGCTACTTTCGTGTTGTGGATCATCAAYCTGGCACTGCCAGCATTAATCGGGTCAGTCTTCATGTTCTCTGCCAATATTTTCAAGGTAGCCAAAAGTTAATATTATCCCCCTAGATTCTTTGATCTTTCTATACGCGATATCTCTTTTCCTCCTCCTTGCGTACTTCATTGTAATTCTCAGATATAGCGTCGCATGGCTAAAGATGGCCCCGCAAGGCACATCCAAAAAAGAAGAAGAAAAAGACATAGAATGCGCTTTTTCAGTGATCATTCCTTGCCGAAACGAAGCATCGAATATAGGCGCCTGTTTGAATGCCATAGCAAAGCAAGATTTTCCCATTCATCTATTCGAAATTTTGGTGGTTGATGACCATTCTGAAGACAACACAAAAGATCAGGCTCACGCGTTTTTCAGATCAAATCCTAAGATTAAAGGCCGTGTGATTCAACTGCACGATTCACTATTGGGCGGCAAAAAGGAAGCGATTACTGAAGGTGTGATGGCTGCCCAATTTTCTCTCATTGTAACAACGGATGCAGATTGTATTGCCYCATCAACCTGGCTGAAGAGCCTGGCAACCTGCTATCAAATCCACCGGCCCAAAATGATTGTAGCGCCTGTTTCAATGAGCCCTTCCAACTCAATAATGAATCAATTTCAAGAGCTTGAATTGCTGGGACTCCAGCTTGTTGCTGGAGGAGGCATTCAATTGGAAGAGCCTGTGTTGTGCAATGGCGCCAATTTGTGYTAYGAAAAAGCYGCCTTTRTCMAYGTTGGWGGGTATCTCGACAATGCTGAGATTGCTTCTGGGGACGACCTCTTTATTCTACAAAAAATCAGCAAAAAATACCCTGGAGAGGTCAAGTATTTAAAATCCATGGATGCCTTGGTACAAACACGCGCCAGTCACTCACCCACTGCACTCATGCAACAGCGTAGGCGATGGGTCTCAAAGGTGATCCGCATCCCCGACTTTGCCACAATTGCAGTTGCGCTCATCGTCTATTTGACCCATTTATCCTTGGTGATTAACCTCATATCATGGATGCTTCTACCAGATTTTAATGGGTCGTTTTTAATAATTACCTTTGCAGCCAAAGCCGTAATTGACTTTTTGTTTTTACATTTAGCTACAACTTTTTTTAGGCGGAGCTATCTTATGCGATTATTTGTATTTGCAGAGTTGCTTTACCTATTCTATGTAAGCATGATCGGGGTCTTTGGCAATATGGGGCGGTATAATTGGAAAGGACGATCATCAGATCGAGGATCAATTGTGAGTAATAATAGCTGAATTGGAATAACATTATAGATGGCAGGATCTCACAACATCAACAAATCCAAATCACTTTCTAGTCAAGCTTGGAGGAAGCTAAAAAAGAACAAAATCGCGGTGTTTGGCATGGCCATCATTGCATCTTCCTTCTTTGTCGCTATAATGGGCCCACTGATTCAACCTGATGATACGCCCGATGCCAACGAGATGGCGCTTCAGCTAACCACCAAAAAACCGGGATTTACCGTAAAGACACTTCGGATCACCAAAAATCGGGATGAAATTAAATCCAATATCTTCCTGAAAATGATTTTTGGAGAGGAACGGCCATTTCGGGAGATCCCCATCTATGATTACTGGTTTGAAGGAGAAAATATTGTGGTAGAGAGCTACACCGGACTTGAAGTAAACAACGGAATTGAAGCGAGGTTCAATTTAGCTGATGTAGTTTATTCGATCAACTTCAATAACCTGTTCAAACGAACCCCTGATGGGTATCTGGAATTCTACGATTTTGAGGGAAACAGGATAAGTAAATCCATGGATGATTTAATTGAAAAGATCGAAAAAGAGCATGTCGTATCCAGAACCTACTGGCTGGGTACGGACCGCTTCGGACGGGACCTTCTCAGTAGACTGCTTGCGGGGACAAGAATTTCCTTATCCGTGGGTTTCATTTCGGTCATCATCTCACTTCTTATCGGCGTTCTTTTCGGTGCTCTTTCTGGATTTTTTAGGGGTTGGGTTGATGACATCATCCTCTGGGTGATTCAGGTTGTATGGTCCATTCCAACATTGCTTCTGGTAATCGCCATCACCTTCGCTTTGGGAAAGGGTTTTTGGCAGATCTTTATTGCAGTAGGATTATCGATGTGGCCCGACATTGCACGGGTTGTCAGGGGACAGATCATATCCGTAAGAGAACAAGAATTTGTGGAAGCCGCGAGAGCATTGGGATATACCAATGCCCGAATCATTGTTAAACACATTCTCCCCAATACCATGGGCCCGGTAATTGTAATTTCCGCAGCCAATTTTGCTGCAGCAATCCTGCTTGAAGCGGGCTTAAGCTTCCTGGGAATTGGTGCACAACCACCTATGCCAACTTGGGGAGGCATGATCAAGGATCATTATGGCTATATCATCGTAGATGCTGCATACCTTGCCATACTTCCAGGTTTTGCAATCATGATCATGGTCCTCGCATTTGTCCTGGTTGGAAATGGTCTCAGGGATGCCATGGACGCCAAGATTGACTAATCCACCATAAAAAAATCCGGCAACCGATCGCTAAACGCGATAGATTACCGGATTCCCTTAAAAGAAAATTCTACTTAGAAAGGAAGATCATCACTTTCCTCCTCCACTACTGGCAAATCTGCTGCCGTAGGCGCTGGAGCACTTTCCTGAGCAGGCGCAGCAGAAGCACTGGCCTGAATTCTCCATCCCTGAATTGAGTTGAAATACTTCGCAACACCTTCTGGGTTGATCCATTCTCTACCCCGTAGATTGATTGAAATAGTTACATCTTGCCCCACCGCAAAATTATCCAACAAATCACACTTGTCCTGTACAAATTCAATCATCAACATTTGAGGATACTCTTCGCTGGTGGTGATAACAAGTTCGCGTTTTCTGAAACCCCTTTCTCCAAAAGTTTGAGTCTCATTGATTATTTTTATTTTTCCTGATACGTCCATGTTGTGTAATTAAGTTGTTACGATTGTGAATATTCTAGTGTCATCAACACTTTCCAGGCCCCTTCAACATCACCTTCATCCAACAGAGCCTTAGCCATTTGATGAACTTGATTTTCGCGTTCGGGATCGGTGCTTTTGTGCGCTACAAATATCCGTTTTATTTTTTCGTCGTCCAAAGTTACAGTCACTTCTTCCTTCTCAGGGAGGGCTTCAATATTGCCCAGCTGACCTAAATTATTGCCCGTCAAAACGCAACTATTTCGAATCGACATGGGCAACCTGTCCACTCCAATTCCGATCGTTTGCAATGGCTTTTCCACTTCAAACAAGGAGTTTCCACTTGCCCTAGAATACCAATTCCCGCCCATTCGACCCACCAAATCGATCGCATGTGGATCAATAACTCCCTGATCGTTAAGTACGTTTTCGTCAATGTGCATCAATAAGATTTCACAAATTACAAGATTCCCAGCTCCGCCCTTTTGTCCCAGTTCGATGATGCTTTTAACTTTACATTCCATCTGAACTGGAGATTCCTTTACCCTTGCAGGCTTAACAAGTTCTGAGTCTATTGGTGTAAGGCCAGACTTTTCAAATTCATCAACATCACCAGGATACTCAGTACTGCTGAGTGACATCTGCTGCACAATCTCATGGCTTACCACATTGATCACCACTTCGTCAACCTCTTTGGCATTTTCAAATGTGTGCTTGGTGGTATTGTCCTTCCCTCTTCTTGCTGGAGAGAATACGCATATCGGAGGATTGACGCTAAAGGCATTAAAGAAGCTGAATGGGCTCAGATTCCTTACCCCATTGCCATCAATGGTACTAACAAAGGCTATTGGCCTGGGAGCGACTGCACCCAGCAAATACCCGTGAAGTTTGGCTACGGAAACTTCTTTTGGATCTACTCTCAACATTTTTAGCAATACTTTTATCGGGTCTTGACCAAAATTAAAACAAATTAAATATCTTTGTACTCCTAAATTTTGACCCTGGAAATAATGCGGGTGTGGTGAAATTGGTAGACACGCTAGATTTAGGATCTAGTGCTTCACGGCGTGGGGGTTCGAGTCCCTTCACCCGCACACATCGGGGAATACAGTATTTAAAGTGTTTCAGTACTGTTGAAAACAAACATTACTAAAACAATACTAAAACAAAATTTAGAGAATTACAAGCATTGTGCTGTGGCATAGTCGATATGTGTAACACAGAAGCGCAAGTGTTGTAATTGGTAGCCAAGTTCGCTTGAACGGCTATTGTCCATTGGATGTGCAGGTTCAAGTCCTGTCTCGCGCACTTAAAGATAAAGACACCATGATAAAGCATATTATTGGGTTATCCTTCATTATTACCACTACTACAGCTTTCTCTCAAACGCTTGAAGAAAGGGTTGAGAAATTGGAACAGGATGTTCAAGAAATAAAAGAAATCAATACGACCCTTAAATCAAATTACAAGCTGTTTAAGGGAGAGCAAAGGACTAGGGTTGATGAAGTAGAAATCAAATTCATAAAGGCTACTGGGGATAAATTAGGAAAGACTGTGACAGTTGAATTGCTCATCACCAATTTAGGCGAAAGTAAAGAGACAACCGGTGAAAAATTTAAGATTCTTGATGAACTTGGGAATGAA
>JAESRW010000033.1 GCA_016764395.1 Flavobacteriales bacterium
TGACCTCTTCCAGCTGTTCCGCCTTTTGTAGAGCCCTGACCTCTTCCAAGTCTTAGGCTTGTCTTAATTGATCCTTTGGCCGGTTTTAAATTGCTTAAATCCATGTTGTTTTGTTTTAGAGCCCTTCCACCGTTACCAGGTGGCTTACTTTGTTCACCATTCCAAGAATTTGGGGGGTAGCTTCGTGTTCCACTACCTGCTGCATCTTTTTGATTCCCAAAGCCTCTAGCGTTCTTTTTTGACGCAGGGTGCTATTGATTTTACTCTTGATCTGTTTTACTTTAATTTTTGCCATCTCCTTAAATTGTTATGCCGAAGGCCTTATCCGTTGTATACTTTATCCAGTGATACTCCTCTCAACTTAGCAATTGCATTTGCATCTCTTAGTTGAACCAGAGCATCCATAGTAGCTTTCACTACATTGTGAGGATTTGATGATCCTTTGGACTTGGCCAATACATCAGTAACTCCGACGCTCTCCAGTACAGCCCTCATCGCTCCTCCAGCGATTACACCGGTTCCTGTTGCAGCCGGCCGGATCAGCACCTGAGCCCCTCGATACTTTCCATCTTGTTTGTGGGGGATTGTTCCTTTATGAATTGGAATTCGAATTAGATTTTTCTTCGCGTCATCTATTCCTTTTTCAATAGCTGTTGCGACTTCCTTAGATTTTCCTAATCCGTGTCCCACAATGCCATTCTCGTCACCGACTACCACAATGGCTGAGAACCCGAAAGTTCGACCACCTTTGGTTACTTTGGTAACTCTATTGATTGCAACCAGTCTGTCTTTAAGTTCAATTTCGCTGGCTTTGATGCGTCTTATATTCGTATTAATCATAGTCTTAAATAGTTAAGCCGTTTTCCCTGGCTGATTCTGCTAAAGATTTGACTCTGCCATGGTACAGGTATCCGTTTCGATCAAAAACGACACGTGAAATCTTGACTTTTTTTGCTTTTTCTGCAATTTCTTTTCCCACAAGCTTAGCTTGGTCAATTTTGGTTCCCTTAGCCTTCTTATCTACAAGAGAGCTAGCTGAAGCTACTGTATGTCCACTTTCGTCGTCGATCAGTTGAGCATAGATCTGTTTGTTGCTTCTATACACTGAAAGTCTTGGCCTCTCTGAGGTTCCAACTATTGTGTTCTTGAATCTGGTTTTAATCCGCAGACGGCGGGCTGATTTATCTTGTGCCATTACTTTATGATTTTGCTACTGCTTTACCTGCTTTTCTTCTCAATACTTCCTCAACGTACTTCACACCTTTGCCTTTGTATGGTTCTGGCTTGCGTAGTGAGCGGATTTTAGCGGCTATTTGCCCAATTAGTTGCTTGTCATGAGACTTAAGCGTGATCCTGGGTGGTTTCCCTCTTTCAGTTGTCGTTTCAAGTTTGATTTCGGCAGGAATCTCCATGATGATGTTGTGGGAGTATCCTAGCACAAGCTCTAAAACCTGACCTTGATTGGACGCCCTATATCCTACACCGACCAGTTCCAATTCCTTGGTATATCCCTTCGTTACACCCTCAACCATATTAAAAACAAGCGACCTGTATAAACCGTGAAAGGCTTTGTCTTTAATTTCGTCGGATAAACGGCTAACGATTATCGAGCCTTCTTCTTCTTTAACAGAGATTCGCTTATCTACATCTTGAGTAAGCTCACCTAATGGGCCTTTAATAGTAACCAGCGTATCTGCTACGGTTACCTGCACACCCTCTGGCAATGCTATTGGTAAATTTCCTATTCGTGACATTGTTCTGTTTAATAAATGTGGCAAAGTACTTCACCACCGATATGCTCTTTTCTAGCTTCTTTATCAGTCATTACTCCTTTCGAAGTAGATACAATCGCAACTCCCAATCCGTTAAGAACCCTTGGAAGATCATCTGCACTTGCATACTTCCTCAATCCTGGCTTGCTCACTCTGATTAACTTTCTGATCGCAGGCGTTTTGGTTGATGGATCATACTTCAAAGCGATCTTTAGATTGCCTTGTGTACCCCTGGTTCTTTCTGACTCATCACCTTCTTCTACTTTGTAGTTAAGGATATATCCTTTGTCCAATAAGGTCTCAGTCATGGCCTTTTTGATTTTGGAGGAAGGAATGTTTACAACCTTATGCTTGGCCATCAAGGCGTTTCGCATTCGGGTTAAATAATCTGCAATTGGATCGGTCATCTTTAATGTATTAATAGTTCTTTATTAGCTTACCAGCTAGCTTTTCGGACACCAGGGATAAGTCCTTGTGATGCCATTTCTCTGAAGACAATACGGGAGATGCCATAATGTCTGATATATCCTTTAGGTCTTCCTGTTAAGCTGCATCGGTTGTGCATACGCACTGGAGAAGCATTGCGCGGAAGTTTTTGTAGCCCAACATAGTCGCCTGCTTTTTTCAAGGCAGCTCTCTTTTCGGCGTACCGCTCAACCGTTTTTCTCCTTTTGACCTCACGGGCCTTCATTGATTCTTTAGCCATTTTATTGTTTTTTAAATGGTAATCCTAGTGCGCTTAGCAATTCCAATGATTCTTCTTTGGTATTCGCAGTAGTAACAAAAGTTATGTCCATTCCTGTAATCTCCTTCAYTTTRTCRWWRTCGATTTCAGGAAAGATAATCTGCTCCTTAATGCCCATACTGTAGTTTCCAAATCTATCAAAACCTTTTAGACTGATACCTCTAAAGTCTCTAGTTCTTGGAATTGCCACCGCGATGAGACGCTCAAGAAATTCATACATCCGCTCTCCCCGAAGCACCACACGGGCACCAATTGGGACACCTTTTCTCAATTTGAAATTGGAAATGTCTTTCTTAGAAACAGCAGGTACCGCCTTCTGTCCAGCGATTAAGGTCATTTCTTCAATGGCCTGGTCAACCAGTTTCTTGTCAGAAGTTGCTCTTCCTACGCCTTGATTCAAGCAAATCTTAGTGAGCTTTGGCGCTTGCATGGTTGAAGTGTATGAAAACTTCTCCATCAAAGTTGGGACAACTTCGTCCTTGTACTTCGTTTTTAATGTTGGTATATATTCCATCTTATTTAATGAATTCGCCGGTTTTCTTAGAATACCTTGCTAATTTACCCTTGGCGTCTAACTTTCTGCCAACCTTAGTTGCTTCTCCTGTAGCAGGGTCAACTAACATCAGGTTCGAAGCGTGAATTGATGCCTCTTGCTTAACGATTCCGCCTTGCTGGTTTTGAGCAGAAGGGCGACTGTGTTTTGACACCATGTTTAGTCCTTCAACAATAGCTCGGTCTTTGGAAATTAGAACAGAAAGAATCCTGCCTTGCTTTCCTCTATCTTCCCCAGTGATTACCTTAACGGTTTCTCCTTTTTTGAAGCTTAGTTTGCCCATTTTATAATGCTTAAAATCTTGTTATAACACCTCAGGTGCCAATGAAACTATTTTCATATACTGTTTCTCCCTTAGCTCCCTTGCAACCGGTCCGAAGATTCTTGTTCCTCTCAATTCAGCTTCTGGAGTTAATAACACACATGCATTGTCGTCAAAGCGGATATATGAACCGTCTTTTCGGCGCACTTCCTTCTTTGTTCTTACAATAACGGCTTTGGTAACTGTTCCTTTCTTGATGTTGCCAGCGGGCATAGCCGCCTTCACCGTCACCACGATGGTGTCTCCAACACTTGCGTACCGACGTTTCGTGCCTCCGAGAACATTGATGCAAAGAACTTCTTTGGCGCCACTGTTGTCCGCTACAGCTAGTCTTGACTCTTGTTGTATCATTTTACTTAGCTTTTTCTATTATTTCCACAACCCGCCAGCATTTGTTCTTGCTTAATGGACGGATTTCCATAATTCTTACTGTGTCACCTATACCGCACTCATTATTTTCATCATGGGCCATAAGACGCGTAGTCTTTTTCAAGTACTTGCCATAACGAGGATGCTTGATTTTGCTCCTGATATCCACAGTAACAGACTTGTCCATGCTGCTGCTTGCAACAAGTCCTGTTCTTTCTTTTCTTAAGTTTCTACCTTCCATGATATGTATTAAGCTTCTGTGTTATCGTCTGTTTCTTTAGCCGCTACTTTTTTAGCTACGGCAGGAGCTTTAGTAGTAGCACTACCTGCTACTTCATCACGCTCTCTTTTAGTTAATTCTGTTGCCATGCGAGCAATTGCCTTCCTAGCATACTTTAACTTCAAAGGGTTTTCCAATGTGGAAACCACATGATTCATCTTAAGCTTTTGATAGGAGCTTTTGTCGTTCTCGATCCTCTCTCGTAATTCGGTCAAGGACATTTCTCTGATTACAGATGCTTTCATTTTTGTTATTTCTTACTTAGTTTCTTTCAACGTAATCCCTTCTCACCAAGAATTTGGTTTTGATCGGCAACTTTTGAGATGCCAGCCGCATGGCTTCTTTTGCAATGTCAAGAGGTACACCTTCTGATTCGATCAATATTCTTCCGGGGCTTATTCTAGCCACAAAATATTCAGGTGCTCCTTTACCTTTTCCCATCCTAACCTCCGCAGGTTTCTTGGTCACCGGCTTATCCGGGAAAACGCGAATCCACAATTGCCCTTCTCTTTTCATATAGCGAGTTACCGCAATACGAGCAGCTTCAATTTGACGGCTGGTCAACCAACACTCTTCCAGCGCTTTGATGCCAAAGGATCCAAAAGCCAACTGGTGCCCCCTTTGGGAGTTGCCTTTCATCCGCCCCTTTTGCATCTTGCGGAATTTCGTTCTTTTCGGCTGTAACATCTTTATAATAAATACACCTGAAACCAGGCATTAACAATTCTCTAATTATCTGTTCTGCTTGAATCTTGGGCTAGGCATTTTTCTTCCTTTGCCTGCTGCTGATTTGTTCTTCATCATGCCAATGTTAGGAGATAAATCTCTCTTGCCATATACTTCACCCTTACAGATCCATACTTTGATTCCAATTTTACCATAGGACATTTGCGCTTCAGAAAGTGCGTAATCTATATCCGCTCTAAATGTGTGTAGTGGAATCCTACCATCTTTGTATTGCTCTGTTCTTGCCATTTCCGCACCGTTCAGTCGTCCGGAAATCATGATTTTGATACCCTGAGCACCCATTCTCATCGTTGAGGCAATGGCCATCTTGGTAGCTCTTCTAAATGAAATTCTTCCTTCGATCTGCTTGGCAACACTTTCAGAAACTAATTTTGCATCCAATTCAGGCCGTTTGATCTCAAAAATATTGATCTGCACCTCTTTCTTGGTGATCTTTTTTAATTCCTCTTTAAGCCTATCAACTTCCTGGCCTCCCTTACCAATGATAATACCTGGTCGGGCTGTGTTAATGGTAACTGTAATTAGCTTAAGTGTTCTCTCGATGATGATTTTCGAGATACTCGCTTTCTCCAGTCGTGCGCCCAAGTACTTGCGGATTTTATCATCCTCGAGTAGTTTAACCGCACAATCTCTTTCACTGTACCAGTTGGAGTCCCATCCGTTGATGATACCCAGTCGGTTACTTATAGGATTGGTTTTTTGTCCCATTTATCAGTCAATTATTTTGCTGAAGTTTCAGCTGTAACAATACTATCCAGTATTAAGGTTACGTGATTAGATCTTTTTCTTATTCTATGTGCTCTACCTTGAGGTGCAGGGCGTATTCTTTTTAATTGCCGCGCACTATCTACCATAATGCTCTTCACATAAAGATTTGCATCTTCAATACGCACTCCTTCGTTTTTCACTTGCCAGTTTGCGATTGCTGATGTAAGCAATTTCTCAACTCTGCCAGAAGCTTCTTTAGGACTGTATTTCAGGATATCCAAAGCCCTGTTAACTTCCTGTCCTCGCACCATGTCTGCAACAAGTCTCATCTTTCGAGGAGATGTTGGGCAGTTATTCAGCTTGGCAAGGTACGTTGTCTTTCTCTGCTCTTTTAGCTTATCGGCCGCAATTTGTTTTCTTGAACCCACTTTTTATCCTTTTAATCGGTGATATTATGATTTTCTATGTCCTGAGTGACCTCTATATTGTCTTGTAGGTGCAAATTCACCTAGCTTATGACCAACCATGTTCTCTGTGACATACACAGGAATGAACTTGTTGCCATTGTGCACTGCGATGGTAAGCCCAACAAATTCGGGAGATATCATGGAGGCACGTGACCAAGTTTTGATAACCGCCTTCTTTCCAGATTGCTGTTGATCAATCACTTTCCTTTCAAGCTTGTAATCTATAAATGGTCCCTTTTTTAGCGAACGTGGCATAGTAAGTAATTTGTCAATTTTTATTTACGTTTTTCAACGATGTATCTGTTAGAGGCCTTCTTCTTAGACCTTGTCTTATAACCTTTAGCAGGCAATCCTGTTCTTGATCTTGGGTGTCCACCTGAAGMTTTACCTTCACCACCACCCATTGGGTGATCMACAGGRTTCATTGCAACGCCTCTGGTTCTWGGTCTCTTTCCYCTCCATCTGTTRCCACCMGCTTTACCTATCGTAAGCAATTGGTGATCACCATTGGAAACAACCCCGATAGTGGCCTTGCAAGTTGCGAGAATCATTCTGGTTTCCCCAGATGGCAWCTTAACGTTTACATATTTTCCTTCTTTGGCAGTAAGCTGTGCATAGCCACCAGCACCCCGTGCAAGTACGCCTCCTTGTCCAGGCCGAAGTTCAAGGTTGTGRATGATGGTACCAAAAGGCACATCTTTTAGGAATAATGCATTTCCAACTTCTGGAACAGCATCTTTTCCTGATTCAATGACCTGGCCCACTTTAATGCCGTTTGGAGCGATGATGTATCGTTTGTCCCCATCAGCGTAAAATACCAATGCAATTCGTGCCGTTCTGTTTGGATCGTAYTCRATAGATTTAATCGTTCCTGGCACTCCATCTTTRTCTCGCTTGAAGTCAATGATACGATATCGTTTCTTATGTCCTCCACCAACGTTGCGAACGGTCATTTTACCRSTATCATTCCTTCCTCCATGACGCCTCTTACCAGCAATTAAGCTCTTCTCAGGCTTAGAAGCAGTAATTGTTTCAAAGGCAGAAATGACTTTGAATCTTTGACCTGGTGTAGTCGGTTTAAGTTTTCTTACAGCCATCTTACTTATACGTTGCTATAAAAATCAATGGTATCCCCATCTGCCAGGGCAACAATTGCTTTCTTATATGATTGTGTTCTACCMGAAATRRCACCACCYTTGGTGTTYCTTGATCTYGGCTTRCCGGTRTAGWTCATSGTYCTTACTTTGTCAACTGTAACATTGTACATTTCCTCAATCGCCTTTTTGATTTCAATCTTGTTGGCTTTTCTGTCCACCACAAAACCATAGCGATTGAAGGTGTCAGTTTCAGCAGACATCTTCTCCGTAACAATCGGATTTTTTAGTACTATCATAACTACTTGGCAAAAGTTTTTTCTATTTCAGTTATCGCACTCTCACTAATAAGAAGATTCTTAGCATTTAGAATCTGATAAGTGTTAAGATGTGCTGCGCTGATTACACTTGCTTTGGGAATATTCCTTACTGCAAGGGTAATATTGGTATCGTTTTCAGCAAGGATCAATAATGATCTACCTTCCGCTATCTCCAGATTAGAAAGAATCTTAGCGTATTCTTTGGTCTTTGGAGCTTCAAATTTAAAGTCTTCAATAACTGTCAGGGTCTCGTCCTTTACCTTATAGGCCAGAGCTGATTTCCTTGCAACTTGCTTGAGCTTTCTGTTCAGCTTAAAGCCATGGTTTTGTGGCCGGGGTCCGAATGCACGTCCACCACCTCGAAAGATGGGGTTTTTGATGTCTCCAACACGGGCACTTCCAGTACCTTTTTGTTTTCGTAACTTCCTTCTTGATCCAGTGATCTCACTTCGCTCCTTGGCCTTGGCCGTACCTTGTCTTTGATGCGCCAAGTATTGCTTGACGTCCAGATAAACCGCGTGATCATTTGGCTCTACTCCAAAAACTTCGTCGCTTAACGTTGCCTTCTTGGTGGTTTTTTTGCCTGAAATACTTACTACTGGTAATTCCATTATACTCGTAAATTATCTTAGTACATATACATAAGAACCCTTAGATCCAGGTATTGAACCCTTTACTACTAAGAGATTTTGTTCGGGTAATACCTTAATCACCTTAAGGTTGATCGCTTTGGCGCGTTTGTTACCTGTTTGTCCACCCATCTTCATTCCCTTGAATACACGTGCTGGATAGGATGCAGCTCCAATAGAACCTGGATGTCTTTGCCTGTCCTTCTGGCCGTGAGTAGCGCCACCTACACCGTGAAATCCGTGACGTTTTACAACGCCTTGAAAGCCTTTTCCCTTCGATGTTCCAACAATATCAACCCATTCGCCTTCTTTAAACATCTCCACAGTGATAATGCTTCCGGCTTTGAGCTCTTCCGATAAGTCTTCCCTATCTTGTTTTGGAAGGCCAAATTCTACTACTTTCTTTTTGGGCGATGCTCCTGACTTGGCGAAGTGTCCCTTCATGGCCGCAGGGGTGTTCTTCTCCTTTGCGTCATCAAATCCTAGTTGAATTGCTTCATACCCATCAACCTCTTTGGTTTTAACCTGRGTTACAACACATGGCCCWACCTCAATAACAGTRCATGCAACGTTGTTGCCCTTGTCGTTAAAGGTGCTGGTCATTCCAATTTTTCTTCCAATAATTCCTGACATGAGTCCGARKATTATACKTTGTATTATACTTTGATTTCTACATCGACTCCACTRGGCAGTTCRAGCTTCATTAAAGCATCAACTGTTTTTGGKGTGGAGCTATAGATGTCCATTAGCCTTTTATATGAGCTAACTTGRTACTGATCTCTCGCTTTYTTGTTAACGTGAGGYGATTTCAAAACCGTGAAGATCTTYTTRTTKGTAGGTAGAGGRATAGGRCCRCTAATRATAGCRCCTGTAGACTTYACCGTTTTTACAATCTTCTCAGCTGACTTGTCAACCAAGTTATAATCGTAAGACTTTAATTTGATCCTGATTTTGTGATTCATTGCGTTCTTTATTATACTTAATTATGCTGTCTGTACTTTACCTGTTGTTTTGGCAATAATGTCGTCAGCAATATTTCTTGGAACTTCTGCATAGTGAGAGAATTCCATTGTAGATGATGCCCTTCCAGAGGTAATTGTTCTTAATGCTGTTACATATCCAAACATTTGCCCCAACGGCACAGTGGCCTTGACAATGGTATTGCCTCCCTTGGAATCCATGCCTTCCATTTGGCCTCTTCTCTTATTAAGGTCGCCTACAACATCACCCATATTTGCTTCAGGTGTGCTTACCTCAAGTTTCATAATAGGCTCAAGAAGCGCAGGCTTGGCTTTAGGCACTGCTGATCTATAAGCTGTTTTGGCACAGATCTCAAAAGATAGTGCATCTGAGTCAACATCGTGATAAGATCCATCGAGCAAGGTGATTTTCATGCTGTCCATTGGAAAGCCGGCAAGAACACCGTTTGACATCGCAGCGGTAAATCCTTTTTGAATCGCTGGAATGAATTCCTTTGGAATGTTACCACCCTTGATTTTGTCAACAAATTCAAGCCCTTCCGCCTCCTCGCTTGCAGGCTCAAGAATGAAGGCGATATCGGCAAATTTTCCACGACCACCAGTTTGCTTCTTGTATACTTCTCTGTGCTCAACAGTTCCAGTGATTGCCTCCTTATAAGCAACTTGTGGGGGGCCTTGATTACACTCAACTTTGAACTCACGCCTCATCCTGTCAACAAGGATCTCCAGGTGAAGTTCACCCATGCCACTGATAATAGTCTGTCCAGAGTCTTGGTCAGTTTTAACAGTGAAAGTTGGATCTTCCTCGGAAAGCTTTCCAAGTGCAACACCCAGTTTGTCTACATCTTCCTGTGTCTTTGGCTCAATAGCGATACCAATAACTGGATCAGGGAATGTCATAGACTCAAGAACAATTGGGTGCTTTATATCACACAAGGTGTCACCGGTGCGAATGTCTTTAAATCCAACTGCCGCGCCAATATCTCCAGCCTCAATCCTTTTAATGGGATTTTGCTTGTTTGAGTGCATTTGAAAGATTCGAGAGATTCTCTCTTTCTTATCACTTCTTGTATTCAACACATATGAGCCAGCATCAATCGCACCTGAGTACATCCTGAAGAATGCCAACCGGCCTACAAATGGATCTGTAGCGATTTTGAAGGCAAGTGCTGCAGTGTAATCCGAAGCATCTGGCTTTCTTGTTTCTTCCTCATCTGTCTTGGGGTTGATGCCTTCAATAGCCTCAATGTCCAGTGGACTTGGAAGGAACTCACAAACAGCATCCAAGAGCGTTTGAACACCTTTATTCTTAAAGGCAGAGCCACACATCATTGGCGTAATCGACATGTCGATAGTTGCTTTGCGAATGGCTTCTTGCAGTTCATCAACAGTAATAGAGTTTGGATCATCGAAGAACTTCTCCAACAGGACATCATCATACTCTGCAACGCTCTCAACTAGTTTTTCTCTCCACTCCGCTGCAACCGAGACCAAATCTTCTGGCATTTCAATTTCCGTGAAGGTCATTCCCTGTGTATCATCATCCCATTCGATGGCCTTATTGGTAATGAGATCTACAACACCGGTAAAAGTCTCCTCCGCGCCAATTGGAATTTGAAGTGGGACTGGATTTGCACCCAATTTTTCTTTCACCTGTGAAACAGCACTAAAGAAATCGGCACCGGCACGGTCCATTTTGTTGACAAAGCCAATTCTTGGAACTTTGTACTTGTCAGCTTGTCTCCAAACTGTTTCAGATTGTGGTTCTACCCCACCAACGGCACAAAAAAGAGCGACTGCTCCGTCCAATACACGCAATGAGCGCTCTACCTCAACGGTGAAGTCAACGTGACCTGGTGTGTCGATAATGTTGATCTTGTATTTATTGTCCTCGTAGTCCCAAAACGTGGTTGTAGCAGCGGAGGTAATGGTAATGCCCCTCTCTTGTTCTTGCTCCATCCAGTCCATAACGGCTGCACCATCGTGAACTTCTCCAATCTTGTGTGTAATACCTGTGTAATACAGGATTCTTTCTGTGGTGGTAGTCTTGCCCGCGTCAATGTGGGCCATAATACCAATGTTCCTATTTAATTCTAAACCTTTCATCTTCTAACCTCTGTTTTAGAATCGGAAATGAGAGAAAGCCCTATTTGCCTCTGCCATTTTCCTGGTGTCTTCTTTTTTCTTAAATGCTCCGCCTTCACCTTTACTTCCAGCGATGATCTCTTCAGCAAGTTTTTGATCCATGCTGTGCGCGTTGCGTTCTCTTGCATATCGAATCTGCCATTTCATTCCCAATGCGACCTTTCTGCCTGGCCGTACTTCTTGAGGGATCTGAAAAGTGGCACCACCTACTCTTCGGCTCTTTACCTCTACAGATGGCATAACGTTGTCCAAAGCCTGTTTCCATATTTCGAGGCCGTTTTCCTGCGTCTTTTCAGATACAATGTCGATTGCATTGTAAAAAATGCTAAATGCGGTACTTTTTTTACCTCCGTACATCAGGTGGTTCACGAACCTGGTGACCATCACGTCATTGTACTTTGGATCTGGCAGTAATACCCTCTTTTTTGCTGTTGAACGTCTCACGTATTCTTAGATTAAATTATTTCTGCTTAGGCCTTTTTGTTCCGTATTTAGAGCGTCTCTGCGTTCTGTCATCCACGCCGCTAGTATCCAATGCACCTCTTACGATGTGGTATCGCACTCCAGGAAGATCCTTTACTCTGCCTCCTCTAACCAGCACAATTGAGTGTTCCTGAAGATTGTGGCCTTCTCCTGGGATGTATGCATTCACTTCTTTGTCGTTTGTCAACCTGACCCTGGCAACTTTTCTCATTGCAGAGTTTGGCTTTTTAGGCGTGGTCGTGTAAACACGTACACAAACCCCACGTTTTTGTGGGCAAGAGTTCAGGGCAATCGACTTGCTCTTCTTCTTAGCATTTGATCGTCCCTTTCGGACTAATTGTTGAATGGTAGGCATATAAAATCTTGTTTTGCTTACGATATTCCCATCTGAAGCTGTCGCGCCATCAGATTTTAAGGGGGTGCAAAGATACAATAATATCAATATAAACAAACGGGTGGAGGCAAAATATTCACTGGCGAGAAAAAATATTCGACGAACCGAGAATTTGTGATGTCCGAAAAGACACAAATTTACGTTTCTGCGCCGCTAATCCTGATGGGAGGTGGGTGGGTAAAACATGTAAAACAAAAGCAATAAAGGCTAGGTTATTAAATTTATTGAAAAATTATCAGCGCAAAATGTAAATCCAGGAGTCGGCTTTTTCTTTACGGGCTTTATTCATCAGCTTAGACCTTGCGGAGTCATAGGAGTCCTCCATGGTCATGTAGACATAATGGAATCCGCGCACCTTATTGTATACGCTTTTGTAGCCTTTTTCAGCTTTCATGCGTTCCGCATAATCCTTGCTTTTGAAAGATGCCATCACCACATAGAAGCCCTTCGCAGCGGTGTTGCCAAATTCATCGAGGAAGTCCTCGCTTCTAACCATTCGAATGTCACCACCGGTTTGATTGTTGTCGATTAAAGCGATCATCTCCTTGGGATATTTTGAATTTGGATTAAACTCCGAGGCCTTTACGTATTGTTCTCGAGCTAGTTTATACTCCTTAGCCATAAACAGTGAATCCGCGGCTTTAATAAGCGTGTTGTAACGTTTTGCAAAAAGGCTAATTATCTTGTTGGTTTTGTTCAGTCTGTCTTGAGCGTATTCATCTCCTGGCTTATGCCTCAAAGCTTCTTCGTATGCGCGTTTGGCACCTTCGTAATCCCGGTTCTTAAAGAGGGCATCTGCTCTGGCGATAGCGTCATCATATTGACTGTTTTTCATGCTATCTATTTCCGCGATTTTGTCTTTCGGATATTGTTCATCTGGTTTGAGCGCAAGAGCCTGTTCATAAGCCGATCTAGCTTCCTCATATTTGCCTGCTTCAAACAGGCTGTCAGCTTCAGCAATTAACTCATCATAGCGGGCATCAATCTCTGCTTGATTGGCGGCTAGCGCACCCGCTAGGCTGTCTATGCGTTGTTGTAATTCTTTCAGCTCTGATTTGTCTACTTTCTTCTCCCCGCCAGCGAAGGTAAAGCCAAGTAAAATTTCATGACTTATGCCACTAAAGGTATTGATGGAGCTGGTTATTACATCGTAAGTATATCCGATACTGATTTTTTCCTTTAGCTTCACTCTTGCATTCACACCGATTGCATAATCGCTTCTGTAAGAGACTGCGAGAAATGCGGTTTCCCTCCAGTTGAAAATCAAATTGGCATCAAATTGCATGGGGGCCTCCGGCATAAATCGCACTAGAACCATTGGTTTTAAGGCGATGTCCTTGTTGGCATTCACATAGAAGTTATAGTCTAGTGAACCCATAAAATGTCTTGATAGGTTGTAGGTGGACCGTGAGCTGCCTAGATTGGGCGTGAATTCAAAGGATGAGGCCAGTATCTGAGGGATGGCCAGTCCAAAGTTAAGTTCTTTCCATCGGTAGGCAATTCCAAAAGTGCCGTCCAACCCTTGCTTTTGCTCCACACTTGCTAGAAGAAATGGGTCATCGATGTCCTTTACAACAACCTTAGTAAAGTCAATCCTGTTTTGAAGCCCCCCGATGGAGAGTCCAAACATCAAGTTCTGATCATCACCAATTCCTATATTATAAGCAAAGGAGCCATACACCCCAACTCGGCTTGTAATGTCGGTTTTATCACTATAGAGATTAACGCCAAGTCCAATTTTTTTCGGCTTTAGAGGACCGTCGAAAGTAATAGCGGTTGTTAGCGGTTGACCTGGAATATCTGACCATTGTGCCCTGTGAATCAGAAATACGTTTGCAGCATCGCTGGATCCTGCGTAAGCCGGATTGTACACAAAAGGGTTGTAAAAATACTGTTGATAAAGTGGAACTTGTTGTGCCCGCAACATCGGGGTTAGTACAACAAGTATCAAGACCGCTATAAAGAGCTTCTTTGTCATTTCTTTATCCTTCAGTTATTGCTGACTTAGAATTGTAATGGCCCCTTTAAAGGCATTCTTGGTACCTGGGCATGTGATTATATAGTAATACGTTCCGTCTGGCAGCAGTTGTCCTCCTACGGTTCCATCCCAATCATTCAAATAGTCGCGTTGACTAAAAAGTAAATTCCCGTATCTATTATATACAGACACCTCGCAATCAGAATAAAAATCGATGTTGTCAATGTACCAGGTATCATTGTAACCGTCACCGTTAGGTGTCATCATGTTTGAAACGGTAAAGCTGAAATCCTCCAGGACATCCACTCTTACAGAATCCACATCGGAACATCCATTATTATCTGTAACGGTTAATGCATAAATGGTCGATTCGAATGGGCTCGCAACCGGTTGTGAAATACTTGAATTACTTAGTGTTGAATCCGGGGTCCACAGGTAAAAAATGCCTCCCTGGCCATTGAGCGTTACGCTATTTCCCAAACTTATCGTTATATCCGGACCTGCATCAGCTACCAGTGGCTGGCTGAAAGCAACGACCACATCTGCAAAGCTGGAGCATACGTTATTCACTTCGGTCCAGCGAAAGATATAGGTTCCAGGTGCCGATACTGTTACATCGGTTGTAGCATTGTTAGCATTAATAAACGTACTTGTGCCTCCTCCTGATAACTGGGTCCATGTTCCGATACCAAGACTAGGTGCGGCGCTAAAGGTAAAATCCAGATCGCATTCAACTCCGCCCAGTCCAGCCTTAACAACCGGCAGTTGGGCATATACAACGGTCACTGTATCCGAGTCAGAACAAATACCATTTACTTCCAGCCATTGATATATATAAGTGCCAAAGGCCGAAACTGTTGTGATTGTTGTTCCGCTGTTGATATTGGCAAACGCGGTTGTTCCTGATCCGGATAATTGTGACCAGGTTCCACTGCCTGAACTTAAGTTAGCGCTCAAAACAAACGTAGAATCGCATGCTACGCCCCCAATTCCGGCATTTGTAATTGGTTGTTCGAAGAAGTTCACAGTTACCGTGTCACTGTCACTACACGTACTATTGGTTTCTGTCCATTGGAAAACATATGTTCCAAATTCAGAAACGCTAACCGAATCTGTTGGGCTAATGGTATCGCCAAAAATGGCAGCTCCAGGACCAGATACAACTGACCAGGCACCGTTACCCAAACTGGAATTGGCGCTGAAGGTAAAATCCAGATCACATACGGGTCCACCTGTGCCGGCATCCGCCACTGGTAACGCTACAATATCGAGAATGGCAGGTGCCGATGTGTCACTGGCTCCGCAACAGGATGTGCTGCCAATAAAAGTATAGGAGCCGATAGTTGTCGCATACAGCGTAGAATTCGTTGCTCCAACAATATCAACTCCATTAAATTGCCATTGGTACGTGACGAAGCCTGCATTAGCTGTTAATAGTACCGAATCAACTCCACAAATATCAATGCTGTCTGACGGCGTCAATGCCGCAGCAATACTGCTATCGGCAATATTCAGGAAGCCAGTGTACGTATCCAATCCGAAGGCAATGTCTTTTCTGCCGATGAGGGAATAAACAGTAGTAACCGTGTCTCCCACCGGAACTTGAGGGGTGGCACTAAGGCCAAGGTCCCATGCGGACGAAGACGCGGCGATGTAGTTAATATTGACTCCAGTGCAAGATAGATTGTCCACGGTGATAGCCGGTTGGCCACTTAAGTTAAACGTGGTGTCACTAGTTGAAAGAGGTGATCCGCTGTTTAGATAAATGGTCGCTCTAGCACCAGGGTCACCAGCTCCACCAGCTCCACCAGCTCCACCAGTTCCTCCCGTTCCTCCGTTACCGCCATTTCCTACATCACATGAAGGATTTCCACCAGCTCCTCCGGCTCCTCCGGCCCCTCCAGGCCCATTGATACCACCTGCTCCGCCAACACCAGTGGTACCGGAAGCAAAATTACAATCGGTAATATTTCCTCCAACTCCATTGGTCTCTAAATATAGGGCAAAAGAACCTCCGCCACCCAGGCCACCTGTACCGCCTTGTCCACCTTGTCCGCCGCCGCCGCCGCCGCCGCCGCCAGCTCCTGCACCATCATTTACAAAAAAGCCACCTTCGCCGCCGCCGCCGCCGCCCCC
>JAESRW010000034.1 GCA_016764395.1 Flavobacteriales bacterium
TCTCCCCTTGAAAAAAGGGGAGAAGTTGGTTGTGGGGTGGGTGGAGAGTTTTATGTGGGGCGGGCAGACCCCTCGGACATCTCCCCTTGAAAAAAGGGGAGAAGTTGGTTGTGGGGTGATGGAGGATTTTAGGTGGGGCGGGCAGGCACCCCTGTCCCTGGCGGGACATCTCCCCCTTGAAAAAAGGGGAGAAGTTGGATTTGGAGTGCATGGTTGAGCCATTTCACACATCATCATTTTCTGAATTGAATTGTGAACTTTTGAACAGATGATTTGAAATAGCGGGAATACATTCCTATTTTTGAAATATGCAAGTCATCATCATCAATGGGCCTAACTTGAACCTGCTCGGTACGCGGGAGAAATCCGTGTATGGAGGACAGACATTTGAAGATTACTTTTCAGAGTTAGCGTCAAAGTACCCAGATGTAGATCTGGAATATTTTCAGAGTAATATTGAAGGCGTGTTGATCGATAAGATTCAGGAAGTAGGATTTTCCTATGCTGGAATATTACTTAACGCAGGAGGCTATACCCATACATCCGTTGCCATTTCTGATGCCATTGCCGCTGTGAGCACACCGGTGGTGGAAGTTCACATATCGAATATTTTCGCTCGCGAAGAGTTCAGACATATCTCGTTACTCTCTAAACAATGTACAGGCATCATCTCCGGGTTCGGATTGATGTCATACGAACTTGCTTTGGCCAGCTTGTTGGCCTCTAAATAAGTACTTGAGACAACCCGCTCCCGTCTACTAGGTGAACAGCAAGGCACCCAAAGGGTTTTAGAAGATTAAAACTGTTGCGTGAACGCCTGAAAGGACGACTTTATATGATCCAGCATCTCGGCGGTCATACCGTGGTGACAACCCAATAGAATCCCGCCTCGCATCACATGATCTGCATGTGGATAACCATCAGCAGCCTCCCGTCTTTCAATTTTTGAAAAGCCGGGTTGTCGTAGAATATTACCGGTGAATACAGTCCTGGTTTGAATATTTCTATTCTCGAAGAAGATCTGCATTTCTTTTCTGGAGAAAGGAGCATCTTCCCTTACAGTCATGGCATAAGCCAACCAACCGGTTCGCGAATCATCCAGCTGCTTTGGCAAGATAAACCAGTCTTCATATTCTTTAAAAAATTCCAACAGGTTCTGGAAATGCTGCTCGCGTAGTTCAATATTCTTATCCAATTTCTTAATCTGAACCAATCCAAAAGCGGCTCCCATCTCCGAAGGTTCCCAATTGTACCCAATTTCTTCAAATACGAATTTTGCATCATATTCGATGCCATCAACATCGATATTAAACCGGTTTTCAATGGCCTCCGACTCGACAAACAAAGAGGAGCTCCTTCCCCAACTCCGCAATAGATTGGCCATACGGGCATGTTCATCATCATTGACCGTGATCATTCCACCGTTACCTGCACAGTTGATAACATGAGAACCATAGAAACTAGTGGTGCTAATATGGGAATATGCGCCAGTACTCCTGCCGCGAAGGGTTCCGCCAAGTGTATCCGCTGAATCTTCAATCATCTTTAGATTGTGCTTATCCGCAATCTCTTTAATTACTTCCCAATCTGGAATATTTCCTAAGAGATTAGGTATCATCATCGCCCTTGTCGTCGGCGTGATGAGCTCCTCAATCTTGTTGACATCAATATTATACGTACCTGGTTCCACATCGACGAAAGCAGGCTTTAAACCAAATTTCAATAGCGGTGCTACGGTGGTTGCAAAAGTCAGAACCGGAGTAATGACCTCATCTCCTTTCTCAAGCTTGAGCAATTCAACCGCTAAATAGTTGGCCGATGATCCGGAGTTGAGCATGATTCCGTGTTTCTTCCCAAAGAGATCCGCAACCTTTCGCTCCATTTCCCGAACGTTCTTTCCCATCTGCGTTGAATTACGCAGCACCTTTACCACAGCCTCGATCTCCTCTTCACCGTGTACCGTCTTGCCGTAGGGCACATTTAGATATTCCTCTTTTGTCTCCATTGTTACGAATTACGAATGCTTCGACTATGCTCAGCACAAGTTTGCACGAATTTACGAATTGATGTACCGATAGAATTAGGATTGGGAAATAAAAAGAAGCAGCCTTCTAGTTTTGGAGGGTAGGTTACCAGCCAGTCCTTCATCATTCTCATATTTTAGCCTCCATGCTAAAGTCTTTTAAATAATCGTCAACGGTAGTGAAAACGAAGTCAGGATACTCGCCCATAAATTTGTCCGTTTTCAAGCCACCCATTAAGGGCCGTGGAGCCGGTTGGCCCAACTCGGCAGTCGTTATAGACTCAAATGTAATTTTATGATCGGGGAAGAAAGATAAGATCTTCTCCACCAGTTCCACTCTATTGAAAAAGTCTTTACTCGCTATATTGTAAATTCCCGATTTCCCATCCCGAGCCAGGAGGTAAAGTGCTTTTGCAACATCTGCCGCATTGACCGGAGTGGCATATTGATCAACAGGTAACTTGAGCGCCAGGCTTTCTCCATTAACGCAAACCTCCGCTATTCTCGTCACAAAGTTCTTGTTGCGTTCTTCATCCCCATATACATTGGTGATCCGTATGACAACCGAACCAGGGACTTCTTTGAGGACCAGTTGCTCAGCTTCCAACTTGTGCTTGCCATAAATACTGAGCGGATTCACCGAAGCATTTTCATCATACGGCCCCTCTCTTCCGTCGAACACATAATCTGTAGATACATATAGCATCCTTGCATTGTATACCTTGCACAGTTCAATAACATTTAAAGTAGAGCGAACCGTTTTGTCATAGCTCTCCTCGACCTCGGTCTCGCATTTATCTACATGGGTGAGCGCACCGCAATGCATAATCACATCCGGGTTGAACGCGGCAATATCAGCGTTGTCCGGATTATTGATATTCAGCGTATCGAAGTATTCAGTATTTGCAGTAGGGAAGGAAAAATAGGTTCCCATGACTTCCACACCAGGCTGTTCTGCGAAGTGGTTTAAACAGTTGCTACCCACCAAGCCCGAACCACCAATAACTAATATTTTCATTCTAACTCACTTAAATTGATCATTTTAGTATTGAGATTGTGCTAAATCTTAAATCACAAATATCTAAAATGGACTATGGAAATTACTCAATGGTTCAAACTCTCGATCTCTCAACGAAATCACAGGATCGTCAATCGGCCATCTGAAGCCAAATGAATTCAACATAACGCCGGTGTCACAGTCCTGGTTGTAAACTGTGGTCGTCATATAAATTAGAGTGGCAGGACCTTCCTGTACGCCGAATCCATGCGCCACACCCCGTGGGATGTAGACTGCATTGTGGCTGGCTTTGTCAAGTTCCAATGAACAATGTGTTCCGTAAGTTGCAGAGCCAACTCTTAGGTCCAGCAATACATCAAGCACCTTTCCTTCCACCGCATACACCAGTTTTTCATGATCGTGAGGGGGTATTTGGAAGTGCATTCCACGAATGACGCCTCTTTGAGATGTCGAATAATAACTCTCTTTAAAATCAGTAGCTAGTCCAAGTTCTTGGAAGGTGTCGGCGTGTAAAATCTTAACAAAGTCACCACGATCGTCTACACTATGGGGTAAGCTTAATTCAAATGCTCCAGCAATGTTGAGTTCTTTGATTTCCATTTATGCAAAGTAAGATTGAATTTGATTTTTACAGTAACCGAGCGGATCTGACTCCGCATGCTTATACCAATCTATGGTGCACTCAATGGCCTGGCTAGAATTCATTTGGGGCTGCCAATCCAGCTCTAACATGGCCTTTGAAATATCCAATTTCAACAGTCCAGCCTCATGAGGTTGGCCCGCTGTATCTGGTTTTTCATAATCTCCACTGCCCCATCTATCCAGAGCAATCTTTACCAATTCCTCAACCGAAAGGTCATCACCCAAACGGGGTCCGAAGTTATATGCCGACGCAAATTGTTGCGGATCTTCACTTAATTTGGCTCCCAATAATAAATATCCACCTAGTGGTTCCAACACATGCTGCCAAGGACGGATGGCCGAGGGATTTCTCACAGCAACAGGCTTCTCTGCCTCCAGCGCACGGATAATATCCGGTACAATACGATCCTCACAATAGTCTCCACCACCAATTACGTTACCTGACCTGGCACTTGCAATGGCCTTCTGATGTTTCGCATGTTCAGCAATGTTGAAAAATGATCGACTGTAGGATGAAGTTACGATTTCGGCCCCGGCCTTGCTCGAGCTATAAGGATCAAATCCTCCAAGTTTATCCTGCTCTTTATATGGATAGTCAATCTCAAGGTTCTCATATACTTTGTCAGTCGTGATCACCACCACATCACATTTACCATCTACGCCCTTGACCGCCTCGAGCACGTTAGCCGTACCGATAATATTGGTTTGAAAAGTCTCGATAGGCTGTTTGTATGATCTGCGTACCAGGGACTGTGCGGCAAGATGGAATACGAAGTCAGGTTGAAATCCCTTTAGCTCCTGCTTCAACTTTTCAAGGTCACCAATATCACCCACCACTGAACTACAGAGTCCATCTCCATTAATCTGCCGGTACAAGGACGGCTCCTCTGCTTCGAGCGAAAACCCTCTTACCTCAGCKCCTARATGACGCAATAATGTCAGCATCCAGGCTCCTTTGAAGCCAGTATGTCCWGTTAAAAAGACTTTCTTGTTCTGGTATGTRGATTTTAACAATTCAATCATAAGAATCGACATGTAGCACACCGCCCTYACTTAKACAGGCGGAAGCAGCTTTACCATGATTTCCATTTAGGGTCCGACTGCCACATTGTTTCTAAATCTTCCTTGTCACGGATGGTATCCATGCACTTCCAAAATCCATCGTATTTATAGGCAACAATTTCTTTGCTAGCGGACAAATCTTCCAGCGGCTGTCGCTCCCACATTACCTCATCGGCATCATCCTTTAGATGGTTGAAAACCGATGGTTTCAGCACAAAGAAGCCCCCGTTGATCCATGCACCGCTCTCTTTAGGCTTTTCATGGAACTTGGTGATGGTGTTGTCGCCATCAAATTCCATCACTCCAAACCTACTGCCTGGTTGAATGGCTGTCATGGTAGCAATTTTATCATGACCTGCATGGAACTTTAGCAGCTCGTCGATATTAATATCACAAAGGCCATCACCATAAGTGAGCATAAAGTCCTCATCCTGAACATAGCGCTGAACCTGTTTCAGTCGTCCGGCTGTCATGGTGTGTAATCCAGTATCGACTAATGTAACTTTAAAGTCCTCTGAATCTGAGCTATGCACTTCGATATTATTGGTCTTGAGATCCATTGTAATATCTGAGTTGACCAGGAAGTAATTCATGAAGTACTCTCTGATAAGATGCCCCTTGTACCCGAGACATATCACAAACTCTCTGTGACCATAGGAGGCATAATGCTTCATGATATGCCACAGAATCGGTTTACCACCAATTTCGATCATGGGCTTGGGCTTTAGGTGAGATTCTTCAGATATGCGGGTGCCCATTCCCCCAGCAAATATTACAACTTTCATCTGTCTATAATTGATTTTATTGTGGTCACACCGCGCTGCGCCAAAGCTTTGCGGCGGCGCAGTRGAACTCGCCAATAGTCATYCCCTTGTGTGTTMTACTYTTGATCACGCTCRTTTCATCCGCTTATACTTTACTTTTYATTAAATCGGTCAGACCTTGCTCCGCCGTAGCTTCGCGAAGGSGCAGTGAACACTGCCTATYGRACAGGCAGCCTCGCCAATMGATCTCATCAAGGGCYAGAATCGRCYTGATGTGGCTCGTTTCATACGCTCCTTTTGAGATTAAGACAAAACTAAAAAATGCGAGAGAATAAACGGAWAGCTTTCAGTTTAATTATGCGAAGATTGCAGYTTACCAGATMTGAACYCCRAATRTTCAGGATGACCAGCCATGCATTTGGCATTAAACTAAACGCATGTAAGCGTMTACCTTACTATTYCCATACAAGAGAAATAATGCTCCGTTTACCTACTTAAAGGGCGAGAGATCAGAAAACTTCTTCTTTTTTTGAATAAAATAAGCGAATACCACCGACCCAGGATACATGCCTGCCCGATTGGGATTGGAAACCATGCGCTGTACTTCTCTTCGCTTTTTGAGCCACTTGGGCAGATATATCAGGAAGTGCAGGTGGGCTTTTGCAATGTTAATGTACTCCGTAAAATTACCGGCTAGGAGCGCTTTAATCTCATATACCAGATCCAAAGTCATTCTGACCGGTATTTTCCATAAAAGTTCACCAGTTCGCATGTTCTTGAGATTGGTGATCAGGCTGTTTCTAAAATTTCTGTATACTTTGACTGGACTTCCATATTTAATAATGTGCCCTCCCACATGATACACAACCGACTTTGGACACACCATAATTTTATAGCCCATATTCTTCAATCTCCAGCACAGATCGATCTCCTCCATATGCGCGTAAAAGTCGTTATCAAGTCCACCTGAACGATGATAGAGCTCTGACCGGATGAACAAACAGCCTCCAGATGCCCAAAACGTTTCTCGTGTATCTTCATATTGGCCCTTATCTTCTTCCATGGTGAAGAATAAGCGCCCTCTGCAAAATGGATATCCCAGGGCATCCATATATCCTCCCGCAGAGCCCGAGTATTCAAACAGCGTTTTATCGTCATACGACTTAATCTTCGGCTGACATGCGGCAATACTCTGGTCTGAATCCATCAAATCTATGATCGGTTTCATCCAGTTAGGTGTCACCTCAATATCAGAGCTGACAAGCACGTAGTATTCATGATCTATCTGAGCTAGCCCTTCCACATATCCATTTGTAAATCCTTTATTTACAGCAATGGTGACCACTTTTACTTGAGGAAATTCTGTTGCTAAGAGTTCAGCAGTGTCGTCGGTGGAAGCATTGTTAATGACATAGACCTCAAAGTTGTCATATTCAGCATTGAGAATAGGTGGAATGAACTTCCGTAGCAATTCAGCCCCATTATAGGAAATCACCACGACGGCCACTTTCTTCTTAGATCCGGTACTCGACACTTCCATGTTACATCAGGAACTCAACCATTTAAATAATCGTGGTGTGAATTAAACGGCAAATATCGGATAAGCAAGTAGATTACAGTAGAAATAATTAAACTCAATTTAAATCAGACGTTATAAACTAGAAGATCACGATAGGATTGTGTAATTAATGGATTGAAATCACATAGGTCCTATCTGGCACCCACCTTCCATAATCTTTAATTAATTGATCTCATTTGTTTCATATATATGAATGTTTTATTACCTTTGCACCCCGGAATTTTGAATAAACACCAGGTAAAAAATGGCTAGAAAAGGAAATAGGGTTCAGGTAATTCTTGAGTGCACAGAGCATAAGGATAGTGGCCTACCCGGAACTTCAAGGTATATCACTACGAAGAACAAATCAAATTCACCTGATAGGATTGAGCTAAAGAAGTACAATCCCATCATGAAGAAAATGACCGTTCACAAAGAAATTAAGTAAGCGGTTCAATTAGCATTATTTATTAAACGTCATGGCAAAGAAGGTAAACCCAATTCGAGGTATCAAAAAGAGCAAAGACTACGTGAAGGTTATTAGAACCCGAAAGTCTCCTAAAACTGGTGCATATACATTTGCGGAGGAGATCGTACACAAGGATGAAGTCAAAAACTTCTTTGCTAAGTAAAGCGAAAGTTACATCTCGAATTTATTGATATAAGCTTCCTTCGAAAAGTGGGAAGCTTTTTTTATGTGAAAAAGAATGGGGTTTTTCAAGAACATATTCTCAAAGGAAAAAAAAGAAGAACTGGATAAAGGCCTGGACAAGTCCAGCGACAACTTTATGACCAAAATTTCTCGTGCCGTTGCCGGGAAGTCTACTGTCGACGATACGGTCCTGGATGACCTTGAAGATGTTCTCATATCTTCTGATGTGGGTGTTCAAACCACCATTAAGATCATCAAACGGATTGAGGAAAGAGTAGCCAGGGATAAGTACGTAGGCACTTCAGAGCTCAATGAAATCTTGAAGGAAGAAATCGCCTTACTTCTTGAGGAGAACAAATCCAGTGACCTTACAGAATTCTCGGTTCCAAAGACGGAGGGCCCGCATGTAATAATGGTCGTAGGAGTAAACGGAGTTGGCAAGACTACGACAATTGGCAAACTTGCTTACCAGTTTAAAAAGAACGGGAAGAAGGTGGTGTTGGGCGCTTCTGATACCTACAGAGCTGCGGCAGTTCAACAACTGGACATTTGGTCGCAAAGAGTTGATGTTCCGATTGTGAAGAAGGAGATGGGCTCCGACCCCGCTTCGGTGGCTTTTGACACCATGAAATCGGGACAGGCCCAGGGCGCAGATGTGATCATTGTAGATACGGCAGGAAGGTTGCACAACCAGGTTAACCTGATGAATGAGCTGAGCAAGATTAAGAAAGTCATGCAAAAGGTAATTCCCAATGCTCCGCATGAAATCCTATTGGTTCTCGACGCGTCGATTGGACAAAATGCGGTGGAGCAGTGTACGCAGTTTACCAAAGCAACGGAGGTGAACGCCTTAGCACTGACCAAGTTGGATGGCACAGCAAAAGGAGGTGTCGTAATTGGAATCTCGGATCAATTTCAAATACCAGTGAAGTACATTGGTATAGGAGAAAAGATGGAAGACTTGCAAGTGTTTAATCGCAAAGAATATGTGGATTCGCTTTTTAAGAATTAAACGGGATTATACAACTTTCCAAATTCAGGCGTGCACGCTTAAGGAGATTCCTCGCTGCTCTCGGAATGACAATTTTGCATGGATTCATCGGTTATAGAAAGGACTATTAAATTGACACTGCGAATCAAGTACCAATATTTGTGAAAACAAAGACCAACAAACGACCAAAGGTTAACATCATTACACTGGGRTGCTCCAAGAACATCGTAGACTCAGAAGTGCTCATGGGGCAGCTCAGGGCCAACAAGTTTGAGGTCACGCATGAGAAAGARGAAGCGAGAAGTGAGACGGTGATCATCAACACCTGCGGTTTTATTGAAAACGCCAAGGAGGAGTCAATCGAAACGATCCTCACTTATGCCAAAGCTAAAGAAGAAGGCCTGGTTGATAAAGTGTATGTAACAGGATGTTTGTCTGAACGCTATAAACCAGCACTTGAAAAGGACATCCCCAACATAGATGAATATTTTGGGACCCATGACCTGCCCCGTTTATTAAAAACCTTGGGAGCTGATTATAAGCATGAGTTGGTAGGCGAACGCCTGCTAACAACTCCGGTACATTATGCTTATTTAAAAATCGCTGAAGGCTGCGATCGACCTTGCTCGTTTTGCGCTATTCCTATCATGAGAGGCAAACATATTTCCAAGACCATTGAGGCCATCATTACCGAGGCAGAAGCACTTGCCCGAGAAGGAACCAAGGAGCTCATTCTGATTGCCCAGGACCTGACTTATTATGGGCTTGACATCTACAAAGATCGACGGTTGGCGGAGTTGCTTGAAAAGCTTGACAAGGTTGAGGGCATTGAATGGATTCGCTTGCATTATGCCTTTCCTTCAGGTTTTCCTATGAACGTGTTGGAGGTCATGGCTAAGAGTGACAAAATTTGTAATTATATCGACATTCCACTTCAGCATGCGAGTGATAAAATGCTGAAGTCGATGCGCAGAGGGATCACTGCAGCAAAAACGGAAAAGCTGTTGAAAGAGTTCAAATCCCTCGTTCCCGATATGGCCATTCGGACGACTTTGATTTGCGGATATCCAGGTGAAACGGAGGAGGACTTTGAAGAGATGAAGGAATTTGTACGGAAAAATCGATTTGATCGATTGGGGGTATTCACTTACTCTCATGAAGAGGATACACATGCTTTCAATCTGGAAGATGATGTTCCAGCTGCGGTTAAAGAGCAGCGTGTTGCGGAGATCATGGAGATCCAGCAAGAGATATCTCATCAACTAAACCAGGAAAAGATAGGGCAAACGTTCAAGGTATTGATCGATCGCAAAGAAGGGGATCATTTTATTGGGCGTACAGAATTCGACTCACCGGAAGTGGACAACGAGGTGTTAATAGACGCCCAACAAGCCTATTTAAGAATTGGAGATTTCACTACTGTGGAGATTACCGATGCAGAAGACTATGATCTCTTTGGCAGCGTGGTTTAAACAATTTGGGCCAGGATTTAGTTGAACGTTGTCGAACAAGGCCTTCTCACTTTTCTATCATTGGTTCCTAGAAGTACATTCTCCTTGATGTCGTATTGATGATGTCAGATGTTGAATGGGGTATGTTCACCTGTGCCGCAACAGTAAACCCATTAACAGCCACAACAAAGGAATCTGGATGCGAAACAACAGTTCCGACATCCAGTATCAAGATCTGGGCATTGCTGTGAAAGCTTACGCTTTAGAGTTGCCATTCCGCCTTCTACGTTTAAAGTTTTCCACGATCACTTTCCCATCTGATGTTTTCAACAGTTATCCCGTAGCTTAATTATAGATGTGTCACGTCAGGAAGTATACCACCATATAGCCTTTCATGGTCCAATGGACAAACACTAGGCTCAGCCACTGGCCTCTGTGCAGGCATCTTTAGTGTTACCGTTACCGATTCTTTGGGTTGCACGACAGATATTTCTGACTCTATAACAGCGCCTACTCCTCTTGTATTGACAATTACCACTCAGGGTCTATCGTCCTCAGATACATGTGATGGCACTGCAACAGCTTCAGTGAGTGGAGGCGAACCTCCTTATACCATTGATTGGAATATAATTGGCGTACCACCTGGCCCTACACTGCCAAACTTGTGTAGTGGAACCACCTATACTGCCACTGTTCTAGATGGAAACAGCTGCATGGTCACGAATACCTTTATGGTCGGCAACGTAGTAGGAATTAGCCACAGAGCCGGTATCACTCCCGTTCAAATACTCCCCAACCCAAATACAGGTCAGTTCTCACTTGTTAGCAATGGAATGTCTCCCGATGCCAAACTACGTGTTATTGTGTATCGCAGTGATGGCCGAACGGTGTTTGTTGCCGACAAAATTGGTGATCGACTACCAATAGACCTGACACCAATGGGACCAGGAGTTTACTACCTCCAAATACGAGGTCCCAAAGGACTACTTACCAAGAAGTTAATTGTACAGTAATACTACGCGTTTACCTCCGCAGAAACTTTCATGTTCTTGATAATTTCATCAGCAAACTCAGAGCACTTCAACAAAGTAGCGCCCTCCATCAGTCTTTCGAAATCATAGGTTACACGCTTGCTCGTGATGGAAGCTTCAATGCCCTTGATGATCAGCTCACCGGCTTCTTTCCAGCCCAAATGATCCAGCATCATTACCGCTGAAATGATCTCTGAACTAGGATTCACTTTGTCAAGTCCAGCATATTTAGGAGCCGTACCATGAGTTGCTTCAAAGATTGCATGTCCAGTCGCGTAATTGATATTTGCACCAGGTGCAATTCCAATTCCTCCAACCGCAGCTGCAAGTGCATCTGAGATATAATCTCCATTGAGATTCAATGTTGCAATYACATCGTACTCTGCTGGACGTGTTARAATTTGTTGCAAGAARGCRTCWGCGATCACATCCTTCACCAATACTTTTCCAGCAGCCATTGCATCATCCTGTGCCTTGTTGGCAGCGTCGGTACCTGACTCTTCTGCAATTCTATCGTACTGCAACCAGGTAAATACGTTATCACCAAACTCACGCTCCGCTAGCTCATAGCCCCATTGCTTGAACTGTCCTTCCGTGAATTTCATGATATTTCCTTTGTGCACCAACGTAAGCGTGGGGAGCTTTCGCTCAATSGCATACTCAAGTGCTGCTCGTACCAATCGTTCTGTACCTTCCTTTGAAACCGGCTTCACACCGATAGAAGACGATTCAGGGAAACGGATATTGGTTACGCCCATCTCTTCAATCAGGAATTTCTTTACCTTATCCGCTTCTGGAGTTCCAGCCAGCCATTCAATACCGGCGTAAATATCTTCCGTATTTTCTCTGAATATCACCATGTCTACCAACTCAGGCCGTTTAACGGGAGAAGGTACACCGGTAAACCATCTTACTGGCCTTACACAAGCGTATAAATCTAACTTTTGGCGAAGCGCCACATTCAAAGATCGGATTCCACCTCCAACTGGGGTGGTAAGAGGGCCCTTGATAGCAATCAAATACTCTCTAACAGCATCCAATGTAGCTTCAGGTAACCACTCACCCGTTTGTTCGAATGCCTTTTCTCCAGCGAGAATTTCTTTCCATACTATTTTTCGTTCACCGTTGTATGCTTTCTCAACAGCTGAGTCAATAACGCGTACAGCTGCTGCCCATATATCTACTCCAATTCCATCACCTTCAATAAAGGGGATAATTGGGTCATTAGGAACTTTTAATTCTCCATTCTCTGAAACTATCTTGGTACCTTCCATCATTCTCGTATTAGTTTTCTTTCCAATCACGCTTTCCTTCAAAAGCACACAAACTTAAGAAGATTTAACATGAAATTTTGTCGCATCAAGGCTTTCTATCCATTAAACTGAAATTCTGTCCTTTATAAGTGTCCTTTCGTCTAAATTATGGCTAGTGTACCGATTACTAGTAGCCGAAAACCTCTTCCAAGGTCAGCTCTCTAACTTCACCCAAAGTGCTTAGAAAATCCATATCCAAATCATCTTTATTGCCAATGACCAAATAGGCATAGTGCTCTTTTTTAATATGGCCCTCAATAAAAGCCCTCATATCTGACAAGTTCAATGTCTGTACCTTATTATAGATGTTCTCTCGCACGTCGTGATCAATGCCCCTTCTTTTTGCTGAAAGGTATGCCCAAAATATGGAGGCCTTGGTCACCCGTTCAGTTTCAATTTTTTTCAGGATTGAGTTCTTTGACGCTTCGAACATTTTCTCCGATTCAGGCATGTCATTAATGATGGCCATCATCGCCGAAACAGCTTCAGACAATTTATTAACCTGTGTCCCCACATAGGCGGTCATATAATGATGTTTATCTGGTAGCGCGGGCGTAGAGAAGGAGGACCTAGCACTGTATGCCAATCCTTTGGCTTCTCGTATTTCCTGAAACACAATAGACGATAAACCACTTCCAAAATACGAACCATAAAGCCTGGCGTATGGCATGAGTTCTTCATTGAACTTTTCATCTTTTGCCAACAACATTATCTCAGCCTGTACCATGTCGTAGTTCACAAAGTATACAAGATTTTTATCCGTATCCAAAGGCTCATACTTCGTAATTTCCGGGTAATCCTGCAATTCATTGTTGACTTTATGATRTTCATCCAGGATACTCAYTGCTTCCTCAAGCTTGTTTTGCCCATAGTAAAACAGGTAGTGCTTATAATTACAGATCCCTTTGATGAGTTCAACCAATTCGTTTGGATCYTGTGCTYTGAGYTCWTCYGCAGAAAGCATRTCYGTAAATGGAGATACCGGCCCATATATTCCATATGACCTCAAACCTCCATACATTATCCTGCCYTTGCTCAACTTATTATCTGCCCGCTTCTTCAAAATACCTTCAACATAATCCTCATAAGCACCCGCATCGGCTTTTACATTGGCAAGTACATGCTCAAGCAGCTTAATGCCAGCTTCCGCCGACTTCTCCAATCCATCTATAGATACGAAGGACCGATCAGACGTAGAAGAGACATTCATGCTAACGCCAAGTTTGTAAAACTCCTCTTGCAATTGCGCAGGGGTGTACTTGTCAGTCCCTAGAAAGGGAAGATATTGAACAGCCAATGACAGCTTTTTGCTGTGATGACTCCCCATGTCAATAATATAGTTGAGACTGAACAACTCGTTGGTCGTATTTTCGATATAGTTGACCTCAACACCTGACTTAAGCGATGACCGCTGAATCGCAGCATCATAATCCACGAATACCGGTTTAAGCCCTGGTTTCTCTACTTTCATAAACTCTTGCATAAAGACCGATTCATCTACGCGATTGATCTCAAGAGGCGTAATACCTGGATTGGTCACTTTTGCTATTGTGCTATCTACCCCTACTCTTTTGTAGATAATCACATGGTCCTCCTTGTAATGCTCCTTGGCAAAGGCCATGACCTCTTCTTTGGTAATCTTTGCAATCGCATCAATTCGTCCCAAGTGTTTGGCCCATGAAATGTCACTAATGAAAGCACCCAAATATTCATAAGCAACAAAGTTGCCAGCTGCACCCTCAATACGTGATAACTCCAAGTCATTAATTACTGCTGAAATAAGCCAATCTCCGAAGTCACCCGTTTTTATCTTCTCCAGAGAACCAAGCAATAAGTCCTTCACTTCAGAAAGTGACTGGCCATCTCTTGGGGTTCCCCAAAGCACGTGTGCTCCATATTCGCTCTCAAAATTCTGGTAGGAACCGCCTCCTAAAATCTTTTGATTCTGCACCAAATCAAGATCAATAATGCCCGCTTGTGAGTTACTCAAAAGCATATCGATCAAATTGACCATGTAATCGTCTTGAGAGTTTGCCGGGCCGAATCTGAAGCCGATATTGACAGCTTCCTGATCAGGACCCAAAACCTCTACAACTTTTGGCCCGTTAATAGGACCCGCAACAGTAGGCTCATGAACAGGAACGTCGCCAGATCTCATTCTCCCAAAGTACTGATCGATCAGCTTAATATCCACTGCAGGATCAAGGTCACCAGCCAGACAGATGACCATATTATTGGCCACGTAGTAAGTATCAAAATACTCCCGTATTTTAATCATCGATGGATTCTTTAAATGCTCCGAAGTACCGATTGTTGTTTGTGTTCCGTATTTATGATTGGGGTATAGCGCCCGACTCATCTCCCGGAACATTTTTCTCCTATCATTGTCCTGGCCTCGGTTAAACTCTTCATATACGGCCTCCAACTCCGTATGGAACAAGCGCAGGACCAACTTACTGAATCGCTCTTCTTCCAGCATCAACCACTTCTCTAACTCATTAGAAGGTATATTATTTATATAACCGGTTACCTCAGTTGATGTGAATGCGTTGGTTCCTTTTGCCCCAAGTCCAGACACCATTTTATCATATTCATTGGCTATTGCAAAGGTGGCAGCGATGTTGGACACGCTATCAATCTGACCATATATTTTCATCTTCAGATCAGGATCATCCGTAGCTCTTCGGGCCTCATAAAGGTCTTCAATTTGTTGAATAAGTACCTTTTCACTTTCCCAATCCTTCGTACCCAGGCGATCTGTGCCTTTGAACACCATATGCTCAAGATAGTGCGCCAGCCCGGTTGTTTCTGCTGGATCGTAAGAGGAACCTGCCCGGACGCCGATCACCGTTTGAATACGAGGTTCATCTTTATTGACAGACATGTATACTTTTAAGCCGTTCTCCAGCTTATACATTCTCATCTTTAAATCGTCATTGCTGACAATTTCATATGTATAGCCATCCTCAGTGACTGTTTCTGTTTGATAGGTTTTGGCGGTGTTTTGTTGTTCTCCACATCCATTGGCCAGACCCAATAGCATAAATAAACATGCTGCAATACAAATACTTTTCATTTGCTTCCTCATGGTAGTTTTAATTGGTGAATTAGTAGGATCGATGCAGGACGCACCGACAATCATTAGTCTATGTCTAAATCAAGCTGTTTTCTAAACTTCTCGATACTGGGATTCTTTTCAGCCATTCGTTTGAATTTCTCCATCGAGGTATAAGGCTTCCGGTCCTCCTTAACTTTTAATAAATTGACTTCTATTTTTATTGAACCATTGTCGAGTTCCTTGCGCAAGAACTCATGAAGGTCAGATCCTTCTGCATTTAATTCTGATTCCTGAACCACATTGTCAATGTCCAGCTTCACAATATTATCCACTCCCAACACTGGCTTGCGTTTGGTCATTGTGCTATACAGAGAGTGCTTCCCCTGATCGCGAATTTGTTCCGCGTATTGTTTCCACACGACTTCAAATCTTTCCACAGTGATCGCCTTGTTGCCATACGTCTCTTCATCATCAAGATCAACCTCTTTTAGCATTTCTCCGCTTGCCTTCACAAAATCTTTAAGGGA
>JAESRW010000144.1 GCA_016764395.1 Flavobacteriales bacterium
AAAGGTGTGGAACTCATCTGAGTGTAAAGTAATCTCAGTACAAAGGTTAGAAGCCTTAACTGTAAGGTTCTGGTCTTTATACATCTGAGGGTTCTGGTCGTTTACCTTATCTACAAAGAAGAAGTAACCCTTCCCTGTCTCCATCTTCACCTTCATACAGCGTTGGTAGCGTTCTACTGCTTCCGTCTCTCCTCTATCCAACTCCTGTATCCACTGTCTTGATACAATCCATCCAAGGTTGAAATCATCAGGCGCTGTCTGGAGGAGGTTGATAACTTCCCAGAAGTCTCCTCCGTCGATGTTAACATACCCTGCCCAAGCACCTCTTCGTGTGCTTCCTTGACTAACATCTCTTGATAACTGTATATAGTCTTTGATAACTGGTATGACGCCGCTTGCAACGCCATCAACACCGTAGGATTCTCCTCTTGGTCGTATTGCTCCAAGATAGCTTGAAGTTCCAAAACCGTTTTGCGTAAGAGCTGCTGTCTCAACTTGTCCTTCATAAAACCCCCTAATACTATCGTCTATGTAATTACCTGAACAAGAAACAGGGCAACCCCTAGTAGTACCCAAATTAGCAAGAACAGGAGTGGAACAAGCCAACCACCCTCTCCATAGAAGGTTGAAGAAGACTTTTTCATAATGAGCTGCTTCACCATCCATGTGCTTTGCAGCACTAATGCTAATACGCTTATAAATAGAATACAAATCAGGACAATCGTCATACGTGTACTTCTCCTTCAATAGTTGCCAAGATGGAGTGGTTATCCAGTGTGGAAGTCTCCCAGTGGCTTGTAGTTGTTTACGTTCAATACCCAGTTCTTCATATATACTTTTAGTCATGCTTAGCCTTCATAATATAGTAGTCTAGATCGTACTCTAGCTCACAAACCTTGTCCATAAGCTCTCGTATAGTATCAGCAGCCTCATAAGCCCCTATCTCCTTGGCACCCTTAATGACCTCTCTTAGCTCTCTACTGCGAACACAAAAAGCACACTTACACTTAAAATCAGTTACCATACAAACCCCTCACTATCTGTACCAAACACAATAACATCTTTATGATATACCTGTGAGCCTACCTCATCACTCTTTTTCCTACTAACCATAACCATCTTAGGTGTTATCTTCCTAACAATGCCTTTTTTAAGACCCTTATAGTATGGTGGGTTATATGCCACCAAGTCACCCACATGTATATCACCACCAAGAAAATCTAATGCAACTACCATACAAACCCCTTCTCTTTCCAATCTTCATATATACTTTTAGTCATCTAAACTCCCTACTGTCTGATAAACCGTACCAAGTAGTTCTATTGCGTGAGATATAACATCTGAAGCCTCTGCCTTAACTATGGCTGGGTGTTCAATTAAGTGGTCAGATAGGTTGCACATCACAATATGAAGCCTGTCAAGCCCCTCTAAAATGTAGCCATCATTCCAATCTTCATCCTTTACCATACAAATCCCCTTTCTTTCCAATCTCTATTATACGAACTACCTTGCTTATGAAAGAAATCATGAAGCTGGCCTGAGTTAATGTTCTTGTAGAACCACTTGCTGACTGGGTCATACTTAGGCTTGTAGATAGCCTCATAGCCTAGCTGTTCCATACAGAGGTCTAACCTAGCTTGAACAAAGTGTACCATCTGTTCTTCTGTAATACCCTTAATCTTACCCTTACTAAACATCCTCTTAATGATAGCAGTCTCATGTTTAAGTACCTCCTGAACAGCCTSWGTGAGSCGTASAGCGTACTTSTYCTTAYYAATRCCCTCTTCTWSMAGTARGGTCTTAAAGAGCCAAGCACCRGCCTCTGAGTGGATATTCTCATCYCTRACACTAAAGTTRATACCAGCACATAGGTTAACTARCTTGTTCTTCCCTTCCGCTTGGAAGTGYTTGAAGAAGGCAAAGTTGCTATAKAGGATRGCYCCYTCRATRATACTAGCMARGSCAACATTAAAYAYAACATCATCACCAAAGSWATTGTCCAACCARTCCATTCTRKCACTTAATTGYTTATCCTTCTTRTARSWCTCRTAGAACTCRTCTGTGTTTAGYCCYARKACYTCRTTRACCTTATTATARAASGGMGCRTGKACRTTWAGCTCAAAATARCCRAACACASWAGCCATCCGTTGWATATCAGGRCGAGGGAACTTRTTRTAWATATAATCAAGCCAATAATCTCCCACYTTRACTTCRTASARGGTRAASAGYTTAAGACTTTCTGTAACAGCATGATACTCTGCCTCCGTTAAATCAGTTTTAAGMCCATGTAAGTCCTTCTCCATTTCAATCTCATTGGCAAACCACATAATAGACTCTTGAGCTTCAGCAAATGCTATGGCTTGTGGGTAGTCTATAGTGTAGGTATGCTTCTTCTCAAGTAATCTAGCCATGTTATCCCTTTACCTCCTCTTCACTGTACTCAATACGGGCTTCTTGTACCAGACGGAACTTACAAGCCCTGATGTACTCTAGGGCATCTTCCTCTAAGGAGAACTCTGAGTCATATTTCCAGTAGCCCTGTGGACCACCTACAACTGGACAGTAAATCTCAACAATCCAATTATCAACACTGTGAACCATACGCTCCACTACCTTATTATCATCATATGGCATTGTCATAATCTATCTAACTCCCGTTGTGCAAAGAATATAATCTTATTAAGTTCTCGTTCATACCCTGTACCCTCATGTCTACCTTTACTTAGTGTCCAAGCAGACTTCAAGATGTTGCCTTGAGAGAAGTTAAAATCATCTTTCTCAATCTTATCTTGTAGGTTTTTATGGGTTGGGTCTATCTTATAGTATTCAGTAGAGCCTCCGTTGTTGTCACTCTTAGGTGAGAGCGCCCGTTTAACGGCCTCATCCCTAGCCTCTATCCAAGCAGTGGGTACCTCACAGCAGTCGTTAGCCCAGACACCTGTTGCTTTAGGGTAATACTCATACAACATACCACCACTCAACAGGCTATCATAGTAAGACTTTGTCATAGTCTCAAGCACTGGCTTACCCATATCTTCTCTCCAAATAATCAAGTGGTATAGAGTGGTGGTCAAAGTCACCATCGTTTACATTGTACAACATATGAATACCCCTCCAATGTACGTTGCCTTGTGGCTTCAAGTACGCCTCATGGTGCTTATAAGCTGTTCCTACAAATAGACCAGTTACTCGCTTACCATTAGGTCTGTACTGTGTATGTGACTCCATAGTCTGTATGTGACCCATTACACAAGAGTTTAGCTTCTTAGTAACAAGAACACGACTGCTACTAACAGGACGCCCCATAACCCCAGATGTAAAGTAGTGAGAAAAATCAACCCCAGCAATCGTTGTGACTTCAAGGAACGGTATAACTTCCCAATCTTTTTCATACTCTAAATCCTCAATGGAGATAACACCTTCAAGTATCGCATCATTCTCAACAGCTCGGTTAATACGGTCTTCGTGATTACCCAGTGTTAATATCATCTTAGGTTTGTAGACCTTCAATTTCTGTCTCTTCTGTTTAGCTTGTAAGTCTGCTAAGGGTTTAAGCATAATATCCATAGCCAGCTTAGAGGCTTCAATGTCATCGTTATAACGTCTACCCTCAAAGCTCATCTTACCCTTATCATAGAAGGAGAGAGATGGCATATCAGCCCAATCTCCTATGTTGACAATGTGAGTTGGCTTCTTATTGGCTATAAACTGACCAATGTGGTGAAGGTGAGCCATAGACACACCCTTCTTCACCTGTACATCTGGTATGACTAGAATGTTAGTAGTCATCCAATCACCTCCACAGGGTTAATATCGTACTTCTTCCGTAACTCCTTAATTTCCCCAAGTAGTATTTTAGCTCTACCTAAGTTAAACTGGCAGTTATATGCAATACCCCTATCACTGGTGTAGCCATGATATGTAGCTGCCTCATAGTACTCCCAAGGTTGAAAACGATGCTTCCTACCCCGTACTCCGTAATCACCTGTCTTAAACTTAACTAATTCAATCTTCATCCTTCTAAGTCCTCTTCAAACATATTACGTTTGAGTTCAACCAAATCTTGAAAACGATTAACTAAGTCTTCTGAGCTAATCTCTAAGATTTCCATAAGTGTGACTTCATCTAATTGCATTAGCTTGTCACATATTTCACTGTGTGTTAATGGCATATACTAATAACCCTCCTCAACTAACACGAATGAGACAACTATGACATCAAACTTTGATTTAACACCTGTCCAACTCACTGCATTTAAATCCTTAGCTGCACTATTTGCTTGGGCTAAGCCCACAAAGACTTTACGCTTTGCATTAGAATTTGAGTGAACAAACTTTGAAGAGTTATTGTCAAAGAGCTTATATACCCTATCTACTTTATTTGTCATGTTACTCTGTTACCTCTTTCTCTGTCACACTTTCTAGGAAGCTGTTAGCTGCATTAACTAAATTCTCAGGAAGCTCAGACACACCATCAACCTGAGACATCGCCACAAGTGCTGTACCACCTAAGATAAGTTTAATCTCGTATTTACTAGGGACTGCTGAAGCTAGAAATATAAACACAAGAAAGCACACCATTGCCTTTCCTTTATGTTTGAACTCTGCAATGCAAGGGGAAAGCCTTCCATCCACCATACTATCAACAGATACACCAATACCTACAATAAAGAAAACCACAAGTCCTACAACCGTGAAAAAGGTTATGATATTAACTACTGTTAAGTAAGCCCATATTAATAATGCTGTTGTCATTTCATCCGTTCCTTTGCTGGTTCTTCTAACCAGCTATTTGGGACTTTACCGATAGCCCACTTAATTTTATTTTTATCACACCAATCAGTGTAAGTCTGTAACTTCTTCTTAGTACACCAACCTTGCTTCTGGAACACCATCCTAATGTCTAAGGTTGGATTACACTTGATGACAGACACCATCTTAGTCCTGTCAGCAGGCTTAAACCAACCCTTAACCTCTAGGAAGATACCATTAGGTAGCTTGAAGTCAGTTAGGTACTTAGCATATTGTAGTACGTGTACACTGCTACAGTCTTGGCACTGCATCTTACGGCTAGTGCGTTTGTAGTAGTCCAACACTGTACATTCGTATGTGAAGCCTTCTGGCAACGTCTTAGAGACACGTTCCTCATACCCTGACCTATACTTATTCATCCTTTAGTGCCTCAATCAACTCCTTCACACATAAGGTTACATAATAAGGAACACCTTCCTCCGGACTAGGGTGGTTGTTATAGTTATCACCAACATGATTGAAGTCACAACCTACAGTAACCTTCTTGTACTCCTTTTGGAAGTCGTACCTAATACCCCTAGCAGGACTTGTCACTACCAAATCATCTAATGTACAGCCACCGTGAAAAGGCAAGCCTATAGCCCAATCAATGTCATCAAACTTATCATGGCTCTCTGCTATGTCTACATACACGTTCCAGTTCCACTTGCCGTTATAATACCAAGCCTTAGCATATACACTGTAATGTGCCTCTCTTTTGTAAGAGAATGTCACTGACTTTCTTAAAAACTCAATCATACTTAAACTCCATTGGCATAAGCCTATCACTCTGTATCATCCACAACAGCTGTGTGTTCATCACCATACGTTGAAAGGCAGGTACATCTGCAAAGGCTACATAATCATAGTTCTTCTGTAAGCCCAGTTCTTCATCTGTCAGCTCTAAGACCTTCTCATCTGCCTTCTCTTTGAACAACTCATAGAAAGTCAAGATATTACCATCCCACAGCTCTCGTGGTGTTGCCTCAAGCATCTTAAAGGCAGTCTTCATACCTACACCCTTAATACCGGGGATATTGTCTACAGCGTCACCACAGAGCATCTGAGCATAGAAGAATAAATCACCCTCCTCCTTTGTTACAGTCTTATGTTCTTTCTTGACGTAATTGTAATGCAACCCCTCTACCATGAGTAAGTCTTTATCAATGGTTAGGATGGTTGTACTACCGTCTAGCTCTTGGTTCCAAGCTAGTGCGTCATCTGCCTCTGAGCCCTCTATAACCTTAGCTCCCCACTTCTTCACTAGGTGGTCTCTTAGTGCTTGATAGTGGATAGGCTTCTCACTGTCCTTACGGTTCATCTTATACATAGGGTCAACCACACTTCTAAAGTTACCTTTACCTGTCAAATAGCCAGTGTAAGAGGTAGCTTCTACAGCTTTCAAAGACTTTCTAATAAAGACGTCTATGCTGTGAGTGGCGAAGCGTAGGGGGTCTGCTGTGACCTCCCCACTCTCCTTATCCTTAGATTGACTAGCGAACCCTATACGATATACGAGTGGGTCTAAATCAATTAAAGCCCTCATCCTCTTTCTCCTCTGGGAATCTCTTATCAAACCCCTTTAGAACCTCATCAGCCCATCTTGCAGGTGATGACTCTCTTGTTGAATTTGAAGCTCCAGCCACTACCACGGCTACATCCTTCCAGAGCTTCATGCGGATTGTCTCTTTGTTGTCTTTAGCTTCCACAGTTAACCTGCCACTACTTCAATTTCAAAACCTAATTGCTCATTAATCTCTGCTACTGTCATCTTGGTTGCCTGAGGCTTGATACGGTATTCGCAATCTGCCCAGTCCCAAGTGGGGATGTCAGCTTTATACCAACCATCATAACCTTTGTACTCAACCTCCTTACCATCCACATAAGCTTGCATCACTTTAATCATATCAATTGTACTTTGTTTGCTCATATAATGCTCCATCTTCTTGTTATTCTCTGCCACCATGTACCTAAACACGCTAGCTGAAGGTTTTTGGCCACTAGACATATGGGTTGTCACCATCATCTGCACCACCTTCAGCTTGTGGTACTTCCTCTACCTGATTGTTGTCAATAGCCCATCGAGCTAAACCCCAAGCTGCCTTCTGTGCTGGGTTGGTCTCGTCACTAACGTCACCAGTACAACCATCTTCAGTTAGCATAAGGGCAATACCCTCTTGGAACTCCTCTGGGATACCCTGTAGAGCTTTAATCTCTGCATAGCCACCCTTGTTGTGCTGGATAACCGCTGTACAAGCTTTACCAATCATAGCATCCCAATCTGCTACTTCACCTGCTACTGCATCCTCGTTAAACACTTTGTAGTTCTTGAACTCACCACCACGTTCATCCATTGTTTGGAAGATGTTGAAGCCACGTAAGAAGATAACTAAAGGTAACTCCTCTTTATCTCCGTCTTCACCTACTGTTCGAGTCTCACCTAGAATTTCTAGTCCAAGAGCTAGTTGTTGGCAATCCTTGTTCTCCCCCTTGTACTCATTTTGTTGAATGCCTAAGTCTGTCACATAGGCTAGACGTGCTTTGTATTTACCTTCTGCTAGCTGCTCTGTTGCTTGTGCTGCTTGTGCTGTTCGTTTAATAGCCATAATTGTTATTTACTCTCTTAGTTTAATTAGTGAATTGTGCTGTAATTGTCGCCAAATTGTACGTCTACGTCTAAGTCTCTATTTAACCGTAGTAGCTTGTTAACAGCGTACACAGATTCCTTAAAGTCTTTTGTTACTTGCTCCCTATAGCCCTTCTTGACCATACAGACCACCTCATCGTGGAACTGAGCTGAGACTTTAACCCCTCTTCCCCTCAATTCCTTTACCCACATATCAAAACAGTAAGTACCTGTACCTTGGTTCAGTGTACTGAATCTGTCCTTTTCTGTCTTTAGCCAATACCATATCTTACTAACTGGATTAAACATCCAAGTCATATCACCTATGGTCTTAGTCTCTTGTTCTGCTGCTATGGCCTTGATAGACCAGTTACGTTCCCAGAAGGCTTTAAGAAGCATAGTAGCTTTCTCTTTAGCCATTCCAGTGTTACGTACTACACCATCAGCGCTAACACCGTAAGTAGCTGAGTAGTTGATTTGTTTGTTATCGTACCTCAAATCTCCCCACTTACCACTCTCTCTGTACTCCTTACATTGTAACACACTCATGGTACCACTGACAAGTCCCATATCTAAATGAGGGTCAAAGTCTTCACCCATCATATCTTTAACATAGTCTTCATCTAAAGGCCACATATAGTGTTGTTTAGTCCTATCCTCTAGGGAAGACATGTCACTACCTACCAGTTCAAAACCACTAGGGCAAGTAAGCAAACCCCTAATACTTGCACCATACGGCTTACGTCCACTAGGGATATTAACGCAAGTACGGTGCTTAAAACGGAGAGTGTTAGTAAGACCTTGACAACCAGCAACCAGTCTAGCATCCTCATCTACCCCTCTTAAAAACCCATTTAACATTCCAATACGGTGACTTAACACCCCTAACTCTTTCAGGTGTTCTAGCTGTGGATAACTTTCAATCATTCGTTCTATAGACTTACAAAGATTACCATCTCCATCTTTAATCTGGGGTATAGCCCTCTGAATGCGCTTACCAAAGTCATTTACACCATCATCTACATACTTGAAGGACATAGGTGACCAATCTAGACTAAACAACCAATCCTTTACTTGTTGGTGTGCTCCTGCATTAGGTGGCTTAGCTGAACCGTCACTATACTCTATAATGTCATTGGTTTCAAATGGAACTTTGTTAATCTTACAGAAGTCTTGCCACCTCTTCCCAATTACAGATAGTGTCCCATCCTTCTTGTAAGGCTCTTTAGGCCGTTTCTTCTTCTTCCAGATAGTAACAGGAGGCATAGCAGCTTCTAAGTCCTCCTTGGCTACCTCTTGCTTGTCCTGTAGCTCCTCTACCAGCTTCTCACACCCATCAATGTCTAAGTACCAAGGGTTCTCCTCTTGTTCCCTCATACAGTCCATCTTAAAGGTTAGGTATTCGATTAAACCCCAATACCCATCCTCTCCGTATATAGCTTCTAAGTCCTTCTTCATCTTCTCCCATAAAAGAGTGTTTATCTTAACATCTTCTTTACACCTATGAAGGTACTCTTCCTGTTCTAAATCATCCCAGTTATCAATCTTAGGTTTGGGGATTCCAAACTCTTCACCCCAATCTGCTAGACCATGCTTAACTCTCTTAGGGTAAAGATACCAAGAGAGGGCTAAGGTGTCTACTAGTTTAGCTTTTGTTTTAACTTTAGCTAGCTTCTCTAGCACTGGCATATCATAACACACTATATTGTGGCCTACAAGGTAATCTTCTTCTGTTAAGCCGTTAAAAAACAGCCCATAACCCCCATTGAAGCCAAACAGACCTTGTGCTTCATTAGTTGCAACAACACAATATATCTTATCAGGCTTGAGGCCATTTGCTTCTATGTCAAATACGTATTCCATCAAATATCCTCAATTATGTCCTTCCAATCCTCTTTGGAGACATTCTGTCCATACACACCACCGTAAAAATAACTATCATCCGGCCAAGATAGGTTGCCTCCATAGTAACCATTAGAGTCATTGCGGTAATCAATTATTATGTCACCCTTATCAGTCTCTATCTTGAGGCCATAATATTGTACATAATCACAACCCTTAATATCACCTAAGTCTGGCATGTCTAAATCTTCTACATTCAGCACAAGTGCAGGCAGTCCCTTATAAGGCATGGTGATATGCTCAACCCAAGTGTAGGAACAACAATCAGCATCACAACGAGCTTTATAGCTCCCTTGGTCTGTCACAAAGAGTAGTGCCTCTTTATCATCTGCCAACTTTAGCCCTGTTAGTACTTTTCCTATTAATACGTTATTCATATCTTAAACCCTCCTCAKTCCACCTAYCTCTAAGTAGGTTATGGTTGCTTCGTCAAAYTTRACGTCACAGTTGTARTTYTGTCCAAAGTCYCTATCAAACAACATTGTAAAWGTKGAGATRTTCYTTCTRTCRYYTGGGCARTCATCMSWYCTATCYCKWGAWATTCCRTGTCCGTAATGYGCCCAYTTYTCCATAGCTCTWGARCCMGTRAAYTCGTTAGARTAGACTTTTCCACCYTCTTCATGRCTCTTCTTCCCCTTTGGTTTRGGATTAACGTGACTRTAGCAGAATATTGTAATAGGGTACATMAGTACCAAGTCTGCCATATCWGTCATAATCTCRTTTARCTTRTCRTTAGCCTCRCTAGAWSWGTAMCKRCTGACCARAGCAGTAAGWGGGTCAATRATAAAWATGTTAATMYCATCMAGAAGRTGCATYTCKGTGATWGCAATMCKAATGTCRTCCCAATCYCKTGAAGCRCTTCTRTCATAAAACCTAACCTTYCCATYCATATCCTCYARTGTAGMKCGTARWKMWTCRWCMYYRTAYTYAATATCWGGWCKAGTATAATCTATCTTATCATGCTTACCAGCYAGYTTCTTAGCWGTCTTAGCTGGTGCGTTCTCTARGTCAAACATACCTACCTTGACCTTCTCAACCCACGTTAGGTGTTCAACCAGTTGGTGCTGGTGGTCAGTCTTACCTATCTTCGGTGCTGCCCCAACAATATGWATRTTATKAGGRCGWATRCCGAAACAAGCCTTTGTTACTGTRGGCCAAGGAAAKGATATACCCATCTTWGGYTTTTGTAAAGCAAAYTCYATAAAATCTWYTACATCTAATACCTTACCCTGCCTCTCTACCTTGAAGTTCCACATGGTATCGTTAGCTAGCTCTTTACCTCTACCAGCCTCTAGCATAGCATTAGCATCTTTAAGGGGTAGGTTGACTACCTTGAAGTCCTTGAACACCTTTAGGATGTCTCGTTTGGCCTTCTCTCCTGCTTCATCGTTGTCTAGGACTAGGATTACTTCTTTAAACCCCTCTAGGAAGTCTCTATTGTTCATCAAGTCTTTAACACCACTTGAAGCACCACGTGTTAGAGAGACTACAGAGGGTTTATACTTCTTAAACTTCTCAGAGGTATTATCTACAATAGCTTGGAAGAGGCTCATAGCGTCTAAACAACCTTCAGTGATAAATAGCTTCTGGTGGTTATTCTTCTTAGCAATGGCTTGTCCAAAGAGTTCTACGTTACCCTTTCTATCTCCAATGCTTCTAAAGACCTTACCCTCCACCTTTCTGTGCTCATATCCTGTTAATACTCCACTTTTGTAAGCTGGGTAGTAATGGTCTGTGATTGTAGAGCCGTCAGAGGTGCTTAGAGCTGTTTTAACACCAAAGAGGGACATAACCTGCTTGTTGATACCTCTAACGCCCTGAGAGGGCAAGGAGGAGATGCTACTTAAATCTACTATTTCTTCTTCTTTCATTATTGGTCTAGCCTTCCCTTCACCTAATTCTTTATAAACCTCACAAGCAAAACAGAAACTGTTCTCTGTATCATTCTCAGGATTAAGGAACACCTGATTGGCATCACTTGAGCCACACTCATCACAACTTGTTTTGTATATTGGTGTCCCTCTTTCCATCATATCACCCCATTGAGTTAATTGCCATAACAAATACTGCTAAGCAGAATAGCAAGGCCAGTATACCAGCTTTTACATGTGATTCCATCTTTTATTTACTCTCTTCTCTTAGCTTCTTCTTAAGTGCCAATCTCTCATTATGGAGTTTAGCAGCCATAGCCCTCTTTTGTCTACTGTTCATTTACTTATCCTCTTCTTGTACTTGGTAGTGGCTGATACAGTTAAGTTTATGCCACGCAGCATGTGTTGCTTTAAGTATCCTTGGCGCGCCATTCCACCACCAAACCGCAACCATCACATCATCAGGAACAGGCTGACCTTTACCGTCATAAGGTGTTTTATCGCCTTGGGCTAGGCGGCAATATTTATAATGACCACCGTCCTCATCAAAGAAATAATCATGTATTTGCTCAACTGAAACTTTATGCAAGCTACCAGTGGCCCATGTATTAAAGTTAGGGTCATTAGTAAAAATGACCTTCAACCCTATAGCCCGTTCATCTTCATGCCATTCGCTCATACATCTACTCCTCAGTCTTGTTGTGTGTGGCTGAGTAAATAGCCATAATAACATCGACCATTTCTTCTATATTAAAACAACCTTCAACCGTTGCATCGTTACCATAATTAGCACCATCTATGTAGGCTTGTCTTATTATGGCAGTATCATGCTCGACAAGTGATTGCTTGGGTGTTTGCTTAAGAACTCTATCAAGTACATCGGCATAAGGAATATCGTTATCACGCATACGCTCTACTGCTGCTTCTGAATGTACACGCAACCTCGCATTACTAGCCTTTACCTCTTCTAGCTGCTGTTCGAGGTCTGCTATGCGTTTATCCGCTACTGTTTCAAATAATGGTAAGTCACTCATATCACTCATACCCCCTATCAAGTACATCAATATCATGATAACCCATAAGTACCTCTAGATTATCCACAGGAAGCCCTCCAGTATCGTCTGAGTCTGTCATAAGGTCTAACCTACCCACTGATAGCCCTTCACTGTCATCGTAGCTTAGACAGGAGTTACAGAGGTCTGTGAACTCTTCACTATAGTCTTCTTCATTAACATTGAACCTAGTTGATTCAAAGTCACTTAGGTTTACGTTACATGCTTTACAGTGCATGTCAATCTCCTGCCAAAACGATTAGAAGAGCATCAGCATAGTTTACTGCACCACGTGCGACAATCATGTGTGCCTCAACAATGCCTTCACGGTCGAATGTACGGTATTCACTCTTACTAATCATAGCTGCCATAGCTGCTGTGGCTATCTCGTTTCTAATCTCATCATAATTTTTCATCTTCATCATCCTCATTAATTGCATCATACCACCCTTCAGTTAGTATAACATCATCTTTATCTAGTATCTGTTGGTCAACTATAGCGTAATGTTCACCTGTATTACCGTTGGACGCTATAATATCTATTCTACTAACCTTCTTGTTACTCATAAATAGATAGGTCACTTATAAGTGTTTCAATTAAAGACTTAGCATCACCTGTTAATGCTAAGTGTTTAGACTCACCAAGTAGTAACTTAAAACCATCTAACTCCTCTTGTGTAGTTAATGTTATCTTAACAGGTCTAAATACACTATATTCTCTTTCTGTAATCATTTCTAGTTAATCCTCTTAAAGTTATTGTTCTGTTACTATTATACTAGCTTTTCAAATCTTGTCAAGAACTCATTTCATATTGAGGGATATAAATATTATCACCCTCTTCAATAATATCATCATCTATCAACTTGTCTAGGTAAGCCTCAAAGTGATGATTCATATCGTCTACTACTAATAGACCATTGTTGTTTACGTATATATTGCTCAAAAGACACCTTTAGTAAATATTTCATTCAAGTCAAACCAGTATGACGCACCAGCCTCTGATTCGTCCCACATAAACCCACCAGAGGGACTGTGTACGGTGTAATTAACTCGTTCTCTTACACACTCCTTGATGAACTCATCATAAACCCCTTGTGCTTTGAGGAAGCTCCTCAATTCTTTTGTCATTTGTATGTTGCTCATTTTACCTCACTCCAAAGTTGTTCTAGCTTGTTAGTGTAATATTCTAAACTGTTATGGTCTACGCTACCTGCTCTATGCTGTGTTAGCCAGATTAGTGCTTGTCTTACGTTACTAAAGTGTTTATCCATGTTAACCCACTTTGATTCAGTTAGTCCAGTCTTTTTACTCTTAACAGGTTTAAATTCAAATAAAGTGTGGTTATAGGTATCAACCTCTAGTTTGTATTGCTTGTTAATCTGTATAGTACTCATTTAAAGCTCCTCAGGAGGCCCTACAGGCTCTCCAATTAGTGTTAGGTAGGCTACCCTACCAGTAAGTAGTATTTAAAGGCTTAAACAGCCTCTCCTACAACTTGGTTATAATAATTCTCTTCTTCCTTTACTGCAATCAAATACTTTAGGTGTTCAATGCTAAAGCTCTTGTATTGAATCTCAAAGGTTGAATGTTCGTTGTGTAACTGGTCTAGGTGTTTAGCCAGTCTTAATTTAGCTTTATTTGTCATCAATATACACACTCTCAACAGCTGGATAGGCTTTGATAATTGCTATTAATAGCTTCCTTCCTCTCTTCCAGTCTTCTAGGGTGAAATCATCAAAAGATAATACCCTCTCGTCACTAAACTTCCACCAATCTGATATTTTATGTTGTTCACAACCTATGGCAAGCTGGTCATGTGTATATGTGACTGTGAAGTTAGTTATTTGCAAGGATTTAATTTCTTTGCCGTTACCGATAGCACATCTTAAATTAGCACCTCTTAAATTAGCACCTCTTAATTCAGCATAACTTAAATCAGCATATCTTAAATCAGCACCCCTTAAATTAGCACCCCTTAAATCAGCATAACTTAAATTAGCACCTATTAAATTAGCACCTCTTAAATTAGCACCTCTTAAAATAGCACTTTTCCCACCCACTTCACCTGCTAACCACTTCTTGTGTAGGTCTAAAACCTTATCTAATTCTTGTTTAGTCATTATATTCCCCATCTTCTAATATCCTAATAGCCTGTGTAACGTTATATAAGGCATCTAAATAGCTTGGAGCCACTACTCCACCAGTTTTAAATAATATAGCTTCTATGCGCCCCTTGGTGTCTCTCAATGTCTCTATATCATCTATAAGGTACTGTTCTATGTCTATGCTATAGCGTGTCATAATTAATTAGTCCTAAATATGTAATAACCACCAGCTTCTAGTTCACTTCCATCATAACCAGAGAAGGTGTGACCATAGCCATCAGCATAACAATTAATAGATACCTTCTCCCAATCTATACAATCTTGCATAAAGTTGGGAAGTGTTACACCATAACAATCTTCACAAATATCTTTAATTGTTTCAACATAAATATCCCATATAGCACCTTCTTCTATCAGTCTGAACTCCATTCCATCTACAGTAAGATAGCCGTCGTCACCATTAATATCTTCTAGCTCATTGAAGAGGTCTTTAACATCTGTTATGGATAAGTCCACAATATTGTGCTCGTTAATTATAGCTTCAAGTATTAAGTTGTTATTTGATTTCATTTGTTATACACCTATGTATGTATTAATAATATGCTGTGCTTGCTCGTGTGTGGCTTTGTTATGGTGTACCCTTAGTACTTGCCTTAGCTTGAAGCAATCAGAGCGCCTAACGGCTAGTTGGAACTGAGGGTCTCGTTCTAGTTCAAAGGTGATAGGTTTCATTTTTCTAACCCTTTCTCTAGTTTATATAGTTGGTTCTCTAACTCACTGATACGCTCATCCTTAGAATCTAATAGGTATTGAACCTCTTCACTAACTTCTTCTAGTTCTTCAATCTCGTCTAGAATTTTAACAAATCTGTTTCTTGCTATTGGGTGTAGGTTAAAACAATTCATGTTAAACCACTCTTCATTTGTTAAGCTCATCATATCTTTTATTGCTTTCATTTTAATTCTCCTAGTAAAGACTTGTTATCTTTTAATAAAGACTGATAAAGGCTACCAATGCTATACGCTATAACACTAACACTAAAATATGTAATTGCTTGTGTCATAAACTCTACCATATTAATTAACCCCTTTCAACATTATGTTATTACTATTTGGGAACTTACTCTTCATAACGCAACATTGCTCTTGTGTCATTGGATATGTGGTTAAATATATAGTCTCTCCACTATTTGTTACCACGACAAGGTGAAACATACGAATTCTTTTAATCATAGTAACGCTACTACTGTTTGGCCCGATACCACTATGATGGCAATGAGTAGTGCTGTTATTAGGCCGTATAATGTGTTTATTAGGTTCATGTGGTGTATGTCCTGTTTAAGTTGACTTGCTGTTGACTTGGTTCCCATCTTACACTCTCTATTCAGGGTGTCAAGAGTTATTTTCAATAACAAAGTGTTTATTTAAACTTTATTTATTATTCATAGTATCACCTTATGTATGGTGTGTATAAAGCAACACACTAGTAGCTTATTGGATATTGTATACACTTGGATAGGCGTTAGCAAGTTATGTGTTGCTTTGTTAGTAGTGCTAGGTGTGCCTCAGTGCTTGCCACTCCGCTTCACACTCTTCCATATCTGTGGTATAAATACAACAACCCCTATCAAGTTGTATCATTCTTACCACAAAGTTATCCACAGCTTATCCACAGGTTATACAAAGTTATCCACAAGCTCCTAGAACCTTGTAGGGGAAGGGGGGAGGG
>JAESRW010000035.1 GCA_016764395.1 Flavobacteriales bacterium
ATGAATGTGGATTACAATACATACGAAGGATTTGAAGTAACGGGATTCACAGAAACGGTACTTTCCCGAGGAAAAGTAGTGATCGAGAACTGTGAATATAAGGGAAAAAAAGGAGATGGAAAGTACATCAAGCGCTCTACTTATTCGGGCCATTAATGATCACGGAATAGCCAGTATGGTAGCAGCAATAGGCAATAAGCAATAAGCAATAAGCAATGGGCAATAAGCAATGGGCAATAAGCAATAGGCAATAAGCAATAGGCAGTATGCAATAGACAACACGCAACACGCAACACATAACACGCAACTTGCAACCCGCAACCTGCAACCTGCAACCCGAAACACTTAACAAGCAACACTTAACACGTAACACTTATGAACAACCACGAAATTGATTACAAAATTATTGGCGAAGAGATGCAATGCGTCGAAATTGAGCTAGATCCAAATGAGACTGTGATTGCAGAGGCAGGAAGCTTTATGCTTATGGATAGTGATATAGAAATGAATACCATCTTTGGAGATGGATCGAAGGAGTCGGAAGGTATTATGTCCAAGATATTCTCTGCTGGCAAGCGGGTGTTAACGGGGGAAAGCCTGTTTATGACGGCCTACACGCACAGAGGCGCTGGGAAAAAGCATGCGATGTTCGCGTCTCCCTATCCTGGGAAGATCATACCTATTGACTTGAGCGAAAGAGATGGAAAGTTGATTTGTCAGAAGGACGCGTTTCTCTGTGCAGCTCAGGGTGTTTCAATTGGCATTGAATTCCAACGCAAATTGGGAGCGGGTTTCTTTGGAGGAGAGGGATTTATCATGCAAAAATTGGAAGGCGACGGAATGGCTTTCATTCATGCAGGTGGAACCATCATTGAACGGACACTGGGCCCAGGTGACGTGGTGAAAGTAGATACAGGATGTTTGGTGGCGTTTGAACAAACAGTCGATTACGATATTGAGTTCATCGGAGGCATCAAGAATTCCCTGTTCGGGGGTGAAGGATTGTTTTTCGCAACTTTGAGAGGTCCTGGTACCGTGTGGATTCAGTCATTGCCATTCAGCCGTTTGGCCGACAAAATTATCGCGGCAGCACCAAAATCAGGCGGTAAAAGAAAAGGCGAAGGTTCTGTGTTAGGAGGATTGGGAGATCTAATGGACGGCGATAATTAAGCCGGTTTAGTGTACCGATTACTAAGTTAGTTTACTGAAATTTTGCTTCAATTTTTTCTTTAATCGAGGCAAAATTTTCAAGCATAGGTTTATGGTTTTAAATTTTAACGAAGAGTAAAGGAAAAAGGGGAGTGAAATTAGTGAGCTAACTTAGTAATCGGTACACTACTTCTCTGATGTAGCCACATGCATCACCGTATGCACATTTTCTGATTTATTTAGAAGCCGCAAATAATGGAATGCGCGTCTTTTGGCGATACTGCTCTTATATTCATTAAGCGCTTTATGCGCCCAGTCTATTGCAAGATCGCGTCGGTTGAGCATCTCGCAGGCTACGACCATATTGTACGCAGCCTTTCCACAGGCGGCATTATTTCCCGAATTCGCCAATTGACTCCAAATGAGTGCCGCTTGCTTCCAGTCACCTTCCAGAGCTTTGGCATGTCCTGCTATCAGATGTTGATTGCATTGAATATAGGTGCTGGAGGATTTGGATACAACAATGCAGGACTGGCAAAAACAAAGTGCCAAGAGTGAAAATGAGGATTGATTGATGGAGCTTGAATTCATATTTCTAGTTGCTTGATAGTAAATGATTAAGTCACAACTATTGTTCCATGAAATGCTTCTTTTGTATTGAAAAATCTGGATGCGACATGCTTGGGTAGGTCACTTTTCCAGCAGCATAATGGTCTGGAAATGGATTGAGGAGATCGTAGAGGGACTACCCTCCACACTATGACTGCTCGGGTTTAAGTATTGTCGCCTTATGTTTAGACACCTACCAAACGTTCAAATTAACCCCCTAGTTACATTTAACGATGTTCCGAGGCATTGTTTATTGTTATGTCATGCATTATAACCTTTCGTCCTGTGGCTATTAAATCTTCGTATCCGAGCTTCCTCATTCTTAATAATGGTTAAGTACACAGTGGCAGGAACAACCAACATTCCGCTGATACCCGCAATAATGTAAACGTAAGCCGTTAAAAAAAAGTAGTCCCAGAGGAAATAGAATGTAACAGGAGTGCCAATAACCAATATTGTAAGCGCAAGTATTTGAGTTAGTTTGCTTCCTTTAGCATATATATCGTCCACATTGTATGCACCCTGAGTATTACATGCCTTGCATGTTAGCTTTAGTTCTCTTCCTTTAGACATTGATAACTCAACCCTGTCATTAACCCATTCAGAGAAATGAATCTTTTCAGCACAGTTGATACACGAGGTCCAGAGTTTCATATTCTATGTTACCTAACGGTACGATAAACCAATCACCCCCCAGCCTTCCGCTCCGCATGTTCCACACCCAACTCAACCCACTTTCCTAACTGCTCCTCAGTTTCAACACCATCACAATCTACAAAGATGAATTCCTTCATCGGCTTGCCGGTAAAGTCCATGGGGCGCACGTGGTCCTCGGTCAGAATGGCTTCCATCTTTTCTGCCACCACACGAACCATCAGCGCTTCTTTTGCCACGCCTATGGCCATCTTGTTTTTGTACATAAAGCAGACGCCGCCGAACATTTTGCGTTCGTCAACGGGGGTATTTAGAAGCTTGAGGTGTTCCCGGATTCTTCTGGCCAAATCTTCGTTGTACGCCATTTACTTGGCCTCTACGCGGAAAAATATATGTGTGACCCATTCCGCAGTATCCGTTTTTTCGCGGTCCGTTACATAGACCTCCCACGGAGGTCCATCTTGGTGATACCCTTGGTCAACCATATAGTCTTCCAGGGCATGGTAGCTTGCCGCAGCATTCTCATACGCACCCAAATGTACGCCCATGACTGCATTTCCGGCTGGGATAAAGCCCTCTTTCACGCGACCTGCTCCATCACCAATCTCTTTTACTGGAACAGCTGCCTCCACTTGATGGTGCCCGGCTGGGTCATATCGGTGCCAGATTGAAAATCGAGGGCCAACGACCTCACTGCCATTGGCTGCAATATGTGCTTCAACTTCTCCATACAGTTCCTTCAGCTTATCGCCAATGACAAACGTAGTAGCGGAATCCTTAACAGAATAAATGGGTTGTTCCGCAACAGATACATAGGAGATTTCGATTGGATATTCATTGGGTYYCTCSACTNGAATGGCYTCACAGATTTCCTTKAGATGGGCCAATCCRTATTCRAAGTCYTTTTCCACTGCTCCTTTAATCATAAAGTTCCCAAGTATCCTGAAAAGCGGATTCATGCCCAGATTCATGTCCATGGTCCAAACTACAGAAGTAACCCCATCTGTTTCGTTAAACTTAAAGCCTCCAGAAGCTGGATCACTTCCATCAAATACCAGGTCCGTGTTAATATAGGAGCTGGCCTGGCTTTCAGATATGGTCATGCAACCCTTTCCAATTTCCGGGTTTTCACTGTCCCAGCAGTGCTTTGCGCCGGGTCCTTCTGCAGGTCCAGAATATACAGAGCCTCCCATTTCGGGCTCTTTAGCATGCCAGGGATCCCAGGCTTCCCAAGCTTTTAAATTATTAACCTGAGGAAAAATAACGTCAGCAGGGGCATTGATTTCGGTAGATCGCTCAATGGTGAGTTCTCCAGGTAAGAGCAATCCTCCAACTACTACTAGGATTGCGATAGCGATGAGTGCTATAAGAAACTTCTTCATAATTTGATAATTTTGATACCTGATGTTGCCCGGAAAATTGAGGTTGAGGAACTTGCAGGTGGGTTAGTGGTTCAGGCAAATCTAGTAAAAATTGTAAAAATCAATGTTGCACAAAGTTGATGTAGAGGCATTTTGGGAGTTTCGACGAAGCGGCCTGGTTATAGATGTGCGATCGCCAAAGGAATACAGGCATGGTCATATTCCTTCGGCAATCAATTTACCGGTGTTTTCAGATGATGAAAGGGCCGTTGTGGGTACGCTGTACAAGAGGAAGGGAAAAGAAGCGGCGATTGAAAAGGCCCTTGCCATTGTGGAACCTAAGCGAGAGGAGATGCTCGAACAGGTAATGCGTCTTGCTGATTCCGGTAAGCAAGAGGTTTTGATTCATTGTTGGAGAGGCGGCATGCGAAGTGAAAGATTTGGCGAATTCTTATCAGAAGGAGGGCTCAATGTCAAATTGCTTCAAGGCGGATACAAAGCTTACCGAAATGCAATTCACGAGGCCCTGCAGCAGCCCTGGAAGTTGATTATCCTTGGCGGGATGACCGGGACAGGTAAAACCGATATTTTAAGCGAACTTAAGAGCAATGGACATCAGGTCATTTGCCTGGAGGGCATTGCCAACCACCGGGGGTCGGCGTTTGGGCGATTGGGCCAGGAGGGTCAACCCACCACGGAGCAATTTCAAAACAACTTGTGGGAAGCTTGGTCGTCATTGGACATCGACAAACCTGTAATTTTGGAGGATGAGAGTCAGGCGATAGGATCTGTGAGGATTCCCGATGAGCTCTTCGCCGACATGCGCAAGAGTCCAGTGATCAATGTACAGCTTGACATCGAACAGCGAGCTGAACGGTTGGTGCTGGAATATGGGAGATTCGATACCTCGTTGCTTCAGAAATGTGTGATGAACATAGCTAGAAGACTGGGGCATGAGCGGGCAGAAAAGGCTATTCGGGATCTGGAAGAAGGAAATTTAATGGAGGTTGCCATTTCTACCTTGCGCTATTATGACAAAGCCTATACCTTTGGACTCGATAAAAGAGAAAAAGACTCAATACTGTTAGCTAAAGTTACTACCGGAGACGCAAAAGCCAATGCCGACACAGTAGGCGAGCACGTGGCCGACCTAATATCTACAAAATGGAAGAAATAAAGTTAACTGCTTACAGTCACGGAGCTGGGTGTGGGTGTAAAATTTCGCCGGCCATGCTGGCTAAAATTCTAGCGGGAACCAAGGCCAATAGTCAGGACTATACACATGAACTTCTGGTTGGAAATCAGAGTATGGATGATGCGGCTGTCACGGCAATTGGTGATGGAAAGGCCATCATCAGTACCACCGATTTTTTCATGCCCATCGTGGACGATCCATTCGATTTTGGACGCATTGCTGGTGTGAATGCAATATCAGATGTTTATGCCATGGCAGGACGGCCAATTATGGCGGTTGCCATACTCGGATGGCCAATCGACAAACTAGGACCGGAGGTGGCGGGACAGGTAGTTAAGGGAGGCCGGCAAGCATGTGCCGATGCAGGTATTCCACTGGCAGGCGGACACAGCATAGACAGTCCGGAACCAATATTCGGACTTGCAGTAACTGGGGTGGTTGATAGTAGCCATATCCTGGAGAACTCAACCGCTAAAGAGGGATCAAAACTGTACTTGACAAAACCGTTGGGGGTAGGGGTGTTGAGTACAGCGCAGAAAAAGGGCTTGCTGGAAGAAGCGCATAAAGATATTGCAAGAGATCAGATGATTTGCCTCAATAACATTGGAGCTGAGCTCGGTACTATTGATGGAGTTAACGCGGTGACTGATGTAACAGGATTTGGCCTGCTTGGACATCTTTTGGAAATGTGCCAGGGAAGTGATTTGAATGCGGTTGTAGATTTTGAGCGCGTACCCGTCATTGATTGTGTAAAATACTATATTGAAAAGGGTGCCGTGCCCGGCGGGACAAAGCGTAACTGGGATAGCTATGGTGATAAAGTGGGAGCTATCTCTGATTTACAGAGAACAGTGTTGAGTGATCCTCAAACCAGCGGTGGCCTTTTGATCTCAGTATCCTCGCAGGGAGAGGAGAATTTTGAAGCATTGTTAAAACAACACGACCTGGACCTTCAGCCCATTGGAAGACTAGAAGCCAGAAGTGAAGGGCCACATATTACGGTCAGGTAATCTGATGAAATAATTAGGTTGAGGCTATGGCCTTTAAGAAAATGACTTTTGGTGCGCTGCATGTAACCGCTCCAAATTAATCAGCGCTACATGAAAGCACTTTTTAAAATACTCGCCAGAATCAATAAAGCAGTATTGCCCAAGTACGCTTATCGCGACTTATCTAAACTCTCAAAGTTTGATTATGTGATTATTGGTTGGCGTTATTGGGTAACCATCAATTCCTTAGACTAGAAATTTAACTATTTCGTGTTGCCCCGCTACCTTAGTGATTTTGAGTTGAACTTAAAAACCTACGTCCTTTGGGCGTGGTCATGTTCTAGAGGTTATGCTATTGTGCCATCCAGTTTGTTATTTATCACTTTATGAACAGTTGAATAATAGAACAGTTGAATAATAGAATGAAGAAATTTATTAGCTAATCGGACACAAAATTTCATAAATCGTCATTCAGATGTTCAATTGTTCCAATGTTCAAAGCCGCCTTTGGGGCAAGCCAAAGCCACCTTTTTAGAAGGTGTGATTCTTAGTGATCTTAGTGCCTACGTGGTAATTTCACCACTAAGTCACTCAGGGCACGAAGTTCCACTAAGAGGGAAGATTCACACTACTAGGATATACCTCCTTAGTCCTCGTCCCTATCATAGTCCTAATCTGCTATTGGCATTTGAAAGATTATGATTAGGAACCTGGCACTGAACCACCAATGCCCTCAATTAGAAATCCAACAAGATCTGATTGCGCAGGTTGTCTTCTAATTCCTCTCTCTTCCTGATCAGATGATCTTCTCCATCCATGATCAACACCTCTGGAGGGCGCGGACGGGAGTTGTAGTTAGAGCTCATCTCAAAGCCATAGGCTCCAGCATTGTGTATAGCCAATACATCACCTTCCTTGATCTCAGAAATTTTACGGTCCCAGGCAAAATTGTCCGTTTCGCAGATATAGCCAGAAACGGTATAAATTCGTTGCACACCATGGGGGTTAGAAGCGTTGACGATATGCTGATAGGCATTGTAAAACATCGGCCGTATCAGATGGTTGAATCCTGAATCAATCCCGGCAAATACCGTGGCAGTGGTTTGCTTTACCACGTTGACCTTGGCTAAAAAGGTTCCTGCCTCGCTGACCAGGTATTTTCCAGGTTCAAACCACAGTTCCAATTCTCTGCCATATTCTTTACAGAAAGCATTGAACTTTTCAGATAATTCAGCACCCAACGATTCAATATCAGTGCCCTCTGAATCTGGGGATAGCGGGACTTTAAATCCACTGCCGAGATCCAGAAATTGCAAATTGGGAAAACCGCGGGCAGTTTCAAAAAGTATCTCAACACCACGCAGGAAAACATCAATATCCAAGATTTCTGATCCAGTGTGCATGTGCAGGCCTTTTACATGCAAGCCTGTGGTTTCAACTACACGTTCCACATGTCTCAGCTGATGAATGGAAATGCCAAATTTAGAGTCGATATGCCCCGTTGATATTTGGTAGTTACCACCGGCCATGATGTGTGGATTAATCCGGATACCAATTGGGATACTCCCTCCATGCTGATTCCCAAATTGCTCCAGAATAGAAATGTTATCGATGTTGATGGTCACTCCCAGCGCCGCGGCCTCATTAATTTCGTCAATTGATATACCGTTCGGTGTGAAAATGATTTCTTTCGGATCAAACCCGGCTTTGAGTCCTAAGGTTACTTCCTGTATGGAGACGGTATCTAATCCTGAACCACAACGCTTAATGATCTTTAAGATATTCAAGTTCGTAAGTGCCTTACAAGCGTAACGAACCTTCATATTAGTGGTTGAAAAAGCGTCGGTTAACCGCTTGTACTGAGATTCAATTTTATTAGCCGAATAAACATAGAGCGGAGTCCCATATTTTTCCGTAAGTTTAAGTACCTCAATGTTTTCTATTAGATATTTTTCGTTACTCTGGACCATCTTCTTTAAATGTAGCAGCAAATCTAGGCCATATTTGTTTATTTTAGGTACAAAATGTTAAGAATTTGCAGCATTGGAGAGCATAGGAACAGCCTGTTGCTCTGTCTCCTTGTTATACAGTCTTTTACAGCTATCGGCCAGGTCAGTTTTTCGGACCAAACCAACTTGCTTCAGGATACCGTGTACTACGGTTTTTTCCCCATTGCTATTGTCGATATGAATGGGGATATGTTAGATGACATTGTTAGAATTAATAATGACAGCACAGTGAATATTGAGTATCAAGTGCCGCTTTCCCTGTTTACCGAATTCAAGGTAAACGTGGCATCTTCGCTGGTGGGAAAGCCATGGGGGATGTGTGTTGCAGATGTTGATAAAAATGGCAGCAATGATGTAGTATTTGGAGGTGAAAATGATGGGCTTAAAATTATAATGACGGGTGGGGAGGGTGTGATAACGGGCTTTGATACCTTGCCTTCGGTTCCTTTTTTCCTACAGGGGGTGAACTTGGTTGATATTGATAATGACGCGTGGGTCGATGTTTATGCCTGTAACGATGACGCTCGCAATTACACGTATAAAAATGACGGTAATGGCACTTTGGTCTTTGATTCGGCGCTCATTCCTGTGAGTCAGGAAAGAGGGAATTATGCAAGTGTTTGGACAGATTTCGATAATGATAATGACCTGGATCTATACATCTCGAAGTGCATTATGGGTAGTGTATTTGGTGATCCAAGGCTTGTGAATTTGCTCTATGTCAATGATGGTAACGGCGTTTATACCGAGGCTGCGAATCAGGCAGGCATTGGGGATTCTGCACAGTCATGGGCAGCGGATTTTGCCGATATTGACAATGATGGTGATATGGACCTATTCGTTGTGAACCATTATAAACCAAGTGTCATGTACCTCAATAATGGGGATGGTACCTTTACGAATATCAACTCAACAGTCAATTTGGGCCTCGATGTGTCGGCTAAAAACTTTCAATGCTTGTTCCGGGATTTCGACAATAATGGTTTTGTGGATTTAATGCTTGCAGGACATGAAAACACGATTTTTTGGAATTTTGGGAACTTGGTCTTTTCCAGGGATACTGTGATTTGGCCTGATCCGGTTAAGGTGGCGTCCTTTGCGCTTGGAGATCTGAATTCAGATGGTTTTTTGGATGTGTACGCCTTGTACGATTGGATCAACCCTGGATTGAATGCCGATAAAATTCTGATGAACAATACGAACAACAATAATTATTTGGATGTGTTTTTAAAGGGCACCATCAGCAATATAAATGGCATTGGAGCCCGGCTTGAGCTATATGGAACGTGGGGTGTACAAATACGTGATGTGAGATCGGGAGAGAGTTATGGTGTTATGAACTCGTTCAGACAACATTTCGGATTGGGTGCCAACTCCTCGGTTGATTCGCTCATTATCAAATGGCCGTCCGGAATTATTCAAAAGAGATACAATGTTGTGGGAAATCAACTTCTTGCTCTTACAGAAGAGATCGATCTTTCTGTCGCAGTACAGCAACATGCTTCAGGCAGCCTGGTCTATCCAAACCCGACTGCACTAGAACTTAACATTCGGGTAGAAGGTGCGAAATTTTGGTCATTTAAGTTGTACGATCTGTATGGAAGAGTGGTGAGATCTGATAATAATATCAAGCACGATTCACAAATTCTCAATATCTCGGACCTGGCTGCAGGGAGCTACTTTTACCTGATTGTCAGTGATGGGTACAAGCGTGTCCATGGCAATCTCGTTATCGAATGATATATTAAGTTGGAATAGGGCCGGGCATCGCTATAACTTTCATTGAATTTTAGGAGCACTATGAATTGAATTCAGATGCATATCATCTTCTGGTCATGGGATTATAGGAGTAGCAAGACGCCCCGAAGACCTAATTTCAGGCACAATCGACCCGGATCAGTACGCATGAATTTTACTGGTTATCAGAGCAACAATTCGTAAATTCGCTATTCCTTGAACTAAATAAGTTGCATTACGCATTCTAATACTAGCATCAATGTCAAACAGTACATTTTCAATAAAGGCAAAGGACGGTACCAATTTGCAAGGTCGTTCCTGGGTACCAGAAGAATCAATGGAAAAGATTATTTGCATGGTGCACGGTCTCGGTGAGCACATAGGCAGATATAAGGGGATGGCCCAAATAATGAACGGCAAACGAATCGGACTGGTAGGAATTGATCTCAGAGGTCACGGTTTATCTGATGGAAAGCGGGGGCATTCAGCTTCATATGACCATCTCTTGGATGATGTTGATTCACTGGTTGCTCACATCAAAACCACCCATCCGAATGTTCCTATCGTATTGTATGGGCACAGTCTCGGCGGGAATATTGCCACAAATTATTTACTGCGACGCGATGTTTCGAATCTTGTGGGGGCCGTTATTTCCTCACCCTGGTTAAAATTGGCCTTTGAGCCTCCGGCGTTTAAGGTGGCATTGGCCCGAATGATGCGCAATATATATCCGGCTTTCACCGAGGGAAACGAAGTTGATCCAAGCGAACTGAGTACCGACCCGGAAATTGGAAAAGCATATTTGGCTGATCCTTTGGTGCACGGTAAAATTACAGCAGGCATGTTCTTCTCTGCCTTTGAGGCAGCAAAGTGGGCATTGGACCATGCACAGACACTCAAGGTTAATACTTTGGTCATGCATGGAACCGAGGACAAACTAACTTCGCCTGAAGGAAGCAAAGAATTTGTGGGCAAAACAGATGGCAAGGCCACATTCCAATCATGGGATGGAATGAGACACGAGCCACACAATGAGCCGGGAGACAGCGTGGCCTTATATGTCGCTGGATGGATCGAAGGGATTAATCAACCTTCAGAATCTGTTATTGCTTAGTTTATGCTTTCAACTTTACCTTTAAGAGGGAGCCTCTTTGTGCTCTGTATCGTTTCTATGTTCTCAATTTCTTGTACACAGGAGGAGCAAACGCCGTTTGATATACAGGGACACCGTGGATGTAGAGGATTGTATCCCGAAAACACCATCAAAGGTTTTCTTAAAGCCGTTGATATTGGCGTAACTACCTTGGAGATGGATGTAGTCATCTCTAAAGACGGCCAGGTGGTGCTTTCCCATGAGCCGTTTTTGTCTCAAGAAATTTGTTACGATTCCATCGGAGCTGAGATCCCAGATTCGATGGCCAAAGCGTACAACTTATACCAGATGAACTATGTGGAAATCACTAAATGCGATTGCGGATCAAAACCACACGACCGCTTCCCGGACCAGGTAAATATTGTTGCCCATAAACCGCTGCTTAAAGATGTAATTAAGGAGGTGGAGGCCCACATCAAAGAGCATAACTTAAATCCGGTTGCCTATAATATTGAAACCAAATGTACGCCGGCAGGGGATGATATTTACCATCCTCAACCAGCTGCATTCGTGGAGTTTTTGATGGAGGTGGTGGAAGCAGGGGGGATTAAACCACGGGTGATCATTCAGTCTTTCGACCCTAGAACGCTGCACTATATGATACAGAAATATCCGTCCGTGGATATTGCCTTACTGATCGAAGAAGACCCCAATTTTGAAAAGACCATTGAGGCTTTCGGGGCAATTCCGAATATCTATAGCCCCGAATTATCACTCGTGAACGAGGAACTGATGAAATTTGCCAAAGAAAACGGCATGAAGGTCATCCCATGGACCGCCAATGACAGGATCTCCATGGACGCACTTCTATCTCTTGGTGTAGATGGAATTATTACCGATTATCCAGATCGGCTGGTGGATGTGCTTCGAATTCGCGATGCGAATTAATACCAGATAAGTCTTACCATCAAAGATCTTCGTGGCTAATCAGGGCTTCGCCTTGGCGGTAAGGTCGCACGGTGTCTCCGATTGCACACAACAGTCGCATATTTCGCAGAGGAAATAGGAGTATAGATTTTCAATGTGACATGATTTCAGCACTGGATCTACACCTGTCTTCCGCTCTTCAACCCATAAACGCTCTGTTCCTAGTGGTTTTCTTGCGCTGATTCTTTGAAATGGGAGTTGCAAGGCTGCTTTTGGATCTACATTTACGCAAATTGAAGAATTGGTTAGGTGGCCTTTTGGTGTCATTTATTGGAGTATACAGCATCTTAAATGATGGCAATATCCTAACCACAGAGGGCACAGAGAAGGCTCAAAGAGCACAGAGGTTTGATAAATTGCATGACTCTTGGTGACCTCTGTGCAATCTCTGTGTGCTCTGTGGTTAACATTTTAAGCGCTGCCACCATCCTGTAAACGGCCAACTACCCACCCAGCCCGGAGCACCTCTGGCTTCAATGTGACAAGATATCAGCACTGAATCACCACTTTTTCATTTTTCATTTTTCATTTGACATTCGATATTTAACATTTAAAAAATCCCAGTCCCCAATCCCTCTAATGGAGTAAATTCTCCGTTGTCAATCAAATTTCTGATCCTGGTGGTTTTCTTGTGCTGATTCTTTGAAATGGGTGTTACAAGGCTGCCTTTGGATCTACGTTTATGCAAATTGAAGAATTGGTGAGGTGGGCGTTGGGTGTAATTTATTGGAGCATACATCTTCTGAAATCCGGGCAATCTATTAACCACAGAGGGCACAAAGAAGGCTCAAAGAGCACAGAGGTTGAAAAATTGAATCACTCTTAGTGACCTCTGTGCAATCTCTGTGTGCTCTGTGGTTATAATTTTAAACGCTGCCACCATCCTGGAAACAGCCAACTTCACACCCAGCTTTGAGCACCTTAAACTTTGATATGAATCGGAAGTTGTTGTATAGCGAAAGAAAGGATAGATCTTCAATATGACAAAATTTCAGCACCGAATCACCACTTTTTCATTTATCATTTGACATTCGAGATTTAGCATTTAAAAATCGTCGTACAAAATCCCACTAATGGCTCAAACTCTTCTCCTCTGCCATATTAAGATGATAGGCCTTGGGCTGTACAAAAGCCCTTATCCCCAGATGTGAAAGCGTCGCCCCAATGCCTGAGTTTTTCCGTCCTGACCATGGCAAATTCGGACTCACCCGGTCGCAACAATTCCAATATACGGTCCCACTATCCATCGCGTCCATTATTTCGTAGGCTTGTTTCTCATCTTCTGTGAATACACTCGATGTCAAACCATAGCTGGTATCCTTCATCAATCCAATTGCTTCCTCATCGCTACTCACTTTTTGAATCCCAATGATGGGCCCGAAAGACTCATCCCGCATCATGGACATGCTGTGATCTACGTGGGTGACCACGGTAGGCTCAAAAAAGTAGCCTTTCCGATCAGGAGCCTGCCCACCGAGTACTACTTCAGCGCCTCTTTCCTTTGCATCTTCCAGTTGCACTTGAATAAAATTGACTTGACTCTCCCTGGTAAGTGGGCCAATGGTTGCTCCCTCTTCATCCGGTGATCCCATCTGATATTTGGAGACTTTTTCTTTGAATTTATCTACAAACTCATCATAAATATGCTCATGCACATAGATCCTCTCCACTGCACAACAGCTCTGTCCATTATTGTAAAATGCACCATCCGCCGCAGCGCCTGCAATCGACTCAATATCGCTGTTGTTGGCGGTAACATATAACGGATCTTTGCCGCCAAGTTCCAATAGACAGGGCACCATCTTCTCCGCGACTGTTTCGTAAATGTGTTTGCCGGTGGCATGTGAACCGGTGAAGAAGTATGCGTCTAATGGCAGGTTTAACATGGCTTCTCCAGCGTCTCGTGCACCGGTCACTGCTTGAAAAGCACTTTCCGGCACACCGGCTTTATGTAGCAATCGTTCGATAGACAAACCAGAAAGCGCTGTAAATTCCGAGGTTTTGAATAATACCGTATTACCTGCAATAAGAGCGGGCGCAAAAACATTTACGGCTACGGCATAAGGAAAATTCCACGCTGAAATATTTCCAATGACCCCGAATGGCTCATAMACWATWCGCTCSGTKATTCCNTTGGCYACSGCTACMTCTTCRGARGCCAGCCATTTTTCTGAGTTGTTGACGAAGAACTTAATCCGGTTGCAGGTTCCGATGAGTTCTCCTGTTGCTTGAGCGAGTGGCTTTCCTGTTTCCTGGGATACAACTTTGGCCAATTCCGGAAGTTCCTCCTTGATGCACTCTTTAAAATTATTCATGATCGCAAGACGATCTGCTAAAGCTATGCTCCTCCAGCTGTCATAGCCAGTTTTTAATTTCTCATACTTGTCTTGAATAGCCTGTAAATTGTCCTCTTCTACGGACGCGATAATTTCTTCTGTTGATGGGTTGATGATATTCATATTGCAGATGTTTTAACTATAAGCTAGATTAAGTATACTTAGTGTTTCATAATACCTTTCGGTTTGGTGGTGATTTTTGCCACGCTGTCATCAGGACCGAGAAGTGCCCGAAGATTTATTTTAAAAATTCATACGCATTCAAATCAGCCAATTTAATTTACAAAAAGCTCCAATCTTAACCTACCTTAATTTAACAATAATTCAAGAACTGACTGTAGAGCGTATTACCATAAATAAGTGGCACCTTGGAGTTGTAGAAAAACTCCGGATGCCATTGAATACCTATCACTTTTCCCGGTTCAAATCGCGTTGATCCAAATGCCTCTATGAGTTCATCTTCGGCGCATGTTGCATATACTTCGAGGTCGTCCCCGAGCTTATCAACACCTTGATGATGCACAGAATTGACTCTTCCTTTTACTTCTTCATTATAAATGGAAGCGAGAAACCCCCCTGGTGTGAACTGTATTTCGTGGTTGAGTTGATCGTAAAGGTCAGCGTCTCTGTGCACAATTGCATCGGGACGTTGGGTTGGAATGTCCTGATACAAGGTGCCTCCAAAGTAGACGTTCATCAGCTGAAAGCCTCTGCAAATTCCAAGTACGGGTTTTCCTTGGCCAATGGCATAATCCATGATTTCCAGCTCAAATTCATCACGAATCGGATCCCCAGGCCATGCACCATTTTCAATAGGAGTTTGCCCATAGGATTTTGGGGAGAGGTCGGTTCCACCCTGGAAAACAAATCCGTCCATTTCACCAAGGAACTTCTTGAGATCGGAATGGTCCAAGTCTGGAATCAGTACAGGCAATGCTTCCACATGTGCCAGATAGCGAGCCATGTCCTTTTCAATATAACACAGCGACTTCTTCCCAAATACTTTGCGCTCATTGTCAGGGTACATGAGAGCTGATGCGATACCTATTTTTTTCATGTTAGCTACGTTGAAATGTCCTGCGGGGCGAAGCGTCTTTGGCTGGTGGCCAATCCATAATGTCTTTATTAAGAAACCGCCATGTTGGATTTTCTGATTCGATGAGCGCTACCTTCTTAGCGCGTGTCCATCCTTTGATTTGCTTCTCTCTTTTATAAGCATCTCGAATGTATTGAAATCTTTCCATATGCAGGAGGTTGTAGCAATAGAATCGACCTGCGAATGAAGAATTGGTTCCTTTGTTAAGGTAGTGTTCGATCATTCTGTGGGGCAGATTATTGGTAAGGCCAGTATAGATTACTCCTTTATTGTTATTGGTCGTTAAGTATACGAAATAGTTGTGTTGTCGCATCTTGCTTAAGATTCTTCGCTGCTCTCAGAATTACAGGGATTAATCATTTGTCAATGTTCGCTACATTGAAATGCTGAGCACAGCGAAGCATCTTTAGATAGCCGCACGGTACAAATCCCTAAAATCTTCCAGCGTTACCCGCCTCGGATTATCCGGATGGCAAAAATCATCGATGGCCAGCTTTGATAATGCTTCAATTTGATCTACAGAAACATCGTGCTCACTCAATTTCTCGGGTAATCCGAGTTTCTCATTCAGCTCCTTTAAATAGGATACCACCTCCAAACCTGATCCGCTCTTGATATCCAATGCATGGGCAATATCCCCGAATTTCTCTTCTTGTCCTGGAATGTTGAACTCCATTCCATACGGCAAGCAAATGGCGTTGGCCAATCCGTGATGCATATCAACGAGGCTTGATAACGGATGCGCCATCGAATGTACAA